>CASELH010000071.1 GCA_949288715.1 uncultured Bacteroides sp. | reverse complement strand
AGATTCTTAAGGGCTGCGCCATGTATCTGTCATTCTGAACGCAGTGAAGAATCTCCTATTATGTGAGAGATGCTTCACTTACGTTCAGCATGACGAAAAGAAATAAATCTGCGGTCATCTGCGCCCGTCTGCTTCATCTGCGTGCCATCGCACACACAGCGCGCCCCGATAAATTATCATTTATTTCAATAATCCGATGATAGAATTCTTTACCCCAGTATCTTTGCCTGCAGGCTTGCCGCGCATAGGGCATGAAGACAGGCTGATGTCGTTGGGCTCGTGCTTTGCCGAGGCTATGGGCGAGCGGCTGAAAGGTAGCAAGTTTTGCTGCGATGTCAATCCTTACGGCATTCTGTATAACCCGCTGTCCATAGCTGAGGCGTTGCGGGAGATGATGGCCGGGCGGGTGTATGGCCGGGAGGACTTGTTTCAGTATAACGGCTACTGGCACAGCCCGATGCACCATAGCGACTTTTCTGCCGCTACGCCGGAAGAGGCTTTGCGTCTCATTAATACCCGTTTGAGGGCAGCATCGGGAGCATTGGACAAGCTGGACTTCCTGCTGCTGACCTTCGGCTCGGCGGTGGTGTATGAAGCTAAGGGCACGGGGCGCGTGGTGGGCAATTGCCACAAACTGCCGGAGCGGAACTTCGGGCGACGCAGACTGTCGGTGGAGGAGATAACGGCAGCCTATGCCTCGCTGTTTGCAGAACTGTTTGCCCGCAATGCGCGGCTGAAGGTGTATCTTACTGTCAGCCCTATCCGCTACCTGCGCGACGGGCTTCACGAGAGCCAGCTCAGCAAGGCCACCCTGCTTTTGGCGGTGGAGGAGATATGCAAGGCTTTTCCCGGTCGTGCCTTCTATTTTCCTGCCTATGAGATTGTGACGGACGAGTTGCGCGACTATCGCTTTTATGCCGACGACATGGTGCACCCTTCGGCGCAGGCGGTGGACTACGTGTGGCAACGCTTTTGCGAGGCGTGCATCAGCCCGGATGCAAGGGGTATAATGGCTTCTTGCGAGGATATCCATAAGATGCTATCCCATAAGCCTTTCCGCCCGGAGTCGGACGAGTATAAGCGTTTTTTAGAACAAATTGTGTTAAAAATAGACCGACTTTGCGAAAAATACCCGTACTTAGACTTCGAAAAAGAGCGAGAAACATGTCATATACAATTGAAAAAATTGCAGAAATCATAAGCGCGAACCGCATAGGGAGCGCGCCTACCACGATAGACTGGCTGCTGACGGACAGCCGTTCACTGAGTTTTCCGGAAGAAACGCTATTCTTTGCCTTGCCCACGCGGCGGAACAATGGCATTCGCTATGTAGCCGAGCTTTATGCCCGCGGAGTGCGCAACTTCGTGGTGAGCGAGGAAGACTATAATAAGCGGGAGGAGGCATGTGCCGTATGGAATGCTTCGGATGTGAATTGCCTGGTGGTGCCTTCTCCCCTGAAAGCGCTTCAAAAGCTGGCCGAGCACCACAGAGAGCAATTCAGCATACCGGTTATCGGCATTACGGGCAGTAACGGCAAGACTGTGGTGAAAGAGTGGCTGCACCAGTTGCTGGGAGCGGACAAGGCAGTAGTCTGTTCGCCACGAAGTTACAATTCGCAAATAGGCGTGCCCCTGTCCGTGTGGCAGATGGCGGAGGAGCATCAGCTGGCCGTGTTTGAGGCCGGCATTTCGGAGCCGGGAGAGATGCGTGCCTTGCAGAACATCATTAAGCCTACCATCGGCATCCTGACCAACATAGGGGGGGCTCATCAGGAAAATTTCTTTTCCATGCAAGAGAAGTGCATGGAGAAGCTTACCCTGTTCAAGGATTGCGATGTGGTGATTTACAATGGCGACGACGAGTTCATAAGCAGCTGTGTGGCCAAGTCCATGCTGCCTGCCCGCGAGATAGCCTGGAGTTGCAAGGATGCCGACCGGCCGCTATACATAAGCAAAATAGACAAGCGGGACAACTGCACGGTGGTGTCTTACCGTTACCTAGATATGGACAATAGCTACACCCTGCCTTTCATAGACGATGCGTCCATAGAAAACTCCTTGCACTGCCTGGCCGCATGCGCGTACCTGATGCTTCCGCCTGCCGCCATCACGGAGCGCATGGCGCGGTTGGAACCGGTGGCCATGCGCCTGGAGGTAAAGGAGGGCAAGAACGGATGCCTGCTCATTAACGATAGCTACAACTCGGACTTGGCTTCGCTGGACATAGCTCTCGACTTTATGTACAGGCGCTCGGAGGGTAAGGGACTGAAGCGCACGCTGATATTGTCCGACATCCTGGAAACGGGGCAGACCGCCCATTCGCTTTACCGCCAGGTGGCCCAGTTGGTGAACAGCCGGGGGGTAGAGCGTGTCATCGGGGTGGGGAGCGAGATGGCTATTTGTGCCGACCGCTTCGGCATGGAGAAGGCTTTCTACCCGGATACGGCAGCCTTGCTGAAGGACATCAGCGCAGGCAAACTCCGCCTGGAGAATGAAATCATCCTGATAAAAGGTGCCCGCAGGTATGGCTTTGATGCCCTGACCGAGGTGCTGGAAAAGAAGGTGCACGAAACCATTCTGGAGGTGAACCTGGGGGCGATGATAGCCAACTTGAATTACTATCGCGGCCTGTTGCGCCCGGAGACAAAGATGGTGTGCATGGTGAAGGCCTCGGCCTATGGCGCGGGGTCGTACGAGATAGCCAAGACCTTGCAAGAGCACCGGGTAGACTACCTGGCCGTGGCCGTGGCCGATGAGGGCTTTGAGCTGCGCAAGGCTGGCATTACGGCCAACATTCTCATCATGAATCCGGAAATGACGGCTTTCAAGACGATGTTCGACTATAAGCTGGAGCCGGAAGTCTATAGCTTCCACTTGCTGGAGGCCTTGATACGGGAAGCCGAGAAGGAAGGTATTGCCAACTTCCCCATCCACATCAAGCTGGACACGGGGATGCACCGTCTGGGCTTTGCGCCGGGGGACATGCCCCGGCTCATAGAGCGGCTGAAAGGGCAGAATGCGGTGATTCCCCGCTCGGTGTTCTCGCACTTGGCGGGTAGCGACGACCCGCAGTTCGATGCCTTTACGCGCCGGCAGATAGAGACGTTTGAGGAGGCTTCGGGCGCCTTGCAGGCGGCTTTCCCCCACAAAATATTGCGGCATATCTGCAATTCGGCAGGCATAGAGCGCTTTCCTGGCGCTCAGTTCGACATGGTGAGGCTGGGCATCGGGCTGTATGGCATCAATCCGGTTACTAATGCCGTCATGCACAATGTGAGCACCTTGCAGACCACCATTCTGCAGATACGGGATGTTCCGACCGATGAAACGGTGGGCTACAGCCGCAAAGGGCATTTAACCCGCCCGTCGCGCATTGCTGCCATCCCTATAGGCTATGCCGATGGGCTGAACCGCCACCTGGGCAACGGGGCGGTCTATTGCCTGGTGAACGGGCAGAAGGCTCCCTATGTGGGCAACATCTGTATGGATGTTTGTATGATAGACGTGACAGACATTCCGTGCAGTGAGGGAGACCGGGTGGAGATATTCGGCGACCACCTGCCGGTGACGGTATTGTCCGATGCCTTGGGAACCATTCCTTACGAAGTGCTGACAAGCATTTCGGCGCGGGTGAAGCGCGTATATTATCAAGATTGATTTTTCTCAGTTTTGTTTTTTCTAAAAAATAAATATTATCTTTGCAACGCAAATAAATGTAATACAACTATGACAAATTTAATTTTATTAATGCCCAGCGGCACCGAGTGGATTATAATTGCAGTGATTATTCTGTTGCTTTTCGGAGGAAAGAAAATTCCTGAACTGATGAGGGGACTGGGCAAGGGTGTGAAGAGCTTTAAAGAAGGCGTAAACGAGGCTAAGGAAGAAATAAACAAGGCAAAGGACGAGATAGACGAGCCCGTCTCCAAGGATAGATGACGTCTTTGCAAAACAATGTTGTGGCGCGAGCGTGTTGTACTAAAATAGTGCTATGAGTGAAAAAGAACTGACCTTTTGGGATCATTTGGATGAGTTGCGCCGGGTGTTGTTTCGCGTATTGGGCGTGTGGTTCGTGCTGGCCATAGGGTATTTTATTGCCATGCCTTACCTGTTCGACCAGGTGATTATGGCACCTTGCCGGAATGACTTTGTATTTTACGACTTGCTGCGGAAGGTGGGGGAAACATTCCATCTGGATGGAGACTTCTTCACAGAGGAGTTTCATGTGAAGCTGATTAACATCAACCTGGCTGCTCCTTTCTTTATCCATATTTCCACGTCGTTGTGGATGTCGGTCGTGACGGCTGCTCCTTACCTGTTTTATGAGGTGTGGAAATTCATAAGTCCCGCACTTTACCCCAACGAGGTGAAGGGGGTAAAGAAGGCGTTGATGCTGGGAACGGTGATGTTCTTCCTGGGCGTGTTGCTGGGCTACTTCATGGTGTATCCGCTGACCCTGCGCTTCCTGTCCACCTACCAGCTGAGTGCGGTGATTGAGAACCAGATATCCTTGAATTCCTATATCAACAACTTCATGATGCTGGTGCTGTGCATGGGGCTGGCTTTTGAGTTGCCATTGGTGACGTGGCTGCTGTCTCTTTTAGGGCTGGTGAACAAGACCTTCTTGCGCAAATACCGCAGGCATGCGGCGGTGCTGATAGTGATTGCCGCGGCTGTGATTACCCCGACGGGCGACCCGTTTACGCTGACCGTGGTGGCTGTGCCGCTTTATCTGCTGTATGAGCTGAGCATCCTGATGGTGAAAGACAAGAAGCGTGAAGAAACCGATGAGGAGGCTTGATGTACACTGACCGGGAGGTAGAAGAGTATTATGGTGTGCTTTGGGCGGTATGCCGCGATGTGTCCCTGTCGGGATATGCGGCCTACCGCCAGCTGCGCGAGTTGCTGGAGCGCCTGTGCCATGCCCAACTGGCCGACGATAGGGGAAGCCTGCAAATGACCGACCTGTCGGCACGCATCAGCTTTGTAGCTTCCAAGGTAGGCCTAACCCTTGCCGAGGAAAACCGCCTGCACACTTTCCGCCTGGCCTCGAACGACATATTGAACCACCGGGCAGAACCCGGGCGGGAGCAGTTGTTAAGGGATGCCAAGACGCTGGCTTTCTTTGTGAAGCGCTTGATGGGCAAGGATATACCGGCCGATTTGTATGCATTGCTGCCCCGTGCGGATGCCACCTATGTGCTTACCCCGCAGGGAGCCCGGCAGGTGAAGCGCATGAGGGTTACCTTTCAGTATGCCGAGGGAGATTTCTTGTATGTGACACCTGTCGATGCTATCGGGGGCAGCTTGTGGCGTGTCCGCTATAATGTGCCCCAGGTTAATGATGAATTTCGGGAAACATGCCGTGTGCTGTGGCAGCATGCCCAACTGAACCTGCTGGATGTAGCCATTGACGAGGAGCATGTGCTGACCCCTTCGTTCATTGTGCTGGAGCCGGATTATCTGATAGACATCAGTTCGCTGGCCGAATGCTTTAAGGAATACGGGCACCACCCCTTGAACTATGTGCTGGCCCGCTTGCAGCCGCAGGGCAATACCAGGCCGTTGTTGCTGGGTAACATAGTCAACCTCTTTCTTGACGAATGGATTCATGCGGCGGGCACACCTGACTACCTGGCTTGCATGAAGAAGGCTTTCCGAGCCTATCCCATCGAGTTGGCGGCGTGCGAGGATTTGCTCGACCGGGAAAAGGAGGCGGCATTCTTTGCAGATTGCAAGCGGCATTTTGAGCATATCCGCAAGACGGTAAACGAAGTCTTTCCTGCTTCAGGCTATGCCCTCGACAAAACGGATGCTGTGCTGGAGCCTTCGTACATCTGCGAAGCGTTGGGACTTCAAGGGCGGTTGGACTATATGCAGCGGGATATGTCTTCATTCATTGAAATGAAGTCTGGCAAGGCAGATGAATATGCCATACGGGGCAAGGTGGAACCAAAGGAAAACAACCGGGTGCAGATGCTCCTCTATCAGGCGGTGCTGGAATATGCCATGGGGGTGGATCATCGCCAAGTGAAGGCTTATTTGTTTTATACCCGTTACCCGTTGTTGTATCCGGCCCGTTCTTCTTGGGCCATGGTGCGGAGGGTGATAGACGTGCGCAACCGGATTGTGGCCAATGAATATGGCATCCAGCGGAGAAACGATGCGAGGCACACGGCTGAATTCTTGCAGAGCATCTCTCCATCCCTATTAAATGAACGGCATCTGAACAACGTGTTGTGGAGGCGCTATTTGTGTCCTGCCATTGAGGCGGTGTGCGGCAAGCTGCATTCGTTGTCAGCTTTGGAGACAGCCTACTTCTGCACGCTTTATAACTTTATTACCAAAGAATTGTATACCTCCAAATCGGGCGATGCGGAGTATGAGGGGCGTTGCGGAGCTTCGTCCTTGTGGCTTTCCACGCTGGAGGAAAAGCGGGAGGCCGGCAAAATACTGTACGATCTCCACATTGTGCAGAACTATGCGGCCGATGAGCACAAGCCTTTCCTGGTTTTGTCGGTTGTCGGTGTGCCCGGGGCGGAGGACGTATGCATACTTCCTAACTTCAGGGAAGGCGATGCCGTAGTGCTGTATGAGAGGAATGATGAGACGGACAACGTGACCAACAAGATGGTGTTTAAGGGCAACATCGAGAGTTTTACGGGTAGCACCGTCCGCTTGCGCCTGCGGGCATCCCAGCAGAATGCAGGCGTATTGCCGCCCGGTAGCCGGTATGCCATTGAGCACGACTATATGGATACGGCATTCCGCAGTATGTATGGCGGGCTGAGTGCTTTTTTCGATGCCACGCAGGCACGGCGCGACTTGCTGTTGGGGCAGCGTCTGCCGGAGTTTGACATTTCGCTGGACGAACGTATAGCCTTGGCAGCAGATGACTTTGCACGTATAGCGTTGAAGGCAGAGGCGGCGCGCGATTACTTCTTGCTGGTGGGGCCGCCGGGCACCGGGAAGACTTCGCGGGCCTTGCGTGCCATGGTGGAAAACTTTTATGGCCGAGGTAAGCAACTGCTGCTGTTGTCGTACACCAACCGGGCCGTGGACGAAATCTGCAAGATGCTGGCAGGCATTAGGCCTTCCATCGATTTCATCCGCATTGGGAGCGAGCTGGCTTGCGAGCCGTCGTATAGGCCTTACCTGATAGAGAACATCCTGGAGGCTTGCGGCAACCGGCGCGACGTGAGGGAACGTATTGCCCGGTGCCGTGTGTTTGTGGGCACGGTGGCCACGCTTTCATCGAAGATGGATTTATTCCGTTTGAAGACCTTCGACGTGGCGTTGGTAGATGAGGCGACCCAGATATTGGAGCCGCAGCTGCTTGGACTGCTGTGCGCTCGCGGCGTGCAGGGGGGAGATGCCATCGGCAAGTTTGTCTTGATAGGCGACCACAAGCAGTTGCCCGCCGTGGTGCTGCAGCCTGCTGCGCAGTCGGAGGTGAAGGATGAGGCGTTGCGGAGCATAGGGCTGCACAACCTGAGGGATTCACTGTTCGAGCGCTTGTATAGGCACCTTTCCCGTCGCCGCACTGCGGAAGAGGGGGGCGGGATGGCCTTGGCTGAGCGTTGTTGCGACATGTTGTGCCGCCAGGGCCGCATGAATGTAGAGGTGGCCCGCTTTCCCAATCAGGCCTTTTATGGCGACCGGTTATTACCTTTGGGGCTCCCCCACCAGCAAGGCAGCCTGGAGTTGGCCCCGGGGATGGAGGATGACGAGTTTGCCGCGCTGCTCACCTGCCGGGTGGCTTTTCTGCCCTCCGAGGCCGAGCCATTGGCCTGCTCGCCCAAGGCAAACCACTCGGAAGCACAGCTGGTGGCGCGGCTGGCGGCGTCGGTCTACAGGCAGTACAGCGCGTTGGGGCAGTTCGACGTGGCATACACGCTAGGCATCATAGCGCCCTACCGCAGCCAGATTGCGCTGATTAAGCGGGAGTTGGAGGCTACGGGCATTCCTGCATTGGCCGGGGTGATGGTGGACACGGTGGAGCGTTTCCAGGGCAGTGAGCGCGATGTCATCATCTACTCCTTCTGCCTAAACAGGGCTTACCAGCTGGCGACCCTGGCCAATACCACTGAGGAAGACGGGGTGCTGATAGACCGCAAACTGAACGTGGCCCTGACCCGCGCCCGCAAGCAGATGTTTGTGACGGGCGTGCCCGAACTCCTGCGTCAGAATCCCCTTTACAACCGTTTGTTGCAAGTGTTGACCGACGGAAATAGCAGTCGCTGAGTGTTAATTTAGCAGATATTGCATATTTGGATGCATTTTCTTTGCCCTGTTTGTTGCGAATAAGGAAGGGATGCCGTATATTTGTACCGCGTTTTTTTCATAGAGATTTAGATTTAAGGTTAGAAGAATTGGGAAGTCGGGAGACTTCCCTTTTTTTGTACCCGCACGTCAGATAGCCCTTGAACAAAGTGGCTGCTTAGGCCTAAGCTGCCACTTTGCTTAAGCCTAAGCAGTCACTCTGCTTAAGTCTAAGCAGTCACTCTGCTTAAGTCTAAGCAGCCACTCTGCTTAAGTCTAAGCACAGTGTTTGTTCAGCCTTAGTCCGTCACGATGGGCTTGTAGCGCGGCACGAGCGCCTTCATGATGCACCACCCGGCCAGGTAGGCCACGGCGCAGATGCAGAAGATGATGAAGTAGCCCGCCGGCTTGCCCTCGAAGCCCATGAACGTCAGCCCCGTTTCGCCCGCATAGACAAACAGTTCGCCCGCCCCGTATTGCATCAGCATCGAGCTCAAGCCCCCCGCCATGCCGCCTATGCCGGTGACGGTGGCCACGGCCGACTTGGGGAACATGTCGCTCACGGTGGAGAAGATGTTGGCCGACCACGACTGGTGGGCTGCCGTGCCGATGCCTATCAGCACCACGGGGAACCAGGGCGACACGGTGCCCAGCGGCTGCGCCAGCAGCACCACCAGCGGGAAGAAGGCAAAGATGAGCATCGCCTTCATGCGGGCCGCGTAGGGGTTCAGCCCCGTGCGGTTGATGATGATGGTGGGCAGCTTGCCGCCGTAGATGGACAGCATGGTGATGGCATACAGCGTGAAGATGAGCGCCATGCCCAGCCCCTCGGACGTCTTGATGCCGAACTGCGTGTTCAGGTAGGCCGGTATCCAGAAGAGGAAGAACCACCACACGCCGTCCGTCATGAACTTACCCAGGGCGAAGGCCCACGTCTGCCGGTAGCGGAAGCATTGGATGAAGTTCATCGGCTTCCCTTCCTGCCGCTCCGCGTCGGCCGGTTCCTGTCCGTCGCGGCCGTCTTGCTCAATGTAGGCCAGCTCGGCGGCATTGACGTGGCGGCTCTTGGCCGGCGCGCTGTAGAGGAACACCCAGAAGCCCATCCACACGAAGCCCAGCACGCCGATGATGATGAACGCCAACTCCCACCCGCAGGCCTTGGCCAGCAGCGGGATGGTGAGCGGGGCCACCAGCGCGCCTATCGACGCCCCGGCGTTGAAGATGGAGGTGGCAAAGGCGCGGTCTTTCTTGGGGAAGTACTCGGCCGTCACCTTGATGGCGGCAGGGAAGTTGCCCGCCTCGCCCAAGGCCAGCACGCACCGCGCCGCCAGGAAGCAGTACATGCTGACGGTGGCTATCACCACCACCACGTCGCCCGTAGCCCCGGCCAGCTCGGCCGCAGTGTGCAGGCCTACGCAGTGCTCGGTGACGATGCCGCACAAGGCGTGCAGGCATGCCCCGGCCGACCAGATGCCGATGGCCCACAGGTAGCCGCGCTTGGAGCCCAGCCAGTCGATGAGCCGCCCGGCAAAGAGCATGCAGGCGGCATATACGAAGGAGAACACGGCGGTGATGGTGCCGTAGTGCGATTCGTCCCAATGAAACTCGGGCTTGATGAACTCGTCCCACGTGAGCGACAGCACCTGGCGGTCCAGGTAGTTGACGGTGGTGGCGAAGAACAGCATGGCGCAGATGGTCCAGCGGAAACCGGTCATCGGCGCGGGGGCGGAGTTACGTGCATTGTCTTTCATGGCGGCGGGGGTTAGCGCATGTCGGTGTACTTTATCTTGTCCATGTCGTTGTAGTCCAGGTTCTCGCCGGCCATGCCCCAGATGAAGGAGTAGTTGCTCGTGCCGGCGGCAGCGTGGATGGACCACTCGGGCGACATGATGGCCTGCTCGTTCTTCATCCACACCAGGCGCTCCTGCTGCGGCTCGCCCATGAGGTGGCACACCATGTTGTCCTGCGGCACCTGGAAGTAGAAGTAGGCCTCGATGCGTCGGCTGTGGGTATGGGCGGGCATGGTGTTCCACACGCTGCCGGGCTTCAGCTCGGTCAGTCCCATCTGCAGCTGGCAGGGCCCTTCCTCCAAGACGTTGGCCACGATGAGCTGGTTGATGACGCGGTCGTTGCTCTCCTCCATCTTCCCGGCGGGGAAGGAGTTGGCCTTCAGCGAGCCCTTGCGTCCGCTGATGGTGACGAGCTGCGTCTTGTACTCCCGGTGTGCCGTGGCCGAGTTGAGGTAGAACTTGGCCGGCTGCGCGCTGTCCTTGCTGCGGAAGGTCACCTTCCGCTTGCCGCGCCCCACGTAGAGCGCCTCTTTGAAGCCCAGTTCATACTCCTGGCCGTCCACCGTCACCACGCCCGGGCCGCCGATGTTGATGACGCCCAGCTCGCGGCGCTCCAGGAAGTAGTCGGCCTTCAGCGGGTCTATGGTGTCCAGTTTCAGCACCTTCTGCACGGGCATGGCCCCGCCGTAGATGAAGCGGTCGTACATGGAGTACGTCAGGTTTATCTCATCGGGCGCCATCACCTTCTCCATCAGGAAGCTGGCACGCAGGCGCTCGGTGTCGTAGGTCTTCACGTCCTGCGGGTTGCAGGCCACCTGCATCTGGTAGTTCACTTGGGCGGTGGCGGCCGTGGCCACGGCGCCCATCACGATTGCGGTTGCTAATGTCTTCATATTCTGTTGTTATTTAAGTTTTACGTCTTATATCCCATCTTGTCCTGTCCTATCCCGGCTCTTCCTCCAATGCCGGATAGGGTCTCTATCTAATGCTGGATAGGGTCTCTATCTAATACTGGATAGAGTGTCTATCTAATGCTGGATAACGTCCCGCTTCCCGGTTTGCAGCCTCACGATGGCCCTGCGGTTCATCACCAGGGCCACCAGCGTGCCCAGCACCAGCAAGGCGGGGCCGGCGTACTTCAGCGTATGCGTCAGGTGGAAGATGACCCACGCCAGGGGGCTGGAGGCGAAGTCCAGCGAGCCGCCCTCGAATCCCTGCGGAATGTTGACTGCCGCGTCGCCCGTCTGGGCATAGACGTCTTGCGCAGCCAGCGTGAAGTAGGGCGCCAGGTTGGTGACGAAGTACAGCCCGATGACGAGCACTACGAGCCCCACGATGAAGGTCTTCAACACGTTGCCCCGCGTGATGGGCAGCACCAGCGGGAACAGGTAGAACATGCCCGCCAGCGAGGCCAGCGGCAGGAACTCGTTGCCCGGCAGCACCACCGCCAGCAGGATGGTGACCGGGATGAGCAGCAGCGACACCACCAGCGTGGTGGGGTGTCCGATGACCAGCGCCGGGCTCATGCCGATGTTCAGCCCCGCTGCGCCCTTGAAGCGGCGGGCAATGAGTTCGCGCGTAGCGTCGGATATGGGCTTCAGCCCCTCGATGAAGAGCGACGTGATGCGCGGAATCAACTCCATCACCGCCCCCATCTTGATGCCCAGGCCCAGGATGTTGGGGATGCCGTCCACCAGCTCCCCGCCGCTGCGGTATGACAAGGCGCCGATGGCACACCCCACCAGCACCCCCAGGAACAGCGGCTCGCCCAGCAGACCGAACTTGCGCTTCATGCCCTCGGCGTCGATGTTCAAGCGGTCGAAGCCCGGAATCTTGTCCAGCAGCCAGTTGATGCCCATGGCAAGCGGCACGAATCCTGCACAGAACGGCTGGGGGATGGAAATGCCCTCCATCTTGTCGTAAAAGCCTTGGAACCGGTCCGCCGTATAGTCGGCCAGTACCAGCGTGAGTATGTAGCAGATGATGGCGGCAAAGAATCCCCACCATATATTATCGGAGGCAAAATACACCACCGCCCCGATGAAGGCGTAGTGCCAGTAGTTCCACAAGTCGATGTTGACGGTGCGCGTTGTCTTGGTGAGCAGCATCAGGATGTTCACGCCCAGACAGACGGGGATGATGAATGCGCCCACCGACGTGTTGTAGGCCACGGCCGCCGCGGCCGGCCACCCCATGTCGAACACCCGGAGTTGCAGGCCGTAGATGTCTACCACTTGGCTCAGCGCCGGCCCCAGGCTACTGGTGAGCAGGGCGGTGACTACGGACAGTCCCACAAAGCCTACGCCTACCAGCAGTCCGCTTTTCAGCGCCTTGCCTGCCTTGATGCCGATGCAAATGCCCAGGATGGTGAAGATGACGGGCATCATGACAGCCGCCCCCAGTCCGATGATGTAGCTGAATACTTGTTCCATGGTGTTGATGTTTGTAACCTGTTTTCTTAATCTGTGTCTGTGAATGTCTCCAAAAATAAGTGCTTTTCTTTACAGGACAAACAGAAAAGTCATAATATTTGGTAAATAGGTGTATTTCGTAGTGAAAGTGCCGTTATCGTGCACAAATCAAGATGTTCCCGCACACGAAACGGGAGGGAAATGTCCTCCCTCCCGCAGGCAGCCCTTTCCACCATGGCATGGGTGTGTAAAGAATAGGGAACAGATGCCGCCACCCCTGCCTACTCCATGGGGCAGCCTGCCAGGCGGGCAATGTCTTCCGCACGGTCCACGATGTGGTCGGGGCAGAGGGCTTCCAGCTCGGCACGGGGGCGGAAACCCCAGGTGACGCCGCACGAGGTGACCCGGGCGTTGATGGCCGTTTGCATGTCCACGGCAGAGTCGCCCACATAGAGCACGTCCGCCAGGGGGACGGGGCAGACCCGGAGGATGTCGTGCACGATAGCCGGGTCGGGTTTCACCGGAATGCCGTCGCGCTGGCCCAGCACGGCTGCAAAGCTGATGTTGGGGAAGTAGTGCGCTATCAGCTTGGAGGTAGCGGCCTGGTACTTGTTGGAAGCCACGGCCAGGCGGATGCCCTGCCTCTGCAGATGCTGCAGCAAGGCGGGGATGTCGGGGTAGGGAAGGCTGCGGTCGGCGTTATGTATATTATAATATGGTATAAATGCCTGCCGCATGCGCTGCACGTTTTCCTCCGTCTTCTCCCCCTCGGGCAGGGCGCGCTCGAAGAGCTTGTTGATGCCGTTGCCCACCCTGAAGCGGTACGACTCCTCGTCGTGCACGGGGTAGCCCAGCTCGGCGAGGGCGTGGTTGGTGCTCTGTGCTAGGTCGGCAATGGTGTTGAGCAGCGTGCCGTCCAGGTCGAATATCACGAGTTTCTTCATCTTGTCCATCATGTCAGTCGTTGTTTTTTAGCCTTGCAAAGATAGTGATTTGTGCCCGAAAGCCGCAGCGGTGTGCAATTCTTTCTCCGCTTTTCATGTTTTTAGGCAGAAAGTACGTATCTTTGCGCCCTGATTTTTAGTAATTAAACAGTAAATAGGTATGAGTTACAATCTTTTGCAAGGTAAGAAAGGCATCATATTCGGTGCCCTCAACGAACAATCCATTGCCTGGAAGGTGGCCGAGAAGGCCGTGGAGAATGGCGCCCGCATCACCCTGTCGAACACGCCCGTGGCTGTGCGTATGGGCGAAGTGTCGGCCCTGGCCGAGAAGCTGCAGTGTGAAGTCATCCCCGCCGATGCCACCAGCGTGGAGGACTTGAAGACGGTGTTCACCCGCTCCATGGAGGTATTGGGCGGACAGGTGGACTTCGTGCTGCACTCCATCGGCATGTCGCCCAACGTGCGCAAGCGCCGCACCTACGACGACCTGGACTACGACATGCTGGGCAAGACGCTCGACATCTCCGCCATCTCCTTCCACAAGATGATACAGACGGCCAAGAAGCTCAACGCAGTGGCCGAATACGGCTCCATACTGGCCCTCTCGTACGTGGCCGCGCAGCGCACCTTCTTCGGCTACAACGACATGGCCGACGCCAAGGCCCTGCTGGAGAGCATTGCCCGCAGCTTTGGCTACATCTACGGGCGCGAGCACCATGTGCGTGTGAACACCATATCGCAATCGCCCACCATGACAACCGCCGGCTCGGGCGTGAAGGACATGGACAAGCTGTTCGACTTTGCCAGCCGCATGTCTCCCCTGGGCAACGCTTCGGCCGACGAGTGTGCCGACTACTGCATCGTGATGTTCTCCGACCTCACCCGCAAGGTCACCATGCAGAACCTCTACCACGATGGGGGCTTCTCCAGCATGGGCATGAGCCTTAGGGCAATGAACACCTACCAGAAAGGCCTCGAGGAATACATGGACCAGGACGGCCACATCATCTACGGATGATAGGGGAAAACCGACAGTCGGGATGGCTATCATTGGCTATTTCATTAAGATATAGTCTGTCATTCTGAGCGCAAGCGAAGAATCTCCTGATGGCATAAATCAATGAGAGATCCTTCACTTCGTTCAGGATGACAGGGCAAAACGATAGGTAAAATCCATCCTGACAGGCCTCTTTGATGTCAGAAAAAATGTATATTCAGCTCCTGTTTTATAACTGCCTGATAATCAACGGTTGTCTTCTACTGACATACCTAGACACATTTAGAAACAAATAAATGTGTAATAACTATGTCGAAAGAACGAAAAGTATTCAGTGAAGAATTCAAGTTG
>CASELH010000070.1 GCA_949288715.1 uncultured Bacteroides sp. | reverse complement strand
AATGACAGATACATGGCGCAGCCCTTAAGAATCTGCGGTCATCTGCGCTTGTCTGCGTCATCTGCGTGCCATCGTAAACACATAGTTAAATTCCCATTTATCATATAAGCTAAATATGATTAGCTACTTACTACAATAAATAGAGTTTATTTACAGAGACAATAGGCAATGGAAAAGAAAAAGAAAGTCAAGCTCCTCCTCGCCATCCTGGCAGGCATTGTGCTTATTGCACTGGCAGGTGCAGGCACGGCATACTACCTCCTGCTGGCCCCGCAGTTCCATCCGGAGAAAACGCAATACGTCTACATAGACCGCGATGACACTGCCGACTCGGTGTACTACAAAGTGCAGCAAGCCGGACATGCGGGCAACCTGACGGGCTTCCGCTGGATGGCACGCTACCGGCACTACGACCAATGCCTGCATACGGGGCGTTATGCCATCCACCCGGGCGAAAGCGTGTACCACGTATTCAGCCGCCTGTACCGGGGATATCAGGAGCCCATGAACCTAACCATAGGAAGCGTGCGCACCCTGGACCGCCTGGCACGCAGCGTGGGCGAGCAGCTGATGATAGACTCCGCTGAGATTGCCGTCCCGCTGAGCGACACGGCTTTTGTGCGCCGGCTGGGCTACACGCCGGCCACGCTGCCCGCACTGTTCATCCCCAACACCTACCAGGTGTACTGGAACATGTCGGTGGAAGAATTCTTCAAGCGCATGCAGCGGGAGCACGCCGCCTTTTGGAACGAGAAGCGGCTGGCGCAAGCCGAAGCCCTGCACATGACGCCGGAAGAAGTGGCTACCCTGGCCTCCATTGTGGAAGAGGAGACCAACAACAACGCCGAGAAGCCCATGGTGGCAGGCCTTTACATCAACCGGCTGCACGCCAACATGCCGCTACAGGCCGACCCCACCATAAAGTTCGCCCTGCAGAATGCCGGCGTCCGCCGCATCACCAATGCCGACCTGGACATTGACTCGCCCTACAACACCTACCTCCACACGGGACTTCCGCCGGGCCCCATACGCATACCCTCCACCGTGGGGCTGGACGCCGTGTTGAACTACACCAGGCACAGCTACCTTTACATGTGCGCCAAAGAGGACTTTTCGGGCACCCACAACTTTGCCGCCAACTACCGCGACCACCTACGCAACGCAAGGAAATACTGGAATGCACTGAACCGGCGGAAGATTTACAGGTAGGGGAAAACGACCGCATGATTATTTTTTCGCCGCAACTATATCATAATGTCAAACGAAAGCCTTATATTTGCGCTTCGTGACAATAGGATAATCAATCAAAATAAATCTGACATGGAAAAGCAACTCTTACTGGGCGATGAAGCCATTGCCCAAGCAGCATTGGATGCGGGGCTGTCGGGCGTATACGCTTACCCCGGCACTCCCTCCACTGAAATAACGGAATACATCCAGCAAGCCACGGCGGGAAGCAACATACATAGCCGCTGGTGTGCCAACGAAAAGACCGCCATGGAGGCGGCCCTCGGCATGTCGTTTGCCGGCAAGCGGGCAATGGTGTGCATGAAGCACGTGGGCATGAACGTGGCCGCCGACTGCTTCGTCAACTCGGGGGTGACCGGCGTGACAGGCGGCCTCATCGTAGTGGCAGCCGACGACCCCGGCATGCACTCCTCGCAAAACGAACAGGACAGCCGCTTCTACGGCGACTTTGCCCTGGTGCCCATGTACGAGCCCAGCAACCAACAGGAGGCTTACGACATGACGTATGCCGGCTTTGCCTTTTCGGAACAGATGGGCGAACCCGTGCTGATGCGCATGGTGACACGGCTGGCACACTCCCGCTCGGGGGTAGAGCGCAAGGCTGCACAACCGCAAAACGGCCTCTCGTTCGGCAGCGACCCCAAGCAATACATCCTGCTGCCGGGCATTGCCCGCAAGCGCTACAAGATGCTGCTTGAACAACAGGAGGCTTTCGTCAAGGCATCGGAAGAATCGCCTTACAACCGCTACATAGACGGCCCGGACAAAAAGATGGGCATCGTGGCCTGTGGCATAGCCTACAACTACCTGATGGAAAATTATCCGGACGGCTGCGAACACCCGGTGCTGAAGATAGGGCAGTATCCGCTCCCCCACAAGCAACTGCAGCAACTGGCAGACGCCTGCGACGAAATTCTGGTGCTGGAAGACGGGCAGCCGTTTGTAGAAAGGCAACTGAAAGGCTGCCTGGGGCGTGGCATCCGGGTAAAAGGGCGCCTGGACGGCAGCATACCCGCATCTGGTGAACTGAATCCCGACATCGTGGCCCGCGCCCTCGGCAAAGAGAACAAGGCGACCTTCACCATCCCCTCGTTGGTAGAGATGAGACCGCCTGCCCTGTGTGAAGGCTGCGGGCACCGCGACATGTATGCCACGCTGACCCAAGTGCTGAAAGAGGAGTATCCCGAACACAAAGTATTTGGCGACATAGGCTGCTATACGTTGGGAGCCAATGCGCCGTTCTATGCCATCAACTCGTGCGTGGACATGGGCGCCTCCATCACCATGGCCAAGGGTGCCGCCGATGCGGGCGTATATCCGGCGGTAGCTGTCATTGGTGACTCCACATTCACCCACTCCGGCATGACCGGACTGCTGGATTGCGTCAACGAGAACACTCCGGTCACCATCGTTATCTCAGACAACGAGACGACGGCCATGACCGGCGGACAAGATTCTGCCGGAACGGGGCGCCTAGAGTCCATCTGCATCGGCATAGGCGTAAAGCCGGAGCACGTTCGCGTTGTAGTCCCCTTGAAGAAGAACTACGAGGAGATGAAGCAGGTGATCCGTGAAGAGATAAACTACCAAGGGGTTTCCGTCATCATTCCCCGCAGAGAATGCATTCAAACTTTAGCACGCAAAAAAAGAACCAAGTAACAGACTATCATGAAAAAAGACATTATACTTTCCGGCGTGGGGGGACAAGGCATCCTCTCCATTGCCACCGTCATAGGCCGGGCAGCCTTGAAGAGCGGACTGTACATGAAGCAAGCCGAGGTGCACGGCATGAGCCAAAGGGGAGGCGACGTGCAGTCGAACCTGCGCATCAGTGACAAGCCTATCGCATCCGACCTTATCCCGACCGGGAAATGCGACCTCATCATTTCGCTGGAGCCAATGGAAGCCTTGCGCTACCTGCCCTACCTGAATGCCGACGGATGGCTGGTGACCAACGAAGTGCCTTTAATCAACATTCCTGTCTATCCGGCGGAAGAGGACTTGAAAGCCCAGATCAGCCAACTTCCCCACAAGATTATGCTGGACGTAAACAAGGTGGCCAAAGAGGCCGGCTCTGTGCGTGTGGCCAACATCGTGTTGCTGGGGGCTACCATCCCCTTCCTGGGCATAAGCTACGAACTCATGCAAGACAGCATCCGGGAGATATTCCAACGCAAAGGCGAGGCCATTGTAGAGATGAACTTAAAAGCGTTGGCCTCGGGCAAGGAAATTGCAGAAACACTCATCTAAACACACAGACAGCAATGAACGACAGATATTGGGAAGAAGACATTGAAACCATGCCCCGCGAACAGTTGCGCGAGTTGCAGCTTCAACGCCTGAAGAAGACCATTGCCATCGCAGCCCACTCTCCTTACTACGGCGAAGTGTTCCGGAAACATGGTATTACAGCGGACAGCATCCGGTCGGTAGACGACATCCGCAAAATACCTTTCACCACCAAGGCCGACATGCGTGCCAACTATCCCTTCGGGCTGGTGGCAGGCAACATGCAGGAAGACGGCGTGCGCATCCACTCATCGAGCGGCACCACCGGCACCCCTACAGTGATTGTGCACTCGCAACACGACTTGGACTCTTGGGCAAACCTGGTGGCACGCTGCCTGTACATGGTGGGCGTACGCAAGACCGATGTCTTTCAAAACAGTTCAGGCTACGGCATGTTTACCGGCGGATTGGGTTTCCAATACGGCGCCGAAAGGCTGGGAGCCCTCACGGTGCCCGCCGCCGCCGGCAATAGCAAGCGCCAAATAAAGTTCATCAACGACTTCCATACCACTGCCCTGCACGCCATCCCCAGCTATGCCATCCGGCTGGCAGAGGTGATGCAAGAGGAAGGCATCGACCCTGCACAAACCTCATTGAAAACCCTGGTGATAGGCGCCGAGCCCCACACCGATGAGCAACGGAAAAAGATAGAACGCCTGTTAGGCGTCAAGGCCTACAACAGCTTTGGCATGACGGAAATGAACGGGCCGGGAGTGGCATTCGAGTGCCAAGAGCAGAACGGCATGCACTTTTGGGAAGACTGCTACCTGGTAGAAATCATCGACCCCGAAACAGGCGAGCCTGTGCCCGAAGGAGAAATCGGCGAACTGGTCCTGACCACACTGGACAGGGAAATGATGCCGCTCATCCGCTACCGCACGCGCGACCTTACGCGCATCTTGCCCGGCAAATGCCCCTGCGGGCGCACGCACCTACGCATAGACCGCATTAAGGGACGCAGCGACGACATGTTCATCATCAAGGGCGTCAACATCTTCCCCATGCAGGTGGAGAAGATTCTGATGCAATATCCCCAGCTGGGCAGCAATTACCTCATCACGTTGGACACCATCAACAACCAAGACGAAATGGTCGTGGAAGTAGAGCTGAACGACCTCTCTACCGACAACTACGTGGAGTTGGAACAAGTGCGAAAAGAAATTACCCGCCAGCTGAAAGATGAAATACTGGTAACCCCCAAACTGAAATTAGTGAAAAAAGGCTCTTTGCCTCAAAGCGAAGGGAAAGCCGTCCGGGTAAAAGATTTGCGGAACAACAAATGACGCGAAGCTGTCTTGATGTTTCAACCCGACATTCCCTCTTGGCTTTAGAGTGGCTTGCCCGAATGCGTGCTGCGCAACGGGCAAGCCACTCCATACAGTGCATTGCCCGCTGCCGAAGCACTAAATCGGGGCAGCTGAGGGTAATAGAGAAACCAAGAAGTTATTCACTCTCCACTGACTCATCCAGCATTTTGATGAAGATAAACACTTGCATCCCGTCTTCACGGGTGAAATTAGTCAACTGCTCCAATGCCTTGACGTAACCTACAGAATGCTCGCGTATATTCTCAATGATTTCTGTATCTGCACTTCCATCCGCTTTTTCAGAGGTATGGATAATCATATCCTGTGTGATGTTCGAGCCATTGAAATAGCGTGAGGCCTGTGCCATTGCCTTTACAGAAGCCACTCGATTCAATACAGACTCCGTCTTATACTTTGCCTTGTCAAGTGCCAGCACAGAGATAAGATAAGCATGGTCATAATCGTCCACCGCGCGTACTCCTTCAAAAGGAGCATTGTTGTACATACGCACCAAGAAGTTGGTGAAAGATACTTTGTCGCTGTTGTAGCTTTGGGCATGAAGGCTCAAAGCTACCAACAACATTAAAGATGTGATTATCGTTTTCATTCTATCGTTATGCCATATTTTCTGAATATATCTTTCAAATGTCTGCACAGTTCTTGAGCATCATTGCTCTTTGGACTAAAATAATTACAACGACAAGTGATAGTATTTTCTTCCTTTTCTATCCAATAAGTAGTTACATACAAAGTTCTTAAATGTGAGGAATGACCAGTTGTTACATAACTATAATTATCACTGCCAATAAATCGGTGTCCAGCCCAAAAATTTTCCATGCAATTTCTAATTTCTTTTACCAATCTCTCAAATGGTTCTTTTTGAGACTCATCAAAAACAATGCACTCAGACTCATTCAATGTCCCATTTTCATTCCAAGGAGCTACCTGGATATTGTAAATATCACATGGATATGGAGTTTTCAAATAGTACTTCACAATCAATTTTTCCTTTCCACTTTAAAATTAGTATACTTGCCAATGTCTTCCTTTGGAATTTTCAGTTCAAATCCTACCACTCCTACTATATCTCCTATTTTCCGGCATTGTTTAATTTTAGAAACACTGTAATAATAAGTAAATGGGTCTGCCCAGTAATCTTGTATACTTTTGTCCATAACCGAACTATTATACTCAAAATTAGATGCTTCAAAACTAGGCTGTTCGCCTGTGATAAATTCCAAATTCGTAGGAGAAGACAAATTATCTGAAATCATAAATTTATTGGCAGACGATTGCATAATACTGTTTTGATTTCCATTACCGCTTGGTCCTTTAGGATAAACTACGCTACACCAAGATGCATCACTCCTTAAACGGAATCCAACCATAGCAGAAGTTCCTGTAGGTTTTGGCAAACACTCCACTCCAACTGATGCCTTATAATAATTATCTACCTTCTCCAAATATTGATTTTCTGATAAAGATTTCAAGGTATTAAATACGATATCATTGTATAATTGTGTATTTGCATTGTAAATAAGATAAATCCGCCCCCAAACATAATAATAGTTTTTTGCATCCTCTTTAAAGTTTCCTCCTGCACGACTGATTTCGCTTGGCTCCCCTAATTTAATCTCGTAATCAAATAGATTCGGTATAAGTGATAATTGTTCATACATATTATGAAGAGCTTTAATTTCATTATTCTTATACATCTCTTTCAACCGCATTTGCATCCCAAATGTAGCACCAGCAAATTCAGCCTCTGCTCCTTTGCTTTGCGCATAGCTTACCAATTTGGAAATACAAACCGTAGCCTGAAGCGTTACGAAGGTTTTCCCGTCCGACATTACATTGCTGGAGATCTCTTGGTAATTTTTAATGTTTCCACTTGCCACAGTTACAATCTCATCCTTCACCAACTCATCATTCAAGATAGTCGTATTGGCAGAAACGAATGTACCATATGCTTGCTCAATGGCACTACGGAGAGCCACTTTAGTGGCCTCATCTTTCGTTGCACCATCCGCAGAGACCACCAACGTCACTTCATCATTTGAAGAAGAAGCAGTTGACGAACTATCTGCGTTTCCTTGAGACCCTGTAGATACCTCCGTTTTCGTTTGTTTAGCATCCTTAACTGATTGTTTCAATTTCTTAAACAGGCCTTGTGCATCTACCTGCATTGCAGTCATTCCCAATGCAAGGAATAACATAAAAATTTTGTTTTTCATAAAACTATTCTTTTGTTTCTATTCTAAAAGATGAATATTTACTAATTTCATTACGAGGAATAAACAAAGTAATAAAACATACGCCCACTTTATCCCCGATTTTCCTACATTGCTTCACATCTTTCTTTCCTGTAACTGTCACGCTTTTTAAGTATCTGCCCAATGATTTATACCCTTTGTAATAAGTAAAAGGGTCTGCTCTCTTAGAACCATCGAAATAAAGTTTTGTTCCTCCCATTTTAATATTAAGTTTCGACGGAGAAGAAATATTATCCGATATAACAAAGTTTTTGGCCGAGCGAAGTAAATAATTATCCTTATCAATACGACGCCCTGCTTCATTTGTCAAAAATTTAACTTTCATCCAATCGTGTTCTTAAATAGAATACAAAACTTTCACTTCTACTATTACCAAACGGCTCTGGTAAAACAAAACTATAATATGGAATCCCTAATTCTTCATATTCATTACGTTCATCTTCGCTCAAAGAAAGAGAAGATAACGTATTAAAGATAATATCATTATACAACTGGGTATTGGCATTGTAAAGCAGGTAAACTGTTCCCTCCACGATGCAGTCCTCTCCTGTCTCGCTATTCCCTTCAAATAAAAGCGACAAATCTATTTCTTCCATACCAGCCGAAGCAGTTCTTCCACCTTTGAATTTAGGTTCCCCCATTTCTATTTCAAAATCGAAAAGATTCGGCAAAGAATTCAACTGAAGAAGCATATTATCAAGAACCTTTTTTTCATTCTGCTTATTCAGTTCCTTCATTCTCAAGTTAATGGCAAAAGTAGCCCCCGCAAATTCTGTTTCAGCTCCTTTACTTTCCGCATAGCTCATCAATTGAGAAATACTAACTGTAGCCTGAAGGGTAACAAAGAATTTCCCATTAGGCATCTGCTCACACGACATTTCTTTAAAGTCTTTAATGTTGCCTGTGGATACTGTTATAATTTCATCCTTAACCAACTCGTCATTTAAAATCGCCGTGTTGGCCGAAACAAATGTCCCATAGGTTTGTTCAACAGCACTACGAAGAGCTGTTTTGATTGCCTCATCCTTAGTTACGCCATCAGCAGAAACAACTAATGTTACTTCATTTTGACTTTGTGCAAAAACTCCGTTACATATAAATAAAGAGTAACGAAACAAAAGATACAATAATATATTTCATCTTAATGCATTATAATTAGATTATTTATATCACCGCCACCTGCTGACAACAGTCTTTGTCACATTCTTAGGCTGTCCGTTCCCAAAAGCCACGCCAACAGCCTTGCAAGCATCTACAATGCTCTGTCTGAATGCCTGGCTATCTTCATACTGCTGCATCTTGAAATCCCATTCCCGCTTGGCATCTGCTTCCAGCTTACTGCCGACTTCGCTGCGGAAAGCTACCACTTCACTGTAGTTTTGAGACTTCGGGTCTATCCGGCTGATAATGTTTGCCACTTCTTGTGCACCCGATGCATCCGGTTGCTTCATCCAAACCGCTTTTGCCTGACTGAGCAACGCAACACCTTCCGCATCAACTTTCTGTCTATAAATAGAAACTGCTGCTTCTTGGCATTGCTTGTAGCAATCCGAGCAAACATTGGGCACAGACACCAGCCGGAATATCGCCTCATCATATTTCTGCATACCGGCCAACGAACGGGCATTCGTCACCATTTCATTGCAATGCGAGGTGTAAAAAGCCAATATCTTTTCTTTGGCTTCCTGCAACATCCCTTGCAAATCCTGCTGCTTGGGGCTCACTTTCGAAAAAGCCGAAATGAAAGCCTTGGTTTCATTCGTCCCAATGCCCGCCAACGACACGGTGCAAGTGGAATAAACTTTGTTTTCCACCACATCGCCCACCATGAACGTGACATCCATCTTCTGCGATACACGGGGAGGCGTGGAGGGTACCACATCTTTAGAGGTAATGTCTACTTGAGCCGTCAACACAAAGCGGTCGACATAACCATTGTCAGCAAAACCGTTGGCTGCGATGGCTCGTGTCAGCTTCGTTTCCAAATTACGAGCTGCCTGAGCGGGAATATCCCCTTCGGGAACAACGGCACACATGGATATCCGGCTTTCATCAGGCAAATCTTGCGCGAAAACATTCAAGCACATGAATGCCCCGCAAAATGCTGTTATTAATCTATGGAGTCTCATAAGCATGCATATTTATTTTTCACCCAACACCAATATAGCTTCGCCCAACCCACGAATCATCACCTTGGACGTGATGTTATAGGGAGGTTTCTGCAAATAGCGCCTCAACTCCGTGGCAAACGCACGGGCATCCATAGCCCGTCCTTTCTCATTGAACAAAGGAATGCGCACCTGCTCAAACTGTGCAAAAGTCTCCGTGCCGTCCGTCAGATTAAACATACCGTTCACCGTATGCTCCGCCAGCCAGTCTTGTATGCAGTCGGTCAGTTCGTAGCCATCGTATTCAGTTTCCAAGTCATTCTCCCAACTGTCCCAACAGCGCACGGTAAGCGTGATTTCCCGCCCGTTTTTCTTTTGGTCGTCATACCAGCGGGTCATTTGCTCGTCAAAAGGCTTCACATTTTCTTTCACCGCCTGTTCCAACAATACCGGAATAACCTCATCCGAAGCCTTCGTGGTGCCCGTGGACGTGGCTATGCGCTTGTTGGTGTAAGCATCAAAGGCTTCCAATGTGAACGAAGCCGAATGTCCCTTGCTTTCCCTGTTCAATTTCCACCATATCTGAATAATGATGTCCGACTTCACCCGCCGTTTCAACACATCCAAAGGAGTCTCCACCAAAGAAGCCCCGCTGGTCTTGCTGGTGGTTACATTGTCTTCGGCAGTGCGCATATTGATGCTCTTGATTTCCTGCTCGGCATCTTTCAAGCTATACCCCAACTCCGTGAGCACGCCCCCCACCTTACTAATGACTTGCGGCAATTCGGTGTCTTCCATAAATGCCTGCTGATAATTGGGAACTTTGACCGTACTTCCCTGATTGGAGAAAGAGGTCATAAAATAACGCTGATTGCACCAGTTGTCGCTGGGCAAAATCATGATGGTAGGCTTTTTGGCTTGCCCCAAAGTTACCACACTCACGAACAAAGCCAAACAAACGAAACAAAATCTTCTCTTCATATCGGTATTCGTTAAAAATTAAATTCTGTATTAGTTGGCAAAAGTATAGCAATAATACCACATCACTCCTATCAAATTTGGTTCATTCTGGTTCACGCAAATGTTAAAGATTAGACCATAAGCCGGACTCTACACTTATTGCCGATGACGTAAGGCCTGCAACTTTTCCCTTATCCGTCCTCCGTCCCGGCGCGAAGTCGGGCGAAGTATTGCTCGAAATCATAGCAAACCGCAGAAAAAACAACAGCAGGCGCGCGCCTTTCCAAAACGATAAAAACATCAAACAAATAACCAAAACGCATTTCTCCGAGAAAAGTGCTGGAATGCGCCGTTTTCTGCACCGTATATATCTGATTATCATATATGTACGGTGCAAAATCGGCACAAGTCTGCACTTCAGTCGGGTCTCCTTCGTACCAGGTTCGTACCACATTCGTTCCAAGTTCGCTCTTTGTTCGTCTCTATAGAAGCGAACATGGAGCGAACTTGATAGGTAGTAAATGCTTACAAAACCTGTCCGGATACAGGGAAATGTCCAGACGGACGGAAAGAAACGCCCGGAGAATTTCATAACCCGAAAGAAAGCGTTACTTTTGCAGGAAAAAGATAAATGACGCGTATGTTCCAACTCCACATTTCACAAGAACTCACCGCTGCCTGCCCCCATTACCGCGTGGCAGCCGTCTATGCCGAAGTGCAAAACTCGCCTTTCTGCGAAGGCCTATGGCAGGAAATAGATGCCTTTACCCAAGAGTTGCGGGCTATCGACACGGCGGACAGCATCAAGCAGCAGCCTGCCATTGCCGCCACGCGCGAGGCCTACCGCCGCCTGGGCAAAGACCCCAGCCGCTATCGCCCCAGTGCCGAGGCGCTGCGCCGACGGCTGTTGCGCGGACTGGAGTTGTACCGCATAGACACGCTGGTAGACCTCATCAACCTAGTGTCGCTGCGCACGGGCTACAGCATAGGTGGCTTTGATGCGAACAAGATTCATGGCACAACCCTCACCCTTGGCGTAGGCCGCGCAGGCGAGGCGTTCGAGGGCATAGGGCGCGGCCCGCTGAACATAGAGGGACTGCCCGTGTGGCGCGACGCGCAGGGCGGCATCGGCACCCCCACCAGCGACCATGAGCGCACGAAGATGGACGTGGGCACGCGGCATATACTGGCCCTCATCAACGGGTATGACGGGGATGAAGATAGGCTGCGCGAGGCGGCGGAGATGACACGGAAGGCGTTGGAGAAGTATGCCGCAGGCAAGGCTGTCGAAGTAGCTTATCTGCCCTAATCACTTGCCCAGCACCTCACTGACGGCTTGGAGAATATCCCGGCCCTGAGAGTCGGGGTTATAGCCGATAAGGACCTTGCGCACTATGCGACGGTCGTCCAAGATGACAAAGACGGGCACACCGCGTTTGCCTCCCAGGTAATCCTGAATGATGGCATCACTGCCTACAAGAAAGCGGTATTTCAGTTTGTTTTTATCGGCATAGACGCGCAAGGAGTGAGGTTTATGCCCCCAGCATTCCACGGACACCACTTCGCAATCGCCGGGAGAGAAGCGGCCGGGCAATGCATTCAAAAAAGGTATGGCGGCATAGCAGGGGCCGCACCCTATGCCGGTGAAGTTCATGACCACGACGCGGCTTTCAGTGTCGGATAAGGAATAGGGCTTTCCCCATGCATCGGTCAGCGACCACGCCGGAGCAGGCTTGCCGAGCAACGGATGGGTGGAGGGCACGAGTCCTTGCTCGCCCCTGTAATGCACTTCATACCCTGAAGGGATGTAAGTTTCCGCATGGATGGCGGAGGCCTCTTCACCGCTCAGCTGCACCAGCATGCAGGAGTCCTCACTGATGTCGTGAGCCATCTGCCTCTTCACCTTACGGGGCAGATAATCGGATTTGCCTATCCACAAATCGTACCTTGAAGTCGGGTCAAGCGGCATGAAGGGATTCTCCGGCATGCGCTGTGCATGGCCAAAAAACTCAATCTGCCGGTCTTCATGGATGGTGAGACGCAGGTGGTGGCTATCCGGCGAATCATCCAGCCACTGCACATCGATGCTGTCGGTTGTGGTCAGCAGATAGCGAAGAATGCTGCGCGTATAGTTGAAAAACGGAGCCGACACCGGTCGGAAAGGTAAAGAGCGGGAAGTGAAGTCATCCAAACTGACCCGCCGGTTCTCATGGTCGAGATACATCAGCACCCTCCCGTCATAGCAGCTATACAGCGCTGTGGTGTCGGCAGCATGCCACGTCAAGAAAGAGGCCCCGATGGTAGTATCCGCAGGGTTATCATATTCTTTCTGATAACGCATAAACTCCTGGTAAAGCGTGTCGCCCGGAGCCCAAGACCGCGCACGTTCATAATAGGTGGCGGACTTGATGTTTTCCACGTTGGCCAATGTCTTTTCAAGTAACGATTCCCGAGACTCCGTGCAACCAACCACTGCAAGCAGGAGAGCGGTAAAAAGGCAAGTAGTTTTCATCATAAGTCTGTATTAAGAAATTATAGCACAAAGAAAGGCAAAGCCGTGAGCACAGACAAATTTACTTTCTGAACTTTTTCTGAAATGCCTATGATTTCAGGAAAAATTCAGGCTGGAAATCTGCAAAATCATTCCATTTGCCTACCTTTGCCCAAAATATCCGACATTATTTTATGAACAAGCACCAATGTCTCATCTTATCTATAGGGGCTTTTATCTTCGCCTTTTGCATTTTGGGCATGGCAGTCCGAGGCAGCATCAAGCGGATTGAGACAGACATCAAACAAACATTTCTCAACGCCATCGATGAACATTACAGGAGTCGCATGTATTACCTTTCGTATGCCCGCCCGGAAATACTTCCATGGGACATCATACAAGACATGCTAATGCCTGTAGATTCTGCCCGGGCTATAAAATATGTGATAAGAAAAGGGGAAGGAAAAATCATAATCAATATACCTCAAGGAATAAAGGACCTCAAAGGGAAACGGCAGTTGAATGAATATGTCCTTTCACTGGCATGCCCTGTGAAAGCCGTAGAGCTGGACTCCCTCTTCCGACTGAGATTGTGGCACAAAGGCATCACAGGAGAAAGTGGCGTGGTGTACTATGCACAACACAAGTCCCACTACAGCAACGGCAGTTCACAAAAGCCTTCCCGAGCGTATTCCACTCCAAGATACACATTGGACATTGCCAAGAGCGTAAAAGTGCAAGCATGGATGGCTTACGATGCATCGACCGTCATCGGCTACCTTAATCCTGTAGCAAAGGTATTTTTTCTGCTTTCCCTGCTTTTGGCATTGGTTTTAGCCGTTTGTCCCATCAGTTTTTTCAAGCATAAAGATAAGACACTCCACACGAAGGTGCCACCCGGCCAAGGCATTGAAATAGACCTTGACAAACAATCACTCCGCATAGACAACCTTCCGTGCAGCATACAAAAGCTCGACCTTGCCTTGCTGGACATTTTGCATCGCAATATGGGGCAATGTGTATCCCGCGAACACATCAAACAAAGCTTTTGGCCTACCGATGACAATGCTAACGAAAAAATAGACACACACATCAAAACCATCCGGAAGGTATTGAAGGATTTTCCGCATTATCGCCTTATAACAGTGAGAGGGAAAGGATATTATCTGGAAAATACCCGCATACAATAACAACACCATAAAGAGGAGGGCTGGCCATATAAGTATGCATTGCCAAATGAAGAAATATTGCGGTTAAGTCTACACTTATCGGCAAACAGTGGGGAAATTACTCAATGCCGTTGCGCTGCAAGATGGCCAGCAGCTCGGCATCGCTGATGTTCTCCCGCTCCGACTTGTCGTAAATGGTGATAAGCTTTATTTCGGTTTCCGTCTGTGCAATAATCACGGTATAGGTTATCACCCTTGCACCGCCGCTCTTGCCTTTCCCTTTTGAAGTGATGGCCAAGCGGATTTTACGCAAGTGATGTCCGAGGTCTGTGCCGAGAAAAGGATTCAAGCGCAGTTCTTCACCTAATTCTGCCAAATCAGCCTTCAATGACCTATAGCGTTTGGCCAAACGCTTCATCTCTCTGAGAAAATCAGGGGTAACAGTTATTTTACAGTTCATTGAGTGCTTCTTCTAAGGTTTTAAACTCCAGCTTCCCTTCCAGATTCAGTTTCAGTTCCTTGCAGGCTTGGTCGAAGTTGGCAAGGATTTCTTCTTTGGTCATATAGGGGGTGGCTTCTTCCGCAACGGTGGAAGGAGCAGATGAGCGTTCGGCATATCCGGCCGTTTTGCGCTCTTCGCGGCGCAAGAGGTTACGCAATTTCTTTAAGACATCAATATTATCGACACGCAACACGTCGCGTATCAACTCGTTCTGCAAGGATTCCAAAGTCAAAGTTGCCATAATCTATTGTGCTATAAACTATGGACAAAGATAAGGCAAAGTAATGTCTTGTACAAGCCACTGCATAAAAAATGCGCACGCCCCGCACAAAGTATGCAAACCTTTCACTACCTTTGCCGAAAATAGAAGAATACTAACCGCGAATGATAGAAAAACTGATTGTACTCGAAGATATTGACCCTGTCACCTTTTACGGCGTGAACAACGCCAACATGCAACTTATCAAAGCATTGTACCCCAAGCTGCGCATCGTGGCGCGGGGCAACGTCATCAAGGTGCTGGGCGACGAGGAGGAGATGTGCGCCTTCGAGGAGAACATCCTCAAGCTGGAGAAA
>CASELH010000069.1 GCA_949288715.1 uncultured Bacteroides sp. | reverse complement strand
CCTTTGCAGCATCCAAAAACGGATGACAAACGGCTGCCGATGGCAGACAAAGAGCATCACCCAAAATCGTTACTAAATCGTTACGGTACGATTTTAAGAAGGATTAAAGAGCTTTGTAATCAAAGAGATAGGTTGGCTTGGGACAAGCCCCAAGCGGATCACCAGAAAATCAAGCGATTATCTAACACAGATAATCGCTTTTTTCGTGTTTATACGTTGGTTTTATCATGCAGAGTTAAACCGGGAGGTAAACCAGAATCAAGCCCAAGAATAGATTTTTTCTCTCAAAAGCATGAGATTCGCAGATTTTTGCCTAAGTTTGCGGGAGAAATCACCAATTTATCTTTCAGAATATGAAAATAGCTATCATCGGAGCAGGAAATATGGGCGGTGCCATAGCTCGCGGGCTGGCGAAGGGCTCACTGATAAAGGCCGGCGACATCAGCGTGTCCAACCCCTCGGCAGGCAAACTGCAAGCCCTGCAGGCTGACTTTCCGGACATGCATGTGACGCACGACAACCAAGAGGCTGTGACGGGAGCCGACTACATCATGCTTTGCGTAAAACCATGGCTGGTGAAAAGCGTGCTCAAGGCACTCAAACTGAACGCCCGCCAAGTCATTGTGTCGGTAGCGGCAGGCATCACGTTTGAAGAGTTGGCCCATTATCTGGTGGAGAAAGACATGGCAATGTTCCGCCTGGTGCCCAACACGGCCATCAGCGAACTGCAAAGCATGACGTTCATTGCCAGCCGAAACGCTACTCCCGAGCAAATAAAACTGATGTGCGACCTGTTCAACGAGATGGGCAGCGCCATGCTCATCCCCGAGGATAAAATAGCTGCGGCTACTTCGCTGGCCTCGTGCGGCATAGCCTATGCGCTGAAATACATCCAGGCGGCCACGCAAGGCGGCATAGAGCTGGGCATCCCTGCCAAAGACGGCATGCGCATGGTGGCACAGTCGCTGGCCGGCGCGGCGGCACTCATCTTGAACAACGACACCCACCCGGCCATTGAGGTAGAAAAGGTGTGCACGCCCGGCGGCTATACCATCCGCGGCATCAACCGGCTGGAGCAAGACGGGTTTACCAACGCCGTCATTAATGCCTTGAAAGCAAGCATGTATTAACAACCTATTATTATAAAGAGATATGGATGAAGCCATCAAACAAATAGCCGAACGCTTGCGCGGACTGCGCGACGTGCTGGAACTGACCACTGAAGAGGTGGCCCGCGATTGCGGCATAAAGCAAAACGAATATGAACAAGCCGAAACGGGCAATTACGACATCTCGGTAAGCATGTTGCAGAAGATAGCCCGGCACTACCACATTGCCTTGGATGCGCTGATGTTTGGCGAAGAGCCCAAAATGTCGACCTACTTCCTGACCCGCGCCGGGAAAGGCATCAGCGTGGAGCGCACGAAAGCCTACAAATACCAGTCGCTGGCGGCAGGATTCAAAGACCGCAAGGCCGACCCATTCATCGTAACGGTAGAACCCAACGACAACCCCATCCACTACAACACGCACGAGGGACAGGAGTTCAACCTCATCATCCAAGGGCGCATGCTCATCAGCGTGGGCGGCAAGGAACTGATATTGAATGAAGGAGACAGCCTTTACTTCAACTCGGCCCTGCCCCACGGCATGAAGGCGCTGGATGGAAAGACGGTAAAGTTCCTTGCCATCATCTTGTAACTCTAAACAGAAAACCATGGTAGAAAAATATTTAACCCAAACGACATTTACCTCGCAAGAGGACTTTAGACAACACTTCCACATCAATGTGCCGGAGCATTTCAACTTCGGCTATGACATAGTAGACGAATGGGCGCGCATCGAGCCTGAAAAGCCGGCCCTGCTGTGGACAAACGACAAGGAGGAGCACCGACAATTTACCTTTGCCGACATCAAGCGGTACAGCGACCAGACGGCTTCTTACTTCCAATCGCTCGGCATCGGCAAGGGCGACATGGTAATGCTCATACTGAAACGGCGTTATGAATTCTGGTTCAGCATCGTGGCCTTGCACAAACTGGGAGCTGTAGTCATACCGGCCACCCACTTGCTGACGAAGAAAGACATCGTGTACCGCTGCCAGGCAGCCGACATCAAGATGATTGTCTGCGCAGGCGAGCCGGTCATCACGAAGCACATTGCCGACTCACTGGCAGATTCGCCTACCGTGCAGCATGTGGTGAGCGTAGGGCCTGAGGTGCCCGAGGGCTTCCTCGACTTCCACAAAGGCATAGCCGAGGCCGCACCATTCACCCGCCCGGACTATGAGATAAACAATGACGACATTTCGCTGATGTACTTCACCAGCGGCACCACGGGAGAGCCCAAAATGGTGGCCCACGACTTCACTTATCCTTTGGGACACATTGTCACGGGCTACCTCTGGCACAACCTCAACGAGCAGAGCCTGCACCTCACCATTGCTGATACGGGCTGGGGCAAAGCCGTGTGGGGCAAGCTGTACGGGCAGTGGATTGTGGGAGCCAACGTCTTTGTGTACGACCATGAGAAGTTCACCCCGGCCGACATCTTGAAGAAGATACAAGACTACCACGTCACTTCGCTGTGCGCTCCCCCTACCATCTTCCGTTTCCTGATACACGAGGACCTGACGAAATACGACCTCAGCCACCTGAAATATTGCACCATTGCCGGCGAGGCCTTGAACCCTGCCGTGTTCGAGACGTTCAAGAAGCTCACGGGCATCAAGCTCATGGAAGGCTTCGGCCAGACGGAAACCACGCTCACCGTGGCCACCATGCCCTGGATGGAGCCCAAGCCGGGCAGCATGGGCTTGCCCAACCCGCAATACGATGTCGACCTGATAGACCATGACGGCCGCTCGGTGGAAGCCGGCGAGCAGGGGCAGATTGTAATCCGCACGGACAAAGGGAAGCCGCTGGGACTGTTCAAAGAATACTACCGCGACCCGCAACGCACGCACGAGGCCTGGCACGACGACATCTACTACACAGGCGATGTGGCTTGGAAAGACGAAGACGGCTACCTATGGTTTGTGGGCCGTGCCGACGACGTGATTAAGAGCAGCGGCTACCGCATCGGTCCCTTCGAGGTGGAGAGTGCCCTGATGACGCACCCCGCCGTGGTAGAATGCGCCATCACCGGCGTGCCCGACGAAATCCGCGGGCAGGTAGTGAAGGCCACCATCGTCCTCTCCAAGGAATACAAGCCCAAGGCAGGCCCCGACCTGGTAAAGGAATTGCAGAACCACGTGAAGCAGGTCACCGCCCCCTACAAGTATCCCCGCGTCATTGAGTTTGTCGACGAATTGCCTAAGACCATCAGCGGGAAAATCCGCCGCGTGGAGATTAGGAAGAACGACGAGAAATAAGCACCGCTTTACAGCAAAGGAAACGCCCTGCACCAGGCCTTAAAAGCTTGGTACAGGGCGTTTCAACGCTTGCTTCCTAGTGTTTCAACGCCAGTTTCCTGGCTATCCTACGCCAGTTTCCCGGCTATTCAACCCTCGTCAGGATGCGTTCCAGCTCTTCGGCAGTGAGGCGCAGGAAGAACTGGCCTTTGTAGGCCACGGATATGCCACCCGTTTCTTCGGACACGATGATGGCATGGGCATCGGACACCTGGGATATGCCCATTGCCGCCCGGTGGCGCAGGCCCAACTCTTTAGGAATGTCCAGATTGTGGGACACGGGGAGAATGCAACCCGCTGCCTTGATGCGCTGCTTGCTGATGACCATGGCGCCGTCGTGCAAGGGGCTGTTCTTAAAGAAGATGTTCTCTATCAGCCGCTGGTTGATGTTGGCATCGATGACTTCACCGGTGCGCACCACGTCGTCGAGCGGCATGTTGTGCTCAATGACTATCAGCGCACCGACCTTCTGCTTGCCCATGCTGAGGCAGGCCATGACGATGGGCATAATGTCGTCGTGCGTGATTTCTTTCTTTTTGTTTCCCGTAAAGAAACGCACCAGCGCCCTGACATGGCGGTGCGACCCCAGCGTAAGCAGGAAGCGCCTGATTTCTTCTTGGAAAAGGATGATGAGCGCCAGCACGCCCACATTGACCAGCTTGTCGAGAATGGTGCCCAGCAGCTTCATCTCCAGCACCTGGGAGACAACCAGCCAAATCATGATAAACACAAGGACTCCCGTAAACACATTGATAGAGCCCGATGCCTTCATCAGCTTGTAGGTGTAGTACAGCAGGAAGGCCACCAGCAGTATGTCGATGAAATCTTTTATGCCAAACTCAAAGAACATGTCCGTTTTCTGTTTCTTTCATTTTCGTTATTATCTTGACTGCCTCTACGGCTTGCCGCACATCGTGCACGCGGAGGATGTCGGCGCCCTTCATCAGGCAGACGGTGTTGACCGTCGTCGTGCCGTTCAGCGCCTCGGCCGGGGTGGTGCCCAATAGGTTGTAGACCATGGACTTGCGCGACACCCCCACCAGCAAAGGCAACCCAAAGACGCGGAAGTCTTCCAAATGGGCCAGCGACTCGTAGTTGTGCTCCAGCGTCTTGCCAAAGCCAAAGCCGGGGTCGAGCACAATGTCTTTTGCCCCCAGGTCGCGCAGTTGCTGCACTTTGCGGGCAAAGTACCGGAAGATGTCTTCCAGCAAATCTCCGTAGCGGGGCTGTTGCTGCATGTCCTGCGGCGTGCCTTGCATGTGCATCAGCACGTAGGGCACCCCCAGCCTTGCCACGGTGGGAAACATGTCTTCGTCCATCTCCCCCCCCGATATGTCGTTGACGATGGCCACCCCGTACTCCTCCACGCACATGCGCGCCACTGCTGCCCGGAAGGTGTCGACCGAGACAATGGCATCGGGATGCATCCGGCGCACAATGCTCAGCCCTGCACGCAGGCGGTCCATTTCTTCCTGAACAGAGACGTCGGCAGCACCGGGGCGCGAAGAGTAGGCACCGATGTCTATCATGTCCGCCCCTTCCTCCAGCATCTGCTCCACGCGGGCGGCAATCTGTGCTTCCGTCTGCATCCGGCTGCCGGCGTAAAAAGAGTCGGGCGTGACGTTCAAGATGCCCATCACCCGTGGAGTGGAGAGGTCGAGCAACTCTCCGTTTACATTTATATAATAGTTGGATTCTTGCATTCTGTGGTTCAATAAAACGCGCAAATGTACATAAAAATGCAGGAAAAACCTCTGCTTAGCCCCCTGCGTTTTCAAGGAGAAGGGAAAGGCCTGCCAATGCTTCGCGGTGAAGCATGATGGAGACCGTCTTTGCCCGGAAGTAGTCGGCGGACATATAGAGCATCCCTTTGTGACGCCCATAGCGCCCGTAAGAGTTCTTCAGCAAGTAGTAGAAGCGCCCCGACTCATCGTGGGCGGTGCCTACGATGTGCATCATGTGGTCGTCCGTCGTGGTGTATTGCTCAAACTCTTGCTGGCGGGCCTCTTGGGTCACCGGATGATGGGGCCACACGGCCACTCCCTGCCCGGCATCGTAGCTTGCCTCGCTCACGTCGCCATCCCACGCCACGGTGTAACCTTCCTGCAACGCCCGGCGGACGGCATGCTCCAACGTGTCGAGCGGCACGTTAAAACACGTACCATGCTCCCAGTTGTCCGGCACTTCCAGCACAAAAGAGGTATAAAAGGGGTGATGGCTGAAGCTCGTCAGCAGCACGTAGTTGTCGGCACAGAGGTGCAGAGAGTCAGCAAACGAGCGGGGCGTATACTCACGTCCCCGGTAAGTGAAGGTGCGGGGCACAGTGCCCATCTCCCTGTCCAGCAGCTCGATGGCCTGGCGGCGGTAGCGCGGCAGGTCGCGATGGTTCACCGCCTGCTGCGCCAGCAGCTTCAGCCGCCTCAGCAGCCGGCGGTGGTCATATCGCTTCACGCCCTTGCCTGCCCCTATGTAGGCAGAGCGGGGCATCAGTCCGTCTTCACGCCACACGCGCAAGAAGGAGTGCGGCAAGCTGCCCGCCCGGATGTCTTCCCCGCCGCAAGCATAATAATAGGCCTCAAACTGGTTGAGATACTTCTGCCTCACCACGTACATGGACGAAAGGCGCACGGTGTCGCCCGTCAGCCTCAGCCGCTCAGACTCCAGCAACGAGGCGGTGGCAAACGCCCAGCACGTGGAGGTGCGTCCCTGGCTCAGGGGCGGCGTGCAGGCATGGACGGTATCGATGGTAAAGACATGCTCCGCCCCTGCCTCCTTGCACTGCCCGCCACAAGCCGCCAGGCTTACGGTCAGAAGTAATATGAAAACCGGCTTCGTCATCATGAGCAAAATGTACGCTCCCCTCCTTCTTGTTTACTTGAACAATTGCGGGGCAAAGAGCAGCAGGTATTGCCGCCAGTTGCACCACAAGTGTCCACGCGACGACTCGTGGTAGGTGTACTTCAGCTTGATGACATCCATGCGGCGGCACAACTGGCGGTTGGCGTCGTACAGGAAGTCTTCATTGCCTATGCCTATCCAGTAGAGCTTGAATCCGTCTTTGTTCAACGCCTCCAGCTTCTTGTCCAGGTCGCCATAGACGGGGATGTCCATATTAACTGTGCTGAAGTCCACGCCAGCCGAGAAGAGGCCGATGTAGTCGAAGTACGTGGGATAGTTGGCCGAAATCATCAGCGTGTGGAAGCCTCCCATCGAGAGGCCGGCAATGGCGCGGTGGGCCTTGTCGGGGATGGTGCGGTAGGTGGCATCTATGAAGTTCACTATTTCGGGGAAGGCCTGCTCGTAGCGTCCGTCCTTATAGCCGGGCAGCATGTTGGTCATGGCCGGACGGTAGGCCAGGTTCTCGCTCGTTTCGCCCGGGGCGGCCTGCTTGCCGGAGTTTCCGTTGGGCATCACCACAATCATCGGCTCGGCCTTACCCTCGGCAATGAGGTTATCCATAATGCGGGCCACGTTGCCCAGCTCCGGCCAGGCCAGCTCGTCGCCGCCACTGCCGTGCAGCAGGTAGAGCACGGGGTACGACTTGTTTTCCTTGCCGTAGAAGGGCGGCGTGTAAACAGAAAGCCTGCGGTCGGCCTGCATCACGTTGGAGTGATACCACGTGGTGGTCATCGAGCCGTGGGGCACGTCGTGCACCTGGTAGTAATCGGCCACACCGCCATCGATGAAGAAGATGCTGAACACATTGCCCACGTCGCGACGGGTGAAGGGATTCAGCGGGTCGAGCCCCGACACGCCGTCCACAATGAAGCGGTAGGTGTACATCTCAGAGGGCAGCACAGGCGTAGTGTACTCCCACACGCCGTCTTTGCCCTTCTTCATTTCGCCCAGGCCCTTGTTGGCGGCCCAGTCGCCCCACACCTTTACTTCCTTGGCGCGGGGCGCCTCGATGCGGAAGGTGACGGAGTGGTCGTCATTGATTTGCGGAGATACCAGCTTGCTTTCGCGGAAGCCGGTGTTCTGCTGTGCGCCTGCCACGGTGGCCAACACCAGGCACAGCAGGGAGAGAATGGTTGTTTTCATAATGATTATCCTTTTCTGTTTTGTTATGTTTATTGTTCCTTGGGGGAAGGCCGCCTCTTTATGCAAGTCCCTCAATCAGCCGCTTCAGCACCACGGTGGCCGAAATCTCGCGGTTGGCTGCTTCAGGGATGACAATGCTGCGGGGGCCTTCTATCACGTCGTCCGTCACAATCATGTTGCGGCGCACGGGCAGGCAGTGCATGAAGTAGGCGTTGTTGGTCACGGCCATCTGGCGGTCGCTCACCGTCCATGCGCGGTCGCGGCTCAATATCTGCCCGTAGTTATCGCCCGCGTAGGCGGCCCAGTTCTTGGCATAGATAAAGTCCGCGCCCTCGAAAGCCTTCATCTGGTCATACTCCACACGAGCGCGGCCCACGAACTTCGGGTCGAGTTCGTAGCCCTCGGGGTGGGTGATGACGAAGTCGTAGTCGGTGGCATTCATCCACTCGGCAAACGAGTTGGGCACGGCCTGCGGCAAGGGGCGGGGATGGGGCGCCCACGTCATCACCACCTTGGGACGCGGCTTCTGCTTGTACTCCTCAATGGTGATGAGGTCGGCAAAGCTTTGCAAGGGGTGTCGCGTGGCGGCCTCCATGGAGAACACGGGGCGGCCGGAGTATTGGATGAACTGGTTGAGGATAACCTCGTTGTAGTCGTACTCGCGGTTCTCGAAGCGGGCAAACGAGCGCACGCCGATGATGTCGCAATAGCACCCCATCACCGGTATGGCCTCCAGCAAGTGCTCGGGCTTGTCGCCGTCCATCACCACGCCGCGCTCCGTCTCCAGCTTCCAGGCGCCCTGGTTGATGTCGAGCACAATGACGTTCATGCCCAGGTTCAGCGCCGCCTTCTGCGTGCTGAGGCGCGTGCGCAGGCTGGAGTTGAAGAATATCATCAGCAACGTCTTGTTGCGGCCCAGTTCTACATATTTAAAACGGTCTTTCTTAATCTCAAAAGCCTCGGCAAGTGCAGCCTGCAGGTTGCCGATGTCTTGTACGCATGTAAAGTTCTTCATAATGCCACGTATCTGTCTTTCATTAAAACATATATGCCAGCGACACCTGCCAGGTCTTGTCCTTGCCCTTGCGCAAAGCCTGTCCGGCCTCCTTGAACGTGAAATGGTCTCCCATGGGGATGTTGTAGCTGATGCCGGCCTGCAAGTGCCTGAACAGCTTCACGCCGCCGCCCACGTTGATGCCCACTTGTGACCTTTTGCGCTCCATGCCGTTCTTCTCGCCCTTGAAGTCAAAATAGAAATCGGGACCGGCGGCCACATAGATGCCCAGCATGCTGCCCAACCCCAGCGTGTACTTCAGGTTCACGGGGATGTCCACGCCAAATTGCTTCACGCTGCCATTGTCGGCCTTGATGCCCTTCTGCGAAAACAGCAAGGCGGCATCCAGCCCCAGCCCCACGACGGGAATGGTCACCTCTGCCATCGGGCCGATAAAGAAGCCCGCCATCTTGTCCTTGTAGTCTTCACCAAAGTCTATCTTAGTCATGTTCACACCGCCCTTCACGCCCCATTGGAGCAGCTGCGCCTGCACAGGCGTTGCCACGCACAGGCATAACAAGGCAATAGCCAAGATACTGAATAATTTTTTCATAAGCCAATCTGTTTAAAAGTTCGTGCCAAAGATAGTACAAACTGAAAGCAATACAAAACAAGTGCGCTTGTTTTTATTGCCGAAGTGCACGGTTCTCCCTTTCAATTAAATATTGGGAAAAGGATTTTTTCACCCGCAGATGACGCTAATTACGCCGATAAGGTATAAATGCCGCACCAAATCAGCCGGAAAAACGAAAAAAAGCGGCAAAAAGTATACAAGTTATTATAAAACCAATTACTTTTGCACCCGAAAACAAGGAAAGATGCCGGAGTGGTCGATCGGGCCGCACTCGAAATGCGGTGAACGGGCAACTGTTCCCAGGGTTCGAATCCCTGTCTTTCCGCTGAAAATAAGTAAGTTATAGGAATCAAGCTAAAAAAGTTTGGTTCCTATTTTTGTTCTATACAGGCTTGTTTTGATGGTCAGCCTTAGAAAATCCTTAGAGTTTCTCTGCAAAATGTTTAGAGAAAATGGCGACTTTCAAAACATGTGTGCAAAGACCAAGAAAAGATGGCAATTATGCTGTTTACATCCGCATCACTCACAACTGTAGCGTAGCTTATATCAACACGGATTATCTTGTTGATAAGAAGCAAGGCAAGTCGACAGAAAAGGGGAAATCACAGAACCTTTCATCAATAAACAATGCTCTATCTACATAACTGAATATGTAGACCGATTGCAAAAAAATCAGTTGACTTTGATTATGTCTATCGCATCCGTATTGGTAGTTATAAAGCTTTCTTCACTTTCCACCATAAAAACATTACCGAGCATGCCGGTTTCCATAAATGCGTGTCACTCCTCCTAAAGGTCGCAGATGAATATTTACAAAAACGCCTATATCAAAGGGCACCACCCTCCTATTTCTTCCTAAACATGTCCGTATTTTCTACGGTCCACCTCCGTTCCTATAGGCCAAGCTTCAATAGGAGTTGGTAAGGACTTGGTAAGGAGGAGAATAGGAGATGGTAGGTAGTTGAGGTGAGTCTGGTATGACAATATATTGATTCATAATAAGATATGAGTGATTTGACAGATTAATTTTGTAAGAAAATTAGAATAATCAAGTTTTTTCATGTAAGGATTTATAGATTTTGGAACGGGAAATGAAGGAATTTTAATATGTTTACATTCCTCCTTGCATGACTTGTCGGCAGGGGGAGAGGCTTCGACATGCGCCTGTCGACAACCACCCACTCCACCAATATCATCGTCTTGGCATGGCCTCTCCTGCCGTTATTACCTTCTTCACAGCCTCTATCTCGTCTTGTAGCGGGGAGTTTTTGCGGTAGGTCAGGTAGAGGTCGCTGCGCATGGGGGCATAGCCGTCCCAAAACTGCACCAGATCTCCGGCCTCTATGGCACAGTGGCACAGGGAGTCGGGCAGCAGCGCCATGCCCACGTTTCCGGCCAGGCAGCGAATGATGGAGTACTTGTCCGGCAGGATGTAGTTGGGCGTAAAATCGGGCTCGCTGCCAAAGTTCAGTTTCCAGAAGTGGTTGAAGGCGGTGCGGTCCATGGTGTTGTACCACAGTTGGGACTTCAGCCAATGGGCCACGCGGCGCTTATCGCCTTTATCCAATACCTTGAAGGAGGACACATCGGTCTTTGCCCCGGCCACGAAAATGTGGCGGGTGGTGCCCAGCGGCTCGCAGACAATGTTGCGCATGGCCACCTCGCGTTGATGACGGCCAGGTCCACCGCCCCGTTGCCCAGCAGGGGAATCAGGTTTTCGGTATGCTCCAAGTGTACAATGAGGTTAAAGCCCAACTCGGGCACATGCGGCTCCAGGCACTGGCGGTAGAAGGAGGGATACATGCCGATGCTCAGCGTGCGGCGACCGCCCCGCGCCTTCTTGCGGAAGCTGTTTTCCACCTCCTCCAGCTTGGCCAGCGGATGGATGACTTCCTGGTAGAGCAGCTTGGCACGCTCGTTGGGTATCATCTTGCGGGTGCTGCGCTCAAACAAGGGGTAACCCACGTAGGTCTCCAGCGCGTTGAGGTGCAGGCCCACGCCGGGTTGCGACACGCTCAGTTCGCGCGCCGCATCGGTCATGGTGCCCGTCTCGAACACCGTCTTAAAAGTTCTGAACCATTCCAAATCTGCCCTCATATACCAAAGTTTTCTTATAGGAACACAAAAGTTTTCTTATTTCCGCAATTCAGCGCCATGGCCTATCTTTGCCGCCACAAAAGTAGAAATTATTTAGAACGAGTACAAATTATAACAATTAAAAACCTATAAAGCATTGAAAACAAGCATCAAGTTATCAGCCATCTTATTCCTGTTAACATTGACAACAGGCCTGTGGGCCACGCAACGCCCCGACGGGAGCACGGCGCGGGAGGACAACCGCATCGTGCTGACGGGCAAAGTGACCGACGCCGACAACATCCCCGTAGACTATGCCACCGTCTACCTGAAGGGCACCCAGTGGGGCTGCACCACCGACAGCCGGGGCCACTACCGCCTGCAGGCGCCTGCGGGCAGCTATACCCTGACCGTCTCGATGGTGGGCTACGAGACGTATGAAAATCCCATCGCCCTGGGCGGAACCGAGGATGTGCGCCACGACGTGACACTGAAGTCCTATACGCACACGCTGGACGAGGTGGTGGTGGTGTCCAACGGGGTGAGCCGCCTGAAGCGTTCGGCCTTCAATGCCGTGGCAGTGGACACGCGCGAGATGCAGAACACCACCAAGAACCTCAGCGAAGCCCTGGCCAAGGCCCCCGGACTGAAGCTGAGGGAGACCGGCGGCGTGGGCTCGGACATGCAGCTGATGCTGGACGGCTTCAGCGGCAAGCACGTCAAGGTGTTCATCGACGGGGTGCCGCAAGAGGGCGTGGGCAGCTCGTTCGGGCTGAACAACATACCCGTGAACTTTGCCGAGCGCATCGAGGTGTACAAGGGCGTGGTGCCCGTGGGCTTCGGCACGGATGCCATAGGGGGCGTCATCAACATCGTCACCGGCAAGAAGCGGCGCGCGTGGTTTCTGGACGCGTCGTACAGCTACGGGTCGTTCAACACGCACCGCTCGAACGTGAACTTCGGGCAGACGCTGAAGAACGGCTTTACCTACGAGGTGAACGCCTTCCAGAACTACTCGGACAACGACTACTATGTGGACGCGCCGGTGAAGGACTTTGAGACGGGCGCCTTCAACGACAAGAAGCTGGAGCACGTGCGCCGCTTCAACGACACCTACCACAACGAGGCCGTCGTGGCCAAAGTCGGGCTGGTGGACAAGCCCTGGGCCGACCGACTGATGCTGGGACTGACGTACAGCCACATGTACAAGGACATCCAGACGGGCGTGCGGCAGAAGACGGTGTACGGCCAGAAGCATCGCTACGGCCACTCGCTGATGCCCTCGGCCGAGTACAGCAAGCGCAACCTGCTGGTGCAGGGACTGGACCTGACGCTGACGGCCAACTACAACCGCAACGCCACCACCAACGTGGACACGGCGCGCTACGAATACAACTGGCGCGGGGAGCGCAGGCGCAAGAACTCGTCCGGCGAGCAATCGCTGCAATACGCGCGTGCCGACAACGACAACTGGAACGCCACCCTCACCTTGAATTATAGGCTGAACAAGGCAAATACGTTTACCTTCAACAACGTGCTGAACGCCTTCCGCCGCGACAACACCTCCCTGCTGGCCAAGGAGGAGCAGACCGACGCCATAGGCAAACGCACGCGCAAGAACATAGCCGGACTGCAATACCGCCTGATGCCCACGGAGCGGTGGAACCTATCCGCCTTCGGCAAGTACTACCGCCAGTACGTGTCGGGGCCCATGGCGGTGGACGAGAATTCGAGCGACTTCGTGCGCACCACCCGCACCATCTCGTCGTGGGGCTACGGGGCGGCGGGCACCGCCTTCATCCTCCCCGGCCTGCAGGCCAAGCTGTCCTACGAGCGCGCCTACCGCCTGCCCACCATCGAGGAGATGTTTGGCGACGAAGACCTGGAGAGCGGCGACATCACCCTGCGCCCCGAAAGCAGCCACAACCTCAACCTCAACCTCAGCTACTCGCACACCTGGGGCAGGCATGCCCTGTATGTGGAGGGCGGAGGCGTGTACCGCAACACGAGCGACTACATTCAGCGCAACATCCAGAGCCTGAGCGGCGGCAAGGAGGGAGCCACCTACGTGAACTACGGCAAGGTGCTGACCAAGGGCTACAACCTCTCCCTGCGCTACAGCCTGGGAAGCTGGCTCAGCCTGGGGGGTAACTTCACGCAGATGGACGTACGCGACAATGAGCGCTACCAGATAGGCAGCACGGGCACGCAGGTGGAGAATCTGGCCTACCGCGCACGCATACCCAACATTCCCTACCGCTTTGCCGACTACGACCTCACCCTCTCCTGGCCCGGCCTGGGCGGACAGGGCAACACCCTGGCGCTGACCTACGACGCGCAGTACCTGCACAGCTTCTCGTACTACAGCGAGGCCATAGGCAGCAGCAATGCCGACTTCATGGTGCCCGACCAGTTCAGCCACAACCTCTCGTTGAGCTACACGCTGCGGGGCGGCCGCTACAACATCTCCCTGGAGTGCCGCAACCTGACGGACGAAAAGCTGTATGACAACTTCAGCCTGCAGAAGGCCGGGCGCGCCTTCTACGGCAAAGTGCGGGTGCACTTCGGCAAGTAGCCGCATAGGCATAAACATCTGTATGACAAAGATATAATATTCCCAACATTTCCCAAAGCCTGGGAAAGCCGTTCCCATTGGGTGGGAACAGGCTTCCCACTGGGAGGGAACGAGCTTCCCACTGGGTGGGAATGACGTTCCCAAGCCTTGGGAAAGATATACCCTCTTATGGGGAACATAAACCCACACGCAACTATTCATCTTAAAACCATAACGACAATGAAAAAGACCCACTTACTCATCGGCCTCACGGCCTTGGCCATGGCAGCGACGGCACTGACCGCCTGCACCGAAAACGACACCCCCGCCCCCGACGGGCCGGGCACCGACACCCCCGGCAGCACGCCGGACGACGACAACGCCCTGGTGCAACTGACCTTCACCGCCGACCCGGAGCACGACCCCGAGCAGTCGGCCTACGTCATCGCCGCACAGGTGCGCGCCGGGACCAGCACGGAGAACGTCATCCTCACCGCTCCCTCGCTGGACGAGGGCACCGTCACCACCTCGGGCAACGGCCTGAAGAACGAGGGCGGCACGCAATGGGCGTTCTACAAAAACCTCTACCTCTACAACCTGAAGTACAACGACGGCAACGCAGGCACCACGCAGTCGTTCGTCATCGATGCCGGCCTCAACCCCGTGAAGCGCGACTACGAATACGAGGTGCAGCGCTTCACCACCTACGGCTACTACCACAACTACATCGTCACCGCCTCCACAGGCGACGGCGACCCTGCCTGGAACGATGCCAACGGCTACACGCCCCAGGCCTTCCTCCTCTCCTACCTCGACGTGAACAACGAGACGAAGGTGGAGAACCCCATGTCGCGCGCCTACCTCAGCGAGAACTTCCTGGGCAACGGCGAGTACGTCACCCTCACCGGCATGGAGCAGGTGGGCGACAAGCTGTACAGCGCCGCCGTGCCCATGGGCCTCAGCCAGTATGGCTGCATGCAGAAGGACGATGCCGGGCAGTACCTCTGGGTAAAGCCGGGCAATGAAGACCTCATCAAGACCGAGTCCGGCGGACAGGGCAGCGGCAGCTACGACAAAGACGAGCTGCAGTGGACGCAATATCCCGACGAATGCTGGGTGGCCATCTTTGCCGACGGCACATTGGGTGAAAAGAAACTCATCAAGACCGACAAGATAAGCTATGCCGCCGGCCGGCAGAAGTCGCAATACTACCAGATGCTGTGGCGGGCAGAGGACGGCTACGTCTACGTCTTCTCCCCCAGCTACGCCAAGACCATGGCCGACCGTCGCCAGCAGACGACGTTGCCCGCCGGCGTGGTGCGCATCGACACCCAGGCGGAGGACTTCGACCCCACGTACTACCACGACCTCGAGGCACAGGCGGGCGGCTGCTCCTTCCTGCGCACGTGGTACATGGGCGGAGAGTACTTCCTGCTGCTGATGTATGACAAGCCCCTCACCGCCTCCGACAAGGTGGCCAACCGCCTCGCCATCTTCAACACCCGCACGGGCGTGCTGACACCCGTCAGCGGCCTGCCCGCCGACGTCACCGGCTTTGGCAACACGCCCTACATGGAGCAGGGCTACGCCTACACCGCCGTCACCACCGCCAGCGGCTACCCCGCCATCTACAAGATAGACCCCGCCCTGGCCACCGCCACCAAGGGCCTCACCATAGAGGCCACCCAGCTGACGGGAGACAGATGGGACAGATTTACACAGTTTTTATTTTTTCGCTATGTATCTGTGGTCATCACGTAGAATCTGTGTCATCTGTGTGCCATATAAATTCCCATTTACACCATGAACCTAAAACGTATTATATGAGAAGACTCTTTGCCAAGCTCCACCTGTGGCTGTCGCTCCCGGCAGGCATACTCATCAGCATCATCTGCCTGACGGGCGCAGTCCTGGTGTTCGAGCAAGAAATAACGCAGGCCGTGCGGCCCGAACTGTTCCGCCAACAGCCCCAGCCCGCCGGGGAGGGGGCACAACAGGTGGGCAAGAAGCAGAAGCGGCCGTCGCTGCCCTTCTTCCAAACCATGCGCAAGGTGCACCGCTGGCTGCTGGACCCTCCGGCACGCAAGGGCGAGAAGTCCGTGGGCAAGGTGGTGGGCGTATCCACGCTGGCCATGGTCGTCATCCTCGTCAGCGGACTAGTGATGTGGTGGCCACGCACGCGGCGTGCCCTGCGACATCGGCTCACGGTGGCGGCGGACAAAGGGCGGCGGCGCTTCTGGCACGACATGCACGTGTCGGTGGGCTTCTACGCCACCCTGCTCCTGCTGCTGATGGCACTGACGGGACTGACGTGGTCGTTCGGCTGGTGTCGCGAGGCGGCTTCCTGGTTGCTGGGCGGCGGGCCGGAGCTGAAACGCCTGCTCTACGCGCTGCACACCGGCTCGTGGGGCGGACTCGCAACCAAGGTGCTTTACTTCGTGGCCTCCCTCGTGGGCGCCCTGCTGCCCTGGACGGGCTACTACTTGTGGTGGAAAAAACAGAGGCAACGCCACCCGGGCAGGTGATACGCTACATAATATCAGGCGCGGATTACACGGATTGCACGGATTAAGTATATTGAATCCGTGTCATTCCGCGTAATCCGCGCCTAAAAGTAAGCATTAAGAAGTTCTTAACGCACCCTCATATAGTACCCAATCAGGCCAGTTGTGCCAAAGCCTCCTTGATGCGGCGGATGGCCTCGGTGATGTTCTCATCGCTGGTAGCGTAGCTCATGCGGATGCACTCGGGCGCACCAAACGATGTGCCGCCCACGCAAGCCACGTGACCCACCTCAAGCAGGTACATGGCCAGGTCGTCGGAGGTGTTGATGACGCGGCCGTCGGCCGTCTTCTTGCCAAAGTAAGCGCTGCACTTGGGGAAGAGGTAGAAGGCACCTTCGGGCACATTGACCTCCAGACCAGGCACCTCTTTGGCCAGCTTCACGATGAGGTTGCGGCGGCGCTCAAAGGCTTGGCGCATCTCCTCCACCGGAGCTTGCGTGCCGGTGTAGGCAGCCTCGGCAGCCTTTTGCGACACCGAGCAGGGCCCCGACGTGTACTGGCCTTGCAGCTTGTTCACACCCTTCACAATCCATTCCGGTCCGGCAATGAAACCGATGCGCCAGCCCGTCATGGCGTATGCCTTCGACACACCGTTCACCACCACCGTGCGCTCCTTCATGGCGGGGAACTGCGCGATGCTTTCGTGGCGGCCTATGTAGTTGATGTGCTCGTAAATCTCGTCGGCTATGACGTACACCTGCGGGTGCTTCTCCAGCACGGCGGCCAGGGCGGCCAGCTCGTCGCGGCTGTACACAGAGCCGGTGGGGTTGGACGGCGAGCAGAGGATGAGGGCACGCGTCTTGGACGTAATGGCAGCCTCCAGCTGGGCAGGCGTCATCTTGAAGTCCTGCTCAATGCCGGCCGTCACCACCACGGGCTTGCCTTCGGCCAGCTTCACCATCTCGGGGTAGCTCACCCAGTAAGGGGCGGGCACAATCACCTCGTCGCCCGGATTGACCAAGGCCAGGATGGTGTTGCACACCGATTGCTTGGCACCATTGGCACACGACACCTGCGTGGCGGTGTACTCCAGGCCGTTCTCATTCTTCAGCTTGGCCACAATGGCATTGCGCAACGACAAGTATCCGGCCACGGGCGAGTAGCGGGAATAGTTCTCGTCGATGGCCTGCTTGGCCGCTTCCTTAATATGGTCGGGGGTATTGAAGTCGGGCTCGCCTACGCTCAGGTTGATGACGTCTACACCTTGTGCCTTCAGTTCGGCACTCTTCTGTGACATGGCCAGTGTCGCCGAGGGCGACAGGCTGTTCAAACGATCGGATAATTGATTCATAATACTGCTATTTGTAGTTATAAGTAAGTGTACAGAATTAAATGATAATTTGTCGGGCTGCGTTGTATGTGCGATGGCACGCAGATGACGCAGACGGGCGCAGATTTATTTCTTTTCGTCATGCTGAACGTAAGTGAAGCATCTCCTAAAAGCAGGAGCAAGCAGGAGATTCTTCGCTTGCGCTCAGAATGACAGATACATGGCGCAGCCCTTAAGAATCTGCGGTCATCTGCGCTCGTCTGCGTCATCTGCGTGCCATCGT
>CASELH010000068.1 GCA_949288715.1 uncultured Bacteroides sp. | reverse complement strand
CACCAAGCGCTACCGCATCCAAGCATACCCCTTCTACCAGGAGTGGAGCGCTGTGTCGGAAGAGCAGGTCACCGAGTATGACAGCAACGGAACGCCCACAGTAACCCGCTGCACACAATACGAGTATGACGCGGAAGGCAAGCAGCCTACGGCCATCACCCAAAGCACCAGCGGGGGCGGCACGCAGAAAACCACCATCAGCTATGCCGACGCGTTCAAGGATACCGGAGTTTACGACAGGATGTGCAGCCTGAACATGCTGGATTATCCCGTAGAGACCGTGGAGCAGCAGGACGGGGAAACTGTCTTGAAAAGCAAGAATGAGTATGCCTTGTTCGACAATGCGCCCCGCCTGGGCAGCATCCGGCAAGCGAAAGGCAACGGGAGCTACGAGACGCGGATGCAGTACACGCGTTACGACAGCGACGGTAACCTGCTGGAGCTGGTGAGCCCCGACCGGGTGACAGTGTCCTACCTGTGGTCGTACAAGAACCACTATCCGGTGGCGCAGGTGGAGGGCATGGCGTATGATGACGTGGTGAATGCACTGACCTCAAGCTACGTATCCTCCATCAACAACGGTATTGAAGGGGTGACGCAGTTGCGCAGCATACAGAAGCAGCTGGGACAGGGCATCGTGACGGCATGGAGCTATTCACCACTAATCGGCATACTGGGCAGCATAGACCCTGACGGGAATACCTACCTGCACATTTATGACGATGCAGGACGGCTGTCCCAAGTGCGCGATACGGCGGGAAAGACGCTGGAAAGGTATGAATATAACTACAAATAATGCAATAAGGAAAATAGTTTCAGAATAAGATTGTGAAAGGAGGCAGGATGGCACGTAAAATGAACCTCCTCTGCCTCCTTTCATCATAGTATTTAATGAAAGCATAAATTATTTCCCGGAAAACCCGTATCTTTGCCGGGTATTGTAGCTTAATATATTAGAATCACAACAATATGGAAAAGAAATTCAAACGTACTACCGTGACATCGGCACTGCCCTATGCCAACGGGCCGGTGCACATCGGCCACCTGGCAGGCGTGTATGTCCCGGCGGACATCTATGTGCGCTATCTGCGCCTGAAGAAAGAAGACGTGCTCTTCATTGGCGGCTCCGACGAGCACGGGGTGCCCATCACCATCCGCGCCAAGAAGGAGGGATGCACACCGCAGGACATTGTGGACCGCTACCACGAACTCATCAAGAAGTCGTTCGAGGAGTTCGGCATCTCGTTCGACGTGTATGGGCGCACCACGTCGGCCGTGCACCATCAGACAGCATCGGACTTCTTCCGCAAGCTCTACGACAAGGGCGAGTTCATCGAAAAGACCTCCATGCAATATTACGACGAGGAGGCGAAGACTTTCCTGGCCGACCGCTACATCACGGGCGAATGCCCCCGCTGCCATGCCCAAGGCGCCTACGGCGACCAGTGCGAGAAGTGCGGCAGCACACTGAGCCCCACAGAATTGATAAACCCCAAGAGCGCCATCAGCGGCAGCGAGCCGGTGATGAAGGAAACCAAGCACTGGTACCTGCCCCTGGACAAGCACGAGGCCTGGCTGCGCCAATGGATTCTGGAAGAACACAAAGAGTGGCGCCCCAACGTCTACGGCCAGTGCAAGAGCTGGCTGGACATGGGCCTGCAGCCCCGCGCCGTGAGCCGCGACCTGGACTGGGGTATCCCCGTGCCCGTGGAGGGTGCCGAGGGCAAGGTGCTCTACGTGTGGTTCGACGCACCCATCGGCTACATCAGCAACACCAAGGAACTGCTGCCCAACGACTGGGAGAAGTGGTGGAAAGACCCCGAGACGCGCCTCATTCACTTCATCGGCAAGGACAACATCGTGTTCCACTGCATCGTCTTCCCCGCCATGCTGAAGGCCGAGGGCTCGTACATTCTGCCGGACAACGTGCCTGCCAATGAGTTCCTCAACCTGGAGGGTGACAAGATATCGACCTCGCGCAACTGGGCGGTGTGGCTGCATGAGTATCTGCAGGACTTCCCCGGCAAGCAGGACGTGCTGCGCTACGTGCTCACCGCCAATGCCCCGGAGACCAAGGACAATGACTTTACCTGGAAAGACTTCCAGGCGCGCAACAACAACGAGCTGGTGGCCGTCTACGGCAACTTTGTGAACCGCGCCCTACAGCTCACCAAGAAGTACTTCGACGGCAAAGTGCCTGCAAGTGGCGAGCTAAGTGCTTACGACCGCGAGACTTTGCAAGAGTTTGCCGACGTGAAGGGCGAAGTGGAGCGCCTGCTGGACGTGTTCAAGTTCCGCGACGCGCAGAAGGAGGCCATGAACCTGGCACGCATAGGCAACAAATACCTGGCCGACACCGAACCGTGGAAGCTGGCCAAAACAGACATGGAGCGCGTGGGCACCATCTTGAACATCGCCCTGCAACTCGTGGCCAACCTGGCCATCGCCTTCGAGCCGTTCTTACCCTTCAGCAGCAAGAAGCTGCGCGAAATGCTGAACGTGGAACACCTGGAGTGGGACAACCTGGGCCGCACCGACCTGCTGCCCGTAGGCCACCAGTTGGGAGAGCCCGTGCTGCTGTTTGAGAAGATAGACGATGCCACCATCCAGGCCCAGGTGGACAAGCTGCTGGCCACGAAGAAGGCCAACGAAGCCGCCAACTACAAGGCCAACCCTGTGAAGCCTACCGTCAGCATAGAGGATTTCGACAAGCTGGACATCCGCGTAGGCACCGTGCTGGAGTGTGCCCCCGTACCCAAGATGAAGAAATTGCTGCAGTTCAAGATAGCCGACGGACTGGAGAACCGCACCATCGTGAGCGGCATTGCCCAGCACTACCAACCCGAGGAGCTGGTAGGCAAGCAAGTGCTGTTCATCGCCAACCTGGCGCCCCGCCAGTTCAAGAACGGGCTGGTGAGCGAGGGCATGATTCTCAGCGCCGAAGATTGGGACGGCTCATTGGCCGTGACCACCCTGCTGCGCGAGGTGAAGCCGGGCAGCGAAGTAAAGTAACTGTTTAAATAAAGAATGAAGGATGAAGGATGAAGAATCTTCTGTTAATGAAGAATTAAGAATGAAGAATGAAGAATTGGCTACTTCCAACAAAGATTCTTCATTCCGTGGCGAAGCGATTATTCTTCATTCTTCATTGAAAGAAGGCTCTTCTTTGAAAGAGAAAACCGCCAAAGGATTATTCTGGGGAGGTTTCAGCAACGGCCTACAGCAGTTGCTGAACCTCCTTTTTGGCATCTTCCTGGCACGCCTGCTCACGCGTGACGACTATGGCATGGTGGGCATGCTGGCCATCTTCACGCAGATAGCCTCAACGCTTCAGGAAGGGGGATTTATCTCGGCACTGACCAACCACAAGCAGACTTGCCACCGGGACTACAATGCAGTGTTCTGGTTCAGCACGTCGTGCAGCGTGGTGCTCTACCTCGTGCTGTGGCTGGCTGCGCCGCTGATAGCCGACTTTTTCCGCACGCCCGAGCTGGTGCCGCTGGCGCGTTTCATGTTTCTGGGCTTTGTCATTGCCAGCCTGAGCATTGCACCCCGCGCCATCTTGTTCAAGAACTTGAAGGTGAAAGAAAACACCATTATCTCGCTGTCCTGCCTGGCGGGGTCTGGCATCGTGGGCATCGCGTTGGCGGCCAATGGCTTTGCCTACTGGGGACTGGCGGCGCAATCGCTGGTGTACGTCACCATTGTCACGGCGCTCAACTTCTATTTTGCCCGCTGGAGACCGACGCTATCATTCGACTTTACGCCCATCCGCGAAATGGTGGGCTTCAGCAGCCGGATGCTCATCACGAACATCTTCAACATCATCAACAACAACCTGTTCTCCACCTTGCTGGGACGCTTTTATTCCCCCCGGGAGGTGGGCGACTTCTCGCAAGCCAACAAGTGGAACTACATGGGGCACACCACCGTAAGCGGCATGCTCAACAGCGTGGCGCAGCCGGTGCTGGCCAGCGTGTCCGACGACCGGGGCAGGCAACTGGGCATCTTCCGCAAGCTGCTGCGCTTCACGGCCTTTGTGTCGTTTCCCGCCATGCTGGGACTGAGCCTGGTGGCGCACGAACTGATTGTCATTGCCATCACCGACAAGTGGCTGGCCAGCGCCGACATCCTGCAACTGCTATGCATATGGGGGGCCTTTGTGCCTATCAACAACCTGTTCTCCAACCTGCTGGTCAGCCGTGGACACTCCGCGACCTACATGTGGAACACCATCTGCCTGAGCGTACTGCAACTGGTGGCTGCCTGTGCCATGTATCCGCTGGGCATGACGTGGATGCTGCGGGTGTTTGTAGCCATCAACATCGCATGGCTGTTCGTATGGTTCGCCTTTGCGCGGCGGGAGATAAGTCTGACCCTAAGCAACCTGCTGAGAGACATCAGTCCCTACCTGCTACTGTCGGCAGCACTGGTCATCCTGGCACGCTACCTTACGCAAGGCATAGAGAACTGCTACCTCAGCCTGATAGCCAAGATTATTATCGTGGCAGGACTGTATGCACTGACGCTTTGGAAGCTGCAGTCTGTCATCTTCCGGGAAAGCATTCGTTTCATCTTTAAGAAAAAGCTATGAGCGCCACATCTTATATAGCCACCTGGTTTTACAAGGAGTCTGCGCAAGATGCCAGCTATTATCCCCAAGCCGGGCAACGGGGAGATGCTGAACTGACGCACTCCATCTACATGCAGATTCAAGTGCCTTTCTTTGTCACCTTCCGTCACTACAACCCGGAAAGCCGGCTGCTGTTCTTCACCAACGCGCAGCAATTGCCCGCCTACCTGGAAAGGCTGTTCGCACGCCTGCAAGTGGAGGTGATACGCCTACCCTACCGGTGCATGCCCCCCGAAGGCTGGTACAAGGCATGGCGCAACCAGTTTTACCTGTACGACATACTGCGCGACATGGAGGGGCGAATGGCGGCGACTGACACCTTGCTGGTATGTGATGCCGACTGCCTGTGCCGGCGCTCCCTTGCCCCGCTGTTCCGGGAGGTAGAAGCCCAAGGCTGCGCCCTCTACGAGCAGGCCACCGACCCTGCTGAGCCGCTCAACGGCATAAACCTGCGGCAAATGGAGGAGCTGTATGCCGATTGCTACGGCGAAACGCCGTCGGCCTCCCTCAGCTATTACGGCGGGGAATTCATTGCCCTGCGCGGCGATGCTGTGGCACGGGTAAACGAGGGCTACCAGCCTTTGTGGCAATACAACCTGCAACGCTTCCGCCAAGGACTACCCAAGCTGAACGAGGAAGCCTTGTTTCTCAGCGTGCTGGCCGAACGCCTGCACCTGCGCAACGACATAGGCAACCGCTACGTGAAACGCATGTGGACTACCCCACGCTTCAACAACGTGCGCCCGGGCGACGAGCAGCTTGCCGTGTGGCACCTGCCTTATGAGAAAAAGCGCGGGCTGTATCGCCTGTATAAGCTCCTGGCGGATAGCCCTTGCATCACGGACGAGCAGACCTTTTGGGCAAAGGCATCGCGCTACACAGGCATCCCGCACATCGGCATAGGCAAGCGAGTCTACGACCGCATCATCACCCTCTTGCAGAAACTAAAAGCACGATAAGGCCATGCGCACACGAAAGATATCCATCATACTCTGCACCTACAACGGGGAGGCCTACCTGCGGGAACAAATAGACTCGCTGCTCACCCAGACTTACCCCTTTTACGAGCTCATCGTGCAGGACGACTGCTCTACGGACGACACCGGGCAGATAGTCCACACCTACGGGGAGCAATATCCCGACAGGCGCATCCGCTTTTATGCCAACCCGCGACGGCTGGGCTTCAACCGGAACTTCCTCACCGCCCTGCAACGTGCCACAGGGGAGTATATTGCCTGTTGCGACCAAGACGACATCTGGCTACCGAACAAGCTGGAGACACTGATGCGGGAGATAGGCGACAGTCCGCTCATCTTCCACAACTCCTACGTGATGAACGGCAGTCCGAAGCCCCGCCTGCTATATGCCACCCCATTGCCCACGTCCTTTCCCCCGCTGTGCGCCATGCTCTACCCACGCGCCTACGGCCACCAGATGCTGTTCCGGCAAGAAGTGCGCGGGGGGCTGAAGCCTTTCGAGGGCTACAACGTGTCCTACGACTACCTGCTGTTCACCCTGGCCGGCGGCATGGGCACGGTGCGCTACCTGCACACCCCGCTGGTGCGTTGGCGAAGGCATGAAGAGGCCGCCACCTACCGGGGCGACGCGCCGAAGGGCGGCAGATGGAACGGCTACCTGCAAGCCATCCGCGCCCTGTGGAAGGCAGACAACCGGCGGCGCACCGCCCTCTACTTCTCCCTGCTGAGGCAAGTGCCTCTACAAGACGCCAACGCCGGGCAAGCCGTCCGCCTCATGGCAAGGGGAAGCCTGCGGGGCATCCTCGCCGCCTGCCTGCTCTGCCTGAGGCATAGGCAAGAAGCCGTTCCCGGCGTGCGGGGTGCCGTGCAGTGCCTGCGCGCCTTCTTTCTGCCCCTGGCCTTCATCCGCGACCACGGGCGATACATCATCAACCCCCTACGCCCATGACTGAGATGCCCATATTCTTCACCTTCGACCGCAACTATGCGGTGCCTGCTGCCGTGGCCTTCTACTCGCTGCTGCGCCACGCCGCCCCGCTATACCGATACAAACTGTACGTGCTGCACACCTCCATCCCGCAGAAAATGCAGGAGAGGCTCACCTGCCTGGTGGGGCACTTCCCCAATGCCGAACTGCAGTTCATCGACGTGGGGCACCTCGACGCAGCAAGCGGCATCGGACAGGGAAAGTCGCACTTCTCCCCTGAAATCTACTACAAGCTGGTGGCTGCCGAGCTGTTTCCGCAATACGACCGCATCCTCTGCTCGGACGTAGACGTGGTGTTCACGGGCGACATTGCTCCCTCCTACTTCCTCTTCCCCGGCGAAGACTTCTACTACGCCGGCGTAGGGCAGGTGCTGGAGAGCGGGCGCATGAAGGCCTACAACACCCGCCTGTTCTCCCCCGGGGAGCGGAAGGTGCTGGAGCAGGAAATCATGGCAGGCTACCTGCTGTTCAACCTTGCTGCCATCCGCCGCGACGGGATGCAGGAGAGGCTGACCGACTTCTACCGCCGAAACTACCACCGCCTGCCCCTGCCCGAGCAAGACTGCCTGGCACTGTGCTGCCAGGGGCGCGTGCGCTACCTGCCCATGGAGTACGTGGTGTGCAACACCTATTACAAGCCTTTCTCTCGCGGAGACGCCCACTTTGTCTCGACAAGCCCTTGGCTTCCCGAGAGCGAGGCAGAACGGCGCCGGATGTTTGCCCGCGCCTTGGCCCGCCCCGTGCAAGTGCACTACGTGGGGCCGCTGAAGCCATGGAACAGCCTCGGCGTGCCACAGCGCGGCCTATGGTTTGCCTGCTTGCGCGAGGCAGGCCTCACCGCCTGGTGGCTACGCATGCTGCCTGCCTACGTCCGCCAACGGCTGGGGCGGTACAGCCTCCGCCGATTCCTTGCCAAACTCTATTGTAAACTAACCCATCAGCCTTATGGAAACAACCGATAACCGCCTTGCCCCCATCCTGCTCTTCACCTACAACCGCCCGCAGCACACGCGCCGCCTGGTGGAGAGCCTGCTACGCAATGCCGAAGCCCGGCAAAGCCGCGTGATAGTGTACAGCGACGCCCCGCGCGACGACGACGCCCGCCCCGCCGTGCAGGAGGTGCGCCGCTACCTGCGCACCATCCGTGGCTTCGCGCAGGTGGACATTGTGGAGCGCGCGGAAAACTGGGGACTGGCCCGCAGCATCATTGCCGGGGTCAGCGAGCAGGTGGAACGCCACGGCCGCGTCATCGTGCTGGAAGACGACCTGGTGCTATCGCCCTACTTCCTGCGCTTCATGAACGACGCGCTGGAGGCGTACAAAGACGACCCTGCCGTGGGCCACATCCAGGCGTGCGACTTCACCGGCGACCCGGCTCTGCCCCCCACCTTCCTCATCCGCTGGACGGGCAGCTGGGGGTGGGCCACATGGCAAAGGGCTTGGCGGCTGTTCAACCCCGACGGGCGCGCCCTGCTGGACGAGCTGACGCGGCGCGGACTGACGCGGCGCTTCGACTTCGACGGCGCCTACCCCTACACCCGCATGCTGCGCCGCCAGGTGGAGGGGAGGAACAACTCGTGGGCCATCCGCTGGAATGCCAGCCTCTTCCTGGCCGGCGTGCTGTCGCTCAACGTGGGCCGCTCGCTGGTACTGAACGACGGCTTCGACGGCAGCGGCACGCATTGCGGCGGCGGAGGCCTCTACCGCTCCACGCTGTGGACGGAGCCGCTGCCCGTCATCCCCATCCGCCCCGCTGTGGAGGACGAGGCCGCACGCCAGTGCCTCGTGCGCTACTACCGCCGCCACTTCGGCTTCTGGGCCAAAGCCATCCGGCGCATCAAGCGCACGCTGCGGGGCGACTTCGGCAGGTGACAGGCCGCCAGATACTATACGGTAAACGGATCGTCTATTATACTCACCGTGCCAGCCTTCCTACTCCACCGCGCTGGCCTTGAAGCGCTATCACGGTAGCCTTCCTACGCCTGCACAATAGTCCTTAATTCTGCATTCATCATTCTTTAATTGGACAAAATGTAGTACTTTTGCCTGCGGAATCTGTTTTTTTAATCTATAGGAAAAAGAAGTATGAAGATAGGCGTAATCAGTGCCATGGAGAGCGAGCATTGCCGGCTGGTGGCTTGCTTGGAAGGCGCGCAAGAGGTGCGCAAGGGCATATACACATACGTGTGCGGCAAGTTGGGCGGCAATGAGGCCATCCTCACCCGCTGCGGCATCGGCAAGGTCAATGCTGCCGTGGGCGCTGCCGAGCTGGCGAGGCTTTTTGCCCCCCACTGCATAGTGAGTACCGGCGTGGCCGGGGAAATCGACGCCTCCCTCCGCGTGATGGACGTGGTGGCGGGCGAACAGACGGTTTACCACGACGTGTGGTGCGGCGACGGCAATGCCTACGGGCAGGTGCAAGGCATGCCCGCCACGTTTGCCGCCCACCCTGTGCTGCTGGCCCATGCCTTGTCCATGGACACCCCCGAGGGGGAAAGCCGCGTGCACGGGGGACTGATTTGCACGGGTGACCGCTTCATCACCGACCGCCCTGCGCTGGACGACATCAAGGCGCACTTCCCCCAAGGGCTGGCCGTGGACATGGAGTCGGCAGCCATTGCGCAGACCTGCCACCTGTATGGCATCCCCTTCCTCAGCTTCCGCATCATAAGCGACACTCCCGGCGTGGAAGGCCACTGGCAGCAGTACACCGACTTCTGGGGCACCATGGCCGAGCGCTCTTTCCGGGTGACCCGGGCATTCTTGGCGACGCTGCCGGGAGAGGTGGAATGACAATTTATCGAACCACAAACCATTTATATATTTATGGAAAAAATACCCAGCTTTACTATCGACCACATCCGCCTGCTGCGTGGCATCTACGTGTCGCGCAAGGATGAAGTGAACGGCGAGACCATCACTACTTTCGACATCCGCATGAAGGAGCCCAACCGTGAGCCCGCCTTAGGACAAGGCGCGCTCCACACCATCGAGCACCTGGCGGCCACCTACCTGCGCAATGAGCCCCGCTGGAAGGACAACATCATCTACTGGGGCCCCATGGGATGCCTCACCGGCAACTACCTGCTGATGAAAGGCGACCTGCAGCCACAAGACATCCTCCCGCTGATGCAGGACACCTTCCGCTTCATTGCCTCCTACGAGGGCGAAGTGCCCGGCGCCGCTCCTGCCGACTGCGGGAACTACCTGCTACACGACCTGCCCATGGCCAAATGGGAGGCCGCCAAATACCTCCACGAGGTGCTCGAGCAGATGCAGGAAGAAAACATGCGCTACCCGGCGAAAGAGTAAGAGGCAAGGCTCCTGCGCGCGGAAGGCATCCGATTAATATGTGTTAATTATTCGCCAAGGTTTGTCAGATTTATAGATATTTCCTACATTTGGTTACGATTTAAAGCAAATGTCTAACCTCTAAAATGTTTTTGTTATGGATGCTCATACTATTGGCGTTAACGCAGGAGTCATTTGGAGACTTTTAGACAATAACCGGAGGTGGGAATACAGTGAGCTTAAAGCAGCTTCCGGCTTGTCTGACAGGGACTTGAACGCTGCTATCGGGTGGCTGGCGCGCGAAGACAAAATCCAGTTTGAAGTAGACAAGAAAGATGACAAGGAGTACCTTTTCCTTGAGCTGAACGTGTATATTCCTTGAACAGGGAGTCTGTTTCAGCCGGTCTTTTCATCTTTTATCCAAGAAAAATGAAAGGTTGTTGTAACATAAGTTGCGGCGACCTTTTGTTTTTGCCGCTCAGATGATTCTTTGCGAAGTTCAGAACACCTCGGCGTGGCTGCCCAGGCGAATCACCTCTATAACGTCAGATGCCTCATCAACCCATATGAGCAGGAAATCACTGCCTATATGACATTCCATGCATCCGGCATATTGCCCTTTTAACATATGTGGACGGTAATGTTGAGGCAAAGGGATATCATGAATAAGCATTTGCATTACCTCATAGAGAGCTTTCATTAAGCGTATGTTATTTCGATAGCGCTTTAAGTCCTTTTTAGCACTTGTGCTATAATGTACCTGTTTCATCAATCGATAGCATTAATAGAATTCATAAAGGCTTCGAAACTACTGGTGTCCAAGGTTCCTGCATATTCACCTCGGCGCGCCTCCTCAATAGCCGCCATTGTCTCCGGATTGGGCCGGCGGGTGTCCAATGCCTCGGAAAGCATCACCTCTACAAGGTTATTCAAGCTACGGTTCTCACGACGGGCCTCTATGCGAAGCCGTTCCACCAAGTCGGTGCGAAGGCGGAAAGCTGTCTGCTTACGTTCAACGGTTGTTGCCATAAAATATACGGATTAGAGTTGTGTTAGCAAAAGTATAACAAAGATATCACATCTCCAAGTAAGAGAAAAGAATTTAAAGCGACAAACGGGTTTACGTTAAAAAAGGGAATTTAAACGGGCTCTTATTTCCTATTGCGTGCGGTTTCTCCTATCTTTGCGCAGAAATTCTTATATGACATTGTACGCCATGACGATAAAAAAGATTCTTCCCGATGTGATTGCCATTGTGGCATTTGCCCTGCTCTCGTTTGCCTACTTCTTCCCGGCGGACATTGAGGGGCGCATCCTCTTCCAGCACGACACGGCCGCAGGCGCCGGCGCAGGACGCGAAGCTGCCCTCTACTACGAGGAGACGGGCGAGCGCACCCGCTGGACAAACTCCATCTTCGGCGGCATGCCCACCTACCAGATAGCCCCGGCCTACGACTCGGTGCAACCGCTGAAGTGGGTACAACAAGCCTACCAGCTCTTTTTGCCCGGATACGTAGGGCTGACGTTCATCATGATGCTGGGCTTCTACATTCTGCTGCGCGTGTTCGGCATTCCGGCCTGGCTGGCAGGGATAGGGGGCGTGCTGTGGGCATTCTCGTCCTACTTCTTCATCCTGATATCGGCGGGCCACTTGTGGAAGTTCATCACGCTGGCCTACATTCCGCCCACGCTGGCAGGCATTGTGCTGGCCTACCGGGGCAGGTTGCTGGCGGGAGGACTGGTGACGGCGCTGTTCATTGCCTTGCAGATTATGTCCAACCACGTGCAGATGTCCTACTACTTCCTGTTTGTCATCTTGTTTGTGGCCATTGCCTACTTTGTACAGGCTTGGCGGGAAAAGACCTTGCCCCAATTCTTCCGGGCAAGCGCCGTGTTGGTAGTGGCCGGACTGATAGGCGTGGCCGCCAACCTCTCCAACCTATACCATACTTATACTTATAGCAAGGAAACCATGCGCGGCAAGAGCGAACTGGTGTACACCGGCGATGCCGCCAAGCAGACCAGCAGCGGGCTGGACCGCGACTACATTACGCAATGGAGCTATGGCATCGGCGAAACACTGACCTTGCTGGTGCCCAACTACAAGGGAGGCGCCTCCGTGCCCCTGGCGGCCAGCGAAACGGCCATGCAGAAGGCCAATCCCATGTACGGCAGCCTGTATGGCCAGCTGACCCAGTACTTCGGCACCCAGCCCATGACGTCGGGGCCGGTGTATGTGGGGGCTTTCGTGCTGTTCCTCTTCCTGCTGGGTTGCTTTGTGGTGAAAGGCCCGTTGAAGTGGGCATTGGTGGTTGCCACGGTGTTCTCCATCCTGCTGTCGTGGGGCAAGAACTTCATGCCACTCACCGACTTCTTCATCGACTACGTCCCGATGTACAATAAATTCCGCGCTGTGTCGTCCATTCTGGTCATTGCAGAGTTTACCATTCCCCTGCTGGCCGTATTCGCCTTGATGAAGGTGCTGAAAGAACCGGGACTGCTGAGGAAGAACATCAAGCAAACGGCCCTGTGCCTGCTGCTTACGGCAGGTGTGGCCTTGTGGCTGGCGGTGCCGGGCACTCCCTCACCGTCGGACTATGTGCCCGCACAAGAGGCGCAGATGCTGCAAAGCGCGGCCGACCAAGGCATGATTCCCTCCAGCGAACTGAACGGCATCCTGACCAACCTGTCGGAAATGCGCGCCGCACTGGTGCAGTCCGATGCACTGCGCAGCTTCCTCATCATTGCCATCGGGGTGCTGCTGCTGTGGCTGTATGCAGCGGACAAGTTGCGCCGGTCGCTCACCGTGGGCGGCATTGCCTTGCTGTGCCTCGTCGACCTGTGGGGAGTGAATAAACGCTACCTCAACGATAGCCAGTTTGTGCCAAAATCGACCCAAGTGACTACCTTCAACAAGACGGAGACCGACGAACTGATTCTGCAAGACAAAGCGTTGGACTACCGCGTGCTGAACTTTGCCACCAGCACCTTCAACGAAAACAACACCGCCTACTGGCATAAAAGTGTAGGCGGATACCACGCCGCCAAGCTACGCCGCTACCAGGAGATGATAGACCACCACATCATGCCCGAAATGCAGGCTGCCTACGGCGCCATAGTCGCTGCGGGTGGAGAGATGGACAGCGTAGATGCCACCCGTTTCCGCGTGCTGAACATGCTGAACACAAAGTACTTCATCTTCCCCGCCGGACAGCAGGGCGAAACCGTGCCTGTGCTCAACCCCTACGCCTACGGCAATGCCTGGTTTGTGAAAGATGTGCAGTATGTAGACAATGCCAATGAAGAGATAGATGCCCTGAAAGAAGTGCTGCCCACCGAAACCGCCGTGGTAGACGCACGCTTCAAGCCAGCCCTCAACGGTGCGACAACGGGCCACAAGGACGAAGCATCCGTCCTCAGGCTGACAAGCTATCTGCCCAACCACCTGGTGTATGAGGCCCAGAATGCACAAGACGGCATCGCCGTATTCTCCGAGATATACTACCCCGACGGCTGGCAAGTCAGCATAGACGGGCAGCCGGCCGAACTGGCACGCGCCGACTACATTCTGCGCTGCCTGTATGTACCGGCCGGCAAGCACACCATAGAGATGCGCTTCGACCCGCAAAGCCTGCACGTGACGGAAGGCATAGCCTATGCCGCCCTGGCGCTGCTGGTGCTGGGAGCCATTGCTGCCGTGCTGGCTGGGAAGAGGAAATGGGCCGGACAACCCGCCAAATGAAAAACCCGCTCCTGCCCTCACGGGTAAGAACGGGAAAAGTCAATAATACATGAAAAAACGCTATTTAGAGAGAGCTATTTTATAGATGGGTGCAAAGATACGGGATGAAACGGAAGATTGCAAGAAAAATCTACGTATAACCGCATTTTATCGACCAAATAGGCATATTATCCGCAAAAAACTTAAAATGAAATTGATATGGAAACTACAAGACAGAACAAAATAGCCCGCCTGATACAGAAGGAACTGAGCGACATATTCCAGAAACAAACCCGTGCGACACATGGCATACTGGTGTCGGTAAGTGCCGTGCGCATCAGTCCCGACCTCAGCGTGGCACGCGCCTACCTCAGCATCTTCCCCTCGGAAAAGGGAGAGGAAATCATCCGCAACATCAATGCCAACGCCAAGACCATACGCTACGAACTGGGTAGCCGCGTGCGCCACCAGCTGCGCATCATCCCCGAAATAAAGTACTTCCTGGACGACTCGCTGGACTACCTGGAGCATATAGACCAACTGCTCAATACCACCAAATAAGTGAGCCTGCCCTTCTACATAGCGCGCCGCTACCTCTTTGCCAAGAAGAAGCACAATGCCATCAACATCATCTCTGCCATCTCGGTGTGCGGGGTGGCCTTGGCAACGATGGCCATGGTGTGCACGTTGTCGGTATTCAACGGCTTTCAGGAGATGGTGGAGCAGCTGTTCACCGCCTTCGACCCGCAGCTCAAGATTACCGCCCGCGAGGGAAAGGTGTTCAGCCCGGACGACCCCGCCATCCGCCAGATACAGGCATTGCCCTGCGTGGAGGTGTGGACCGAAACGCTGGAAGACAACGCCATGGTGCAGTACAAAGACCGCCAGGCCATGGCCACCATCAAGGGAGTGGAGGACAACTTCGAGCAACTGACCCAGATTGACAGCCTGCTCTATGGCACGGGCACCTTCCTGCTGCACGACCCTGTGGCCGACTACGGCATCATGGGCGTGGAGCTGATGTCGGAGCTGGGCACAGGCATACAGTTTGTCGACCCTCTACAGGTATATGCCCCCAAGCGCAAGGTGCGGGTCAACATGGCCAACCCTGCCGCCGCCTTCAACCGCAAGTACCTGCACTCGCCCGGCGCAGTGTTCATCGTGAACCAGCAGAAGTATGACGCCCGCTACATCCTCACCTCCATCGACTTTGCCCGTGCCTTGTTTGGATATGAGGCCGAAGTGTCGGCCATCGAGCTGAAACTGAAGCCGGGCGAAGACACCGGTCACGTTCAGGAACAGATGCAAGACATCGTGGGCGACCGCTACGTGGTGCAGAACCGCTACGAGCAGCAGGCCGACGTGTATCGCATCATGAAGATAGAGAAGTTAATCTCCTACCTTTTCCTCACTTTCATCCTGGCCATTGCCTGCTTCAACGTGATAGGCTCGCTGTCCATGCTCATTTTGGACAAGCGCGAAGACGCCGTCACGCTGCGCAACCTGGGCGCTGACGAGCGGCTCATAGCCGGCATCTTCCTCACCGAGGGGCGAATGATTGCTGCCTGCGGCGCCGTGCTGGGCGTGGCGGGCGGACTGTTGCTGTGCTTCCTGCAACAGCAGTTTGGCCTCATCTCGCTGGGAGGCGGAGGCGGGGCATTCCTGGTCGAGGCCTACCCCGTCAGCGTGCATGTGGCAGATGTGCTGGTGGTCTTCATCACCGTCATCGCGGTAGGGTTTGTATCCGTGTGGTACCCCGTGCGCTACCTCAGCCGCAGGTTGTTGCGGTAGAGCGTGGGTGAGGGTACCGGTTATTGTTGGCACGCAGTTAAATTCCCATTTGCCGTATAAACTAAATATGATTGGTTACTTATTTAAATCTCCTTCTATCGGCAAACGATTCGGCAATCTTCTGCCTTATTTTCTGCCAGCTGATTCGGCAATCTTCTGCCTTATTTTCTGCCAGCTCGGTATCTGCTTGAGTTCCCTGCGTATCGGAGCATCGTACAACAGGAACAGCAAAAAGAGGAAGATACAGGCGTATGCAGCCCAACCATACATCTGCTTGATGCTGATTTCGGTCATTTGCGACATGAACGCATCTATGAAGTGTGGGATAGACATTTCGTTGGCAGCCACATTGTCTATCGCCGCTCCATACCGTGCCATGTTGTCGGGAATATAATATTTCAACCCACGGGTGTAAATGGCGGCACCAATCACACCGCCCATGACCATGTGGAGCATCTGGAACACGGCAAGGGACTGGAAGAAATGCTGGAAGCTCATGATTTCTTCCGCGCAAGTCAGGAAAGTCACGCTCAACACGGCATACCCGAACCCACGG
>CASELH010000067.1 GCA_949288715.1 uncultured Bacteroides sp. | reverse complement strand
AGGAGATTCTTCACTGTCGTTCAGAATGACAGGATAGTTTCTTCATTTCTCTACATTTCTGCGTTTACGTCGTCTCCGTCCACCGTTTCCCATCCGGTGATTTCAGCGGTGGCTTCCTCCATGCCAACAGGCGTTTCCAGTGTGCCGGTCACCCGGTAGGCGGTGTTCATATCGCCGTTGAAGTTCGCAAGGGCTTCCGTCAAATCGACTTCCGTCCGCTGGGTGCGCCCGTCGTCCACGAAGGCGATGTCGAGCACCAAGGTCTGCATAGCTCCCATCGTACCCAAGAGCCGCGCATCGGCAGTCAGCATGTCGCCGTCGCGGGTGAAGGATACAAGGGTAGAGGCAGGTTCGCCCGTAGTCTGTCCCGCTTCCATATCGAAGGCTCCGGCTATGCCGCCCAGTGTGCCTGCCACGGTCCGTATCAGTTCGGGGCGTCCCTGTGTCACGGTGAACTCAATATGCAGGTCGCGCACCCGCTGCTGCGGTGAAGGGGTAATGCGCAGCGTATCGTCGGCCACAACCGTAATCTCCTGACTAATGGTTTTCAAATAGCCCGGCAGGGGGATAATGGGCGCACCGTCCGCACGGGCCTTGTCGTCCCGTGTGTTGACATACGCCATCCGTCCGTCGAAGGTGAAGCCCTCGGCACGGTTATAGACCACGAGGCTGTGCGCCCCCGGTAAGAGCAGGTCGGGATAGACAAACGGCGAACCGGTGATGTCGGCAGTCTTTCCGTCCATGTCGAGCACATACTCATCGTCCGCCGCCCATCCCGTCAGACTGATGGTAATAGCCCCCTTGTCAGGGTGCGGAGTGTTGTAAAGTTCATCCTTTACGCAGGAAAACAGCAGCAGGGCGACGAATACCGCCGTCAAGCTATATCTTATATATATTGCCTTTCTCATAGCTAATTCTTCATTTTTCGTTCTTAATTCTTCATTTTCCACACCAAGGTGACACCCGCGTTTACCGGGCCCCACCAGTTCTTTGTATCATTTCCACGGCGCACACGCACACCGTCGATAACCTCATATTTCTCATAGTCTGCATTCAGATAGCCGAGAGCCAGCGAGAAGTCGAGTGACAGGGCATCGTTCAGCCGCAACAGATAACCGCCCGTAATGCCTCCGCCCATCAGGTCGCCCTGCTTGCCCGTGCCGGAGAGCTTGTAGTTGAACTCGCCTGCCTTGAACATCGCGCCGAGATAACCGCGCTTCTCCTTACCTATATAGTAGCGCACTTCGGGCGCGACTTCCCAGAGGGCGTACCGTCTGTCCTTGCCGTTCCACGACCACGATGTCCACGAGCCGTTCACGAGGATTCCCCATGACGGATGAATGCGCCACTCCAGCCCCAAGTCGGGTGTAAGCGTTGCCCAGCGCAGGAGGTTGACACGGAGGGAAGTGTTTTGTGCCGCCAAAGGAAATACCGCCGATGACAGCAATGCAATAAGTAGAATTTTCTTAAAGGCCATACTAAATCTCTAATTGAATTAAAAGTCGAAGGAGTGTTACTGCTCGATTTGTGTGCACAAATTATTATTTGTACACTTATATTATTAAACTTTTTGAATACAAAGTAAATGCAAAAATGAATAATCCAATGCTTGACACAATGGATTATGCCAAGTTTTGACAAGACAGCAAAAACTTGTTGCCGGAGCAATGGCAAGTCTTGTTGTTAGAGCAATTTTTTGTGGATAGGACAAAAGTTGATGAGCGGATTTTACCCTTTCGCCGCTTCGGATTTTCTCCATTTGGAGGGCGTACAGCCTTCTTTTTCCGTAAAGATTCTGGTAAAGTAGCTCAACGACAGAAAGCCCGATGCTTCGGAGATGGCCGAAACCGTCATTTCGGGATGTTGCATCAGCATCTGCTTGGCATACCCGATGCGAAGCCCCGCCACCCACTCGCGGAAGGTGACACGATAGGTGGCCTTGATGTAGGCGGACAGGTAGGTGCGGTTGGTGCCAAGGGCAGCGGCTAGTTCCTCGATGGTCAGCCCCGGACGGGTATAACCGTTTGTATCCAGCCAGGCGATTAATTTCAGCTCGATGTAGGCATGGTAGGTGGGGGTATCATCGGGCACTTCCTCCGCAGAGGGGCAGGGCGCTTCCTGTTTCATCGGAACCTCTTTTTCCAAGATGCTCTCTACTTGCTCGTAGAACAGCAAGTAGTTCATGTAGGAACAATACAGGTAAATATAGAAAGGTATGGAGGAGAGAATCCACAGAAACACATACCGGTCGGGCAGGAACGTCAGCAGCCCGCAACTGACCCCGTAGATGACCGCCCACCAGGTGAAGACGGACATCCACCGGATGTAGGCGGCGATGTGCTCGGAGTGCGTGTCGTCGAACAAGCGGATCGCCCGGCGGTAGGTCAGGATGAGCCTGCGGGACAGATAAACCCCATAGGCCAACAGCCACAAAGCCATCAGGAGCAATCCGACATGCTGCGCCGTCCCTTTCGGCAAGACAATGAGGATAACGCCGGAAAGGGCGGTGAACACGAGCCAATACAGGATGTGCCGCACGAAGCGTTGCCGGGTCAGATAGAAGCGGTCGAGCAGCGAGGTGAGCGCCGCGCTGAACAGCCAATAGGCCAAGAAGTAGGTGGAAAGGTTCATCTGGATGGCCGCATCCGGATAGAGAAACCGTAAGCCCCCAAACAAGTGGACCGAATAGTTGGCAGACAATGCCAGCAAGGCCACGCCCATGAGGCGGCGCGAACGTACATAGTTGGCGTAGATAGGCTTGCCCGGTGTTTTTGCCGTCAGGAAATAAACGGCAAAAAACAGCATCAGCACCAAAGCAATGCCCAGCGAATACTCATATAGGGTGTGTTCCATTGTTCCTGCTTTTCACATAGCAAGTACAAATTTACAAGGTTTTCCGGAAATAAGCACGTGTTGTGCATCTTTTATTACAATCTAAATCGCAAATATTTACATGGCAAAAGTCGCGAATCATGCATTTATGCAAAAGACTTGAATTTATTCTGCATTATCAATCAGACAAATACGATAAATTTTCGTACATCAAAATTACCATCTACCTACCTTCTTCGTACCCGGTTCTTACCTGCTTCGTACCTGCTCCTTTCTTTTTATGCCGTCATGGAGCGAAGATGGAAGGGAGGAAATATGTACAAGATAGGTAATAAAACTTGCTGTTTCAGCATTAATGCAGCGACCGATGCACAACGCGGGGTAGGTGGATTTATTTTTTTATATTACTTTTGCAAAAGCAAACTTTATAAATTTATGGAAACCGAGAAAATGAAAGCCCGCGAAGGGAGGCTGTATGATGCCAATTATGATGCCGAGTTGCTGGCCGAACGGGCGGCATGCGCCGACCTGCTTTATACATTCAACCAAATGCCTCCCTCGATGGCAGGAGAGCGGAAGGCCGTGCTGCGCCGCCTGTTGGGGAGTGTCAAGGGCGATTTTGCCATATTGCCGCCTTTCCATTGCGACTACGGTTACAACATTGAAGTAGGCGAGAATTTCTTCATGAACGCGGGGTGCGTAGTGCTGGATGGAGCCAAGGTGACCTTCGGTGACAACGTGTTTGTCGCCCCTCATTGTGGTTTTTACACAGCCGGGCATCCGCTAGATGTGGAGCGACGCAACCGGGGGCTGGAATATGCTTACCCCATCACGGTGGGCAATGACGTGTGGATAGGCGGCCATGTGTGCGTATTGCCCGGCGTGAGCATTGGCGAAGGCAGCGTCATAGGGGCAGGCAGCGTGGTGACAAAAGACATACCCCCGCATGTGTTGGCGGCAGGCAATCCTTGCCGGGTCATCCGGGAAATCACCGAGGCTGATTATGAGAAATATAAATGAGACATACTTTTAAAACTTTGCATAGATACTTATAGTTATGATGTTACTGGCACAGGCTTTACAGGGGTTAGTGGACATGGATACCGATTTGCTCCTCCTTATCAACGGCATGCACAACGCTTTTTTCGACAGCTTCATGAGTGCTTACAGCAGCAAGCTGGTGTGGGTGCCCCTGTATGCGTCCATCCTTTACGTGATATTCCGCAACTTTTCGTGGCGGGTGGCCCTGCTGTGTGTGGTGGCCGTAGCGCTGACCATCACGTTTGCCGACCAGGTGTGCTCGTCGGCTATCCGCCCGGCGGTGGAGCGTTTAAGGCCTTCGCGTGCGCCGGAGCTTGACGGCCTGGTGCATATAGTAAACGGCTACCGCGGGGGGCAATACGGTTTTCCTTCTTGCCATGCGGCCAATACGTTTGGGTTGGCATGCTTCTTGGGGCTCTTGCTACGCAAGCGCTGGCTCACGGTCTACATGCTGTTTTGGGCATTGCTCACCTGCTACTCGCGCGCATACCTGGGCGTGCACTATCCCGGCGACTTGCTGGTAGGGGCGCTGGTAGGCTCGGCGGGGGCTTTCCTGATGTACAGTCTATTTGCCTGGATCAGTGGCTACAAGCATCCCGATGTGGTGAAGGGCTATGCATGCCCTATCGCCGTAGGGCTGCTGCTGACGGGCGGCATGCTGGTTGTCCCGCTTCTCATATAGCAGGCTCTTGCATCGGCCTAAAGGTTTCACATTGTTTTTTAAGTAAAATTAGTTGCCTTAGTTAATTTATTGCCGTACTTTTGGGAGCGTAAAAACAAAGCGCCTTTCCCTTTGCGTGTAGCAAAGGGGCTTTTAGGGTTGACATTATGCGATATATTACATTTTATAAATAGAATCATATGGCTGAAACAATTGATATCCGCGAACTGAACGAGCGGATTGAAAGACAAAGTTCTTTCATCACCAACCTTACTACGGGTATGGACCAGGTTATTGTAGGTCAGAAACACCTTGTGGAATCTTTGCTGATAGGTTTGTTGTCCGACGGACATGTGCTGCTGGAAGGTGTGCCCGGATTGGCAAAGACGCTGGCCATCAAGACGCTGGCCTCCCTTATCGATGCCAAGTATAGCCGTATCCAGTTTACCCCCGACCTGTTGCCTGCCGACGTTATCGGCACGATGGTGTATAGCCAGAAGGACGAGAGTTTCCAGGCAAAGAAAGGACCCATCTTTGCCAACTTTGTGCTGGCGGATGAAATAAACCGTGCTCCAGCCAAGGTGCAGAGCGCTCTTCTGGAAGCCATGCAAGAGCGGCAGGTGACCATCGGTAAGGATACTTTCCCGCTGCCGGAACCTTTCCTGGTATTGGCCACACAGAACCCCATTGAGCAAGAGGGTACTTATCCGCTGCCCGAAGCGCAGGTAGACCGTTTCATGCTCAAAGTGGTGATAGACTACCCGAAGCTGGAGGAGGAAAAGCTCATCATCCGGCAGAACATAAGCGGCGATAAGATAAATGTGCGCCCTATCTTGAAGTCGGAGGAAATCATTGAAGCACGCAAAGTGGTGCGCCAAGTATATCTGGACGAAAAGATTGAAAAATATATTGTGGACATCGTGTTTGCCACCCGCTATCCGGAGAAGTATGACTTGAAGGAGCTGAAAGAAATGATAGGTTTCGGCGGTTCGCCCCGTGCCTCCATCAACTTGGCGCTGGCGGCACGCAGTTACGCGTTCATCAAGCGGCGCGGATATGTGATACCCGAAGACGTGCGGTCAGTGGCACACGACGTGTTGCGCCACCGCATCGGCCTGACATACGAAGCAGAGGCAAGCAACTTGACGTCGGATGAAATAGTAAGCAAGATTTTGAATAAGGTGGAAGTGCCTTGATGAACAAACGCGTGCGAATGGAATGGAAACGACTGAATTATTAAAGAAAGTCCGCCAGATTGAGATAAAGACACGCGGATTGTCCAACAATATCTTTGCCGGGCAATACCATTCGGCCTTTAAAGGCAGGGGAATGGCTTTTTCCGAGGTGCGCGAATATCAGTTTGGCGACGACATACGCGACATAGACTGGAATGTGACCGCACGTTTTCACCGTCCCTATGTGAAGGTGTTTGAGGAAGAACGCGAGCTGACGGTCATGTTGGTCATCGATGTGTCGGGAAGCTTGGAGTTTGGCACGGTAAAGCAACTGAAGAAAGATATGCTGACGGAAATTGCCGCGACACTGGCCTTTTCCGCCATCCAGAACAACGATAAGATAGGCGTTATCTTTTTTTCCGACCGCATAGAGAAGTTCATCCCGCCCAAGAAGGGGCGTAAACACATTTTGTACATCATTCGCGAGCTGCTGGATTTCCATCCCGAGAGCCGGGGCACCAACATCCGCATCGGGTTGGAATACCTGACCAACGTGATGAAGCGCCGCTGTACGGCATTTGTGCTTTCGGACTTTATGGATGCGGACAACTTTAAAAACGCCATGACCATAGCCAACCGCAAGCACGATGTAGTGGCCATACAAGTGTATGACCGCCGGGTAGAAGAGTTGCCTGCTGTGGGTCTGGTGAAGGTGAAAGATGCGGAAACGGGAGCAGAACAATGGATAGACACTTCTTCTAAGGCTGTGAGACGTACCCACCACGAATGGTGGGTGAACAGACAGGCCGAACTGAACGAGACGTTTACCAAAAGCAATGTGGACAATATATCGGTGCAGACAGACCAAGACTACGTAAAGGCGTTGATGGGCTTGTTTGCCAAACGAAATTGATAGGACAGAAAAAAGATGAAAAGATACTTATTTCTTCTGATAATCCTTGCGCTGGGCGGCTGGACAGGCTTGCATAGGGCGAACGCACAATCGGTTACGGTGGACGCGACAATCGACTCTTTGCAAATCTTGATTGGCGAGCAGGCGAAAATAAAATTGCAAGTATCACTGGATGCCGACAAGCGGGCTATTTTCCCTGTCTATCCGGATACCATGGTGCGTGGGGTGGAAGTGCTTGAAGTGGCCAAGCCGGACACGCAATGGCTGAACGGCGGGCGGCGGACACTGATTACCCAAGAATATACCATCACGTCTTTCGACTCGGCGCTGTACTACTTGCCCCCGATGGAGGTGATGGTGGATACACAGAAGTATTACTCCAAGGCGTTGGCGCTGAAAGTGTACTCGATGCCGGTTGACACACTGCACCCTGACCAGTTTTTCGGTCCTAAGGAGATTATGCAGGCACCTTTTGCGTGGGAAGACTGGTATGTGGCCATTGCCTGCGTGCTGCTGTTTGTGCCTTTCCTACTTCTGCTGATATATCTGGTGAAGCGCATTATGGACAATAAACCCATTATCCGCAAAGTTAAGGTTGAGCCCCAATTGCCTCCCCACCAATTGGCCATGCAAGAGATAGAGCGCATCAAAGGAGAGAAGGCATGGCAGAAAGGAATGTCGAAGGAGTATTATACGGAACTGACAGATGTCCTTCGCGCATATATCAAGGGACGGTTCGGGTTTAACGCCCAAGAGATGACATCATCGGAGATTATTGACAAGTTGCTGGAAGTGAACGATAAAGAAGCGATAAAGGACTTGCGTGAACTTTTCCAGACCGCCGATTTGGTGAAGTTTGCCAAGCATACCCCCTTGATGAATGAAAATGACGCCAACTTGGTAAATGCCATCGACTTTATTAACGACACGAAAGAGAAAGAAGACGAGAATGCCAAGCCGCAACCAACGGAAATCACGATTGTAGAGAAGCGTTCGTTGCGTACCAAAGTCTTGTTGGGAGTGGGCATCGCTGTTTTGGCAGTGGTGTTGATATGGTCAATAGTTTATGTGGCAGGAGAGTTGTACAATTACCTTGCTTGAGGCCTATGGCAGGTGTATTGATGTATAAGTAATGAACAGTAAAATGTGATAATATCATGGTTTTTGCCAATATAGAATATTTGTTTTTGTTGCTCTTGCTGATACCCTATGTTGTGTGGTATATCATGAAACGCAAGAAAAACGAGGCGGCTCTTCAGGTATCGGATACACGCGTTTATGCACATGCCCCCAAGAGTTATAAATACTACTTGCTGCATGTGCCCTTTGCATTGCGCATCCTGGCTTTGACGCTGATTATCGTGGTGCTGGCACGTCCGCAAACTACTGATAGCTGGCAAAACAGCGAAATAGAAGGTATCGACATCATGATGGCCATCGACGTGTCGACCAGTATGCTTGCCGAAGATTTGAAGCCCAACAGGCTGGAGGCTGCCAAGGAGGTGGCTGCAGAGTTTATCAACGGACGTCCCAACGACAATATAGGCATCACCCTTTTTGCGGGCGAAAGCTTTACCCAATGCCCTTTGACGGTGGACCATGCCGTGCTGCTGAACTTGATAAAGGACGTAAAATGCGGCTTGATAGAAGACGGTACCGCCGTGGGTATGGGCATAGCCAACGCGGTGACCCGCCTGAAAGACAGCAAAGCAAAATCTAAGGTCATCATTCTTTTGACAGATGGCACCAATAACCGGGGCGATATTTCCCCCTTGACAGCAGCCGAGATAGCCAAGAGCTTTGGCATACGTGTCTATACCATTGGCGTAGGAACCAATGGAACGGCTCCCTATCCCTATCCTGTAGGCGGAACGGTGCAATACGTAAACCTTCCGGTGGAGATAGACGAGAAAACACTGACTCAGATTGCCGGCATTACGGAGGGGAATTATTACCGTGCCACAAGCAACTCTAAGTTGAAGGAAGTGTATGAGGAGATTGACAAACTTGAGAAAACAAAACTGAATGTAAAGCAATATAGCAAGAGACAGGAGGAATACCGCTGGTTTGCGCTGGCTGCTTTCCTGTGCATATTGCTGGAAGTATTGCTGCGCAACACTGTTTTGAAAAAGATACCGTAAAAAAATGATTCATCAACATGTTTCGATTTGAAGAACCTGCATATTTGTATCTGTTGCTGCTACTACCTGTATTGGCGGCCTTATACTTGTACTCCAATTATCGGAAGCGGAAAGCTATCCGTAAGTTTGGAGACCCCGAACTGATGGCCCAGCTGATGCCCGATGCCTCTCGCTACCGGCCTGATGTGAAGTTTGCCCTTGTCTTGATGGCGATAGGCTTATTTTCCCTTTTGCTGGCGCGTCCGCAGTTTGGCTCTAAACTGGAAACCGTGAAGCGCCAAGGGGTAGAGGTGATGATAGCTCTTGACATATCGAACTCTATGCTTGCTGAGGATGTGCAGCCCAGCCGCTTGGAGAAAGCCAAAAGACTGGTAGCGCAATTGGTGGATAGGATGCAAAACGACAAGGTTGGCATGATTGTGTTTGCAGGCGATGCATTTACACAACTGCCTATTACAAGCGATTATATCTCTGCCAAGATGTTTCTGGAGTCCATCGATCCTTCATTGATAACCAAGCAAGGCACAGCCATTGCGGCGGCCATTAACTTGGCATCGCGCAGCTTTACTCCGCAAGAAGGAGTGGGGCGCGCCATTATAGTCATTACCGATGGCGAGAATCATGAAGGCGGGGTCGCAGAAGCAGTTAAAACGGCTACGGACAAAGGAATACAAGTGAGTGTGCTTGGAGTAGGCATGCCCGATGGGGCTCCCATACCTGTAGAAGGCTCTAATGACTATCGGCGGGATAGGGACGGAAATGTGATAGTGACGCGCTTGAATGAGCCCATGTGCCAAGAGATAGCCAAGGAAGGAAAAGGCATCTACGTGCGGGTGGACAATACGAACAACGCACAACGGGCAATTAGTAAAGAGATAGACAAAATGGCCAAAGCCGATGTGGAAACACAGGTCTATACGGAGTTCAACGAGCAGTTTCAGGCGGTGGCATGGCTTATCTTGCTCCTGCTGATGGCAGAAATGCTGATAACGGAATGCAAGAATCCTTTGTTCAGAAACATCCATTTGTTCTCAAACAAAAAAAGCGATAAGAAAGTAGGTTAGTATGATGAAGTTAAAGAAATACATAGGAATGCTCCTGTTGTTGCTTGCGGCAACATCGGCCTTGGCACAAAAGGCTGAACGCGACTACATCCGCAAAGGGAACCGGGCATATAAGGACAGTGTATATGTGGATGCAGAGGTGAACTATCGTAAAGCATTGGAGGCGAATCCAAAATCTACAGTATCTATGTTCAACTTGGGAAATACTCTTCTGCAACAAAATAAAGTGCAGGAGGCTATGGAGCAATATGCAGGAGCTGCCCGTGTGGAGAAAGACAAGATGAACTTGGCACAGATTTATCATAACATGGGGGTGATATTTCATGCGCAGAAAGACTATGCCAAGGCAGTGGAAGCCTACAAGGAGTCTTTGCGCAACAATCCGAAGGACAATGAAACCCGCTATAACCTGGCCTTGGCACAGAAGATGCTGAAAGACCAGCAGCAGAACCAGCAAAATCAAAATCAGAACCAAGACCAGAACCAGCAAGACCAGCAAAAGAATAAAGACCAACAACAAAACCAACAAGACCAAAAACAAGACCAGCAGCAACAACAACCTCAGCAACAAGAGAATAAAGAAGACCAGATGTCGAAAGAGAATGCAGAGCAGTTGCTGAACTCTGTGATGCAAGATGAACGCGAAGTGCAAGACAAGGTGAAGAAGCAACAAGTGATACAAGGCAGCAAGCTGGAAAAAGATTGGTAAGAATATAGAGATATATAAACGAAAACAACATGAGAAAAATACTTTTTATATGGGCGGCATTGCTGATGACCTGCCTGCACGCATGGGCCGATGAAGAAGTGTCGTTTACGGCATCGGCTCCTGATGTCGTTGCCGTAGGAGACCAGTTCAGGCTATCTTATACCGTAACCACTCAGGAGGTAAGAAACTTCCAGGTGCCAAGCATAAAAGGATTCGATGTTTTGATGGGCCCCAGCCGTTCTACTCAACGCAACGTACAGATGATTAACGGGAAAACCACATCGACAAGCAGCATTACCTTTACTTACATATTGATGGCGAAAGCCGAGGGAGAGTACACCATCCCCGGGGCAAGCATTACGGCTGACGGCAATCAAATGATTTCCAACGCAGTCACCATAAAGGTAATCCCCGCTGACAAGACCACGGCTTCGCAAGGGGGAGGCAAAGGCAATGTATCGACAAGTGGAAGGCAAGGCAAAACCATTGCAAACGATGATTTGTTTATTACCGCTACCGTCAACAAAACCAATGTATATGAACAGGAAGCACTTCTGTTGACATATAAAATATATACCGCAGTAGACCTCCGCATGTTTGAAAACGTGAAGTTGCCAGACTTCAAAGGATTTCATTCGCAAGAAGTGGAACTCCCGAACAACAGACGTTGGGGACTGGAACATTACAAAGGACGTAATTATCAAACCACTGTTTACCGTCAGTTTGTACTTTTTCCTCAACAATCAGGTAAACTGACCATAGAACCTGCACGCTTTGATGCATCTATCGCGCAGATGGTGGAGGTAGATGACCCGTTTGAGGCTTTCTTCAACGGAGGTAATAATTATGTAGAGATAAAAAAGACACTTATTACTCCACGGCTGACCATTAATGTGCAGCCACTTCCCGCAGGGAAACCTGCCAATTTCTCCGGTGGAGTGGGGACATTCGACATTTCATCATCTATCAATACCACTGACCTGAAAACTAATGATGCAGTGACGTTGAAGGTAGTAATATCGGGTACAGGAAATTTGAAGCTCTTGTCTGATCCGGAGGTGAAGTTCCCTGAAGATTTTGAAACTTATGACCCGAAAGTCGACAATAAATCGCGCCTCACTCAAGACGGATTGTCTGGAAGTAAAGTTGTTGAGTACTTGGCAATTCCACGCACAGCAGGCACATATAAGATACCTCCGGTTGAATTCAGCTATTTCGACATTAAGTCTCGCTCTTATAAAACCTTGTCTACGGAAGGGTATACACTTAACGTGGCCAAAGGCGAAGGCAATGCCCAGCAAGTCATCTCTAATTTCACAAATAAAGAAGACTTGAAGGTCTTGAATGAGGACATCCGCTACATCAAGCAAGGCGACGTGAAATTGACTCGCAGAGGCGACTTCTTTTTCGGGTCGACTTCTTACTGGATGTTTTATGTGATTCCGGCGTTGATATTCATGGCATTCTTCATCATTTACCGCAAGCAAGTTGCAGCTAACGCCAATGTAGCCCGCGTGCGCACAAAGAAAGCTAACAAGGTTGCTGTAAAGCGAATGAAACTTGCCGGAAAATTGCTGGGTGAGAATAAGAAAGAAGCTTTTTATGATGAGGTATTAAAGGCGTTGTGGGGATATATTAGTGATAAGTTGAACATTCCGCTTTCACGCCTGTCGAAGGACAATATTGAGGAAGAATTGCAGAATTATGGTGTCAACGAAGAACTTATAAAGGAATTCATAGACGCTTTGAATAATTGCGAATTTGCCCGTTTTGCTCCCGGAAGCGATAATCAAGCCATGGATAAAGTCTATACGGCTTCGCTGGAAGTTATCAGCAAAATGGAGAATTCCATCAAACATTAAAGTAGAGGAGGCATAATAATGAAAAGAATAATATCGTTTTTTGCATTAGGATGGATGCTAATGACATCACCAGGACAAGCCAACGATACGTTAGGAATAGATTCACTAACCCGCACAGACTTCTCCATTGCGCAACAAGAAGATATGGCCGGTAGTGTTACCAAAGCTCAAGCTGATAGTGCATACATGAAAGAAGATTATGCAGCAGCTATCCAAATCTATGAAAAACTATTGGAACAAGGAGAAGCGCCTGAAGTATATTATAATTTAGGAAACAGCTATTATAAAACCAGTGACATTGCACGCGCAATATTAAACTATGAACGTGCCTTGGCATTGCAACCGGGAAATGCTGATATTCGGGCGAATCTGGATATCGCACGCGCCAAAACCATTGATAAGGTAACGCCTATTCCAGAAGTGTTTTTTGTTACCTGGATTCGTTCGCTTATCAATTGCTTGAATTCTGATGCATGGGCAAAATTAGGCATTGCTTGTTTTTTACTTTTGCTGGCATCTATGGGACTTTTCTTCTTCGGCAAGTCTGTCATACTGAAAAAAATAGGGTTTATTGGTGCCTTATCCATGTTGTTCTTATGTGTGGTTAGCAATGTTTTTGCAGGCCAGCAGAAGAAAGAACGTTTGAGCCAAGATAAAGCAATTGTATTGGTTCCAAGTATTACGGTGCGAAGTACGCCAAGTGAAACCGGGACAAGCCTTTTCGTCCTTCACGAAGGACATAAAGTTGAAATCAAAGACAATTCAATGCATGAATGGAAGGAAATAAAGCTTGAAGATGGTAAAGTGGGATGGGTTCCTACTGATGCTATTGAAATTATCTGAAGCTACATTATTAAGCGATTTTAATAGGCTCATACATAAGAGATTAAATTCTCTCTTATGTATGAGCCTATTATCTTTTTCTTTGACGAGTCTCACAAACTTAGTTTATTCTGATTAAAAAAAGGGGATTTTGCTTGTTCTTATACTATTTTTTTCCTAAGTTTATAGCGTGTAAATCAACCTTAGTTATATAAACCTATAAAATTAGATAGTTATGAGAACGATTACTTTTAATGAACTTCGCAAAATTAAAGATGCTTTGCCCACAGGTAGCATGCATAGAATTGCAGACGAATTAAATATGGATGTAGATACCGTAAGAAACTTCTTTGGTGGACATAACTTTAAAGAAGGCAAAAGCGTAGGCATCCATTTGGAGCCGGGTCCCGATGGTGGATTGGTAATGCTTGATGATACCACAGTCTTGGATAGAGCTTTAAGAATCCTTGATGAAGAAACTAATAGTTCAAAAGAACCGGTTGCCTAATGCTTGAGCTATAAAAGTTCAATTAAAGAATCCCAGTTACGACAAATTTGTTGTGCTGGGATTTTTTATTGAATATCACGAATATGTTAAACAATTGAAAAGGCGAGGTTAATTTGATTTAACCCCGCCTAATTGATGTTACGATTTACAAATGTAAATGCGAAACGTTAACACTTCAATTACCTTAACCTATTGAGGCTCCGCCGATTGCGCCCAACACGGCGGATAATATGGCTATTCCTACTTGCAGAATTTTTTGCCATAGGGTTTTACGTGATTCGGACATAAGGACTTAGTATTTTCGTGAATCCGTTAGCCTAACTGATGGTCTCCGTCATCTTCGCCCGTGCCGCTACCGCCTCCGGTTCCGGGGGTGCTGGGGATGGGTTCGGGGTTATCGTCGGTACTCCATTCGCCGGAGAGGTACACGACATCATAGCCGGACTTTTTGACGCGGTAGATGGCGGATGTGTTGGTAGTGGCGTAGGTGGTGACGGCGGCCTCTATCTCTGTGTCGGTGACTTGGTCGGGGTCGGGGGTGGAGCTGTAGAGGTCGGCGAAGGCTTCGCACAGGGCGGAGTAGTTGGACTTAAAGAAGTTGTTTCGCTCGCTTCCATACTTTGTTTTGTCGAACGATACGCCTATGTCGGCTTTGTGAATGTTGGCGTAGCGGTTGATGAGCGCGAACATGTAGGGGTAACGGCTCATTGCTTCGCCGGGGGCGCGGGTGATGGGGCGTTCGGCGACTTTTTCGGACATAATAGTACGACCCCGGACGGTGCGGAATGTGACGTTTCCGGCGGACTTGCGGGCTTTGCCCACTGCGATACTGCGTATAATTGCCATGAAGAATGGGGCTTCGGGGGATGGCCGGGCGGCGGCGTGCCGCCCCGGTGTCCCGAAGGTAGGGCGAAGATACAAACGCCAGCGGTGCCGACCAAATGCGGAGCATGTGCCGGGGATGTGCCCCGGATGTGACAATGTGATAGCGGATGGGCGGGAATGGGTTACTTTTTGTAAAGACTTGGCTGCGGGTGGGGTTTGGATAGTTTAACACATTTAACTTAATTACAGGAGGCCGAGCCATTGCAGGAGGGTGGCAACGGCGGCGAGCATGATACCGAGGAGGAGGGCGGCGCGGTGGGTGAGCCATAGACGGCGAACGTAACGTTCGCGGTAGTCCCCATGGTATTCTTTAGGTTTCTTATAGAATCTTCGTAGTTTCATGATGCAAAGGTAATACTTTTATCGGGAAATGGTGGCTTTTCGGCAAACGGGGTGCGGTGCTACCTTACCGCACCATGGAAGGCGGCGGCTGCCGCCTTCTGTGGGCGGGCGGCGCAGCCGCCCGGGTGGTACGGTGGGAAGCAATGCGGGTAGTGACTGCGTGCCTGCGCAGCAAGCGCGAAGCGCGCAGCGTAGAACTACTCCCATAGGCGGACGTGCTCGCGCTGGCGGGCGGGGATGCGCTCGCCTTCGATGAGAAGGAAGAGGCGGCACGCCCATCGTGCCTGGGCGCGGTCTGCGCTCCAAATGGCATCGACATTTTCGTACAGATAGGACGACGTGGTGCGGTAGATGCGTAGGCCGCTAACGAAGTAACCTTTTATGACATAAAGGTAACCGCCCTGCGGCAGGGCGTGCCGTTCGAGGACGACACGCACGCCGTAGTAGTCGTAGGTCTTGATGTACTTACTTTTCATTGTATTAATTCGTTGAAATTGTGTAACAATTCCTTCCGCGCATAGAAACGACCAACCAAATATAACAACAGGGCAGAGCCACGTATAGTAACTTCACATAGCCCATCTATGCCGCTTTCGGCACATTCAAGCACTTCTACATGATGTTCTTTCGCAATTCCTGCAAATTCATAATACATGTCCCGGCGGACTAATACTACAATAGTGTTCATAATGATAAAGTAATAATGTTAAACATTGGTGTATATGGGCACACCTTCCCATTTTTTGAACGATTGAAGATTTTTCAAACGATACGTTTACGGAGCGGCGGCCATACCGGCAAGAAATTGGGCGAAAAAATACGCTTTTTCGTGGATACACGAAAAAGGAAGATTTTTTCGAACAATATGCGCCGCAGGCGCGGTTCTTGACGGCATGGGCGACGCGCCGTTCCTTTGTGAGAAAAATATTTAATCGCTCAAAAAATTGAGTGCCAGCCGCGAAGCGGCTACCGCTGGAGGGTGGCGGGCGGGGTAGTGTAGACACGCAGCCCGGAGGGCTACCGCTGCCCCATGGCGGGGGCGGGGGCGCAGCCCCAGCGG
>CASELH010000066.1 GCA_949288715.1 uncultured Bacteroides sp. | reverse complement strand
ACAATATCGGGGATTATAAAAAAGAAGAGTTGGAGTCACTTCTAACTCTCAAATTCCGATTGTGTAATTCGCAAACCATTTCTTTTTGACTATAATATGAAGAAATGTTTTAAAGGCTTTGTTCTAATCGTCTTGTGTATGGTGCTTATCGTGGCATGTACCCCAAGAATGAAAAAGTATGAGTACATTGAAATCTGTGTAGAGAATGGTGAAAGAGAGGTGGCCGAGCCTGTGATAATCGAAGCTGCGTCTGATTCTGAAGCCGTGCTACGTGCCTATGAGTCGTTTTTTATCTCTAAGAAAGTACAATACGTTTTAGGCATTAATTTAAAAGACACTTCGCTTGTTCCTTCAAAAATCATTGACTTCAAATTGTATGGGAAGACTTCTTCTCAAAATCTTAAAGACCTGGATTTTGAAGGAAAAGAAAAGAGGTTGGAATCCTTATATAAAGAAATTGTAACTCCGGAAGAAGAGAAGTACAGAAAAATAAAGCTTCAAAAAGCAGAGAGGATAGAGCGTGGAAAAGAAGCCTTGAAGAAACTGAAGAAAACATACGATGATGTCAGCAACATCACTTGGTATGAAAACAAATACTACACTCACTACACCAATACGAACAGGGCTTCTCTATATATGGGTGTGCAGGATAATAACGTTTGGCTACGGCTAAGAATGTCTTACGAGGGAGAAAACTGGATATTCTTTGAAAAGGCTTATCTTTCGTACGACGGCAACACTCATGAAATACGCTTTAATGAGTACAGAGATAAGAAAACCGAGAATGAAGGTGGCAGAGTATGGGAATGGTTGGATGTTCAGGTTGATGAAGAATTGGCCAACTTCTTAAATAACATGGTCACTGGGAAATCGGTAAAAATGCGACTAAGTGGCAAATACACGGAAACAAGAAACTTGTCGAAGAATGAGATTAAAGGTTTTACTGATGTATTGAGAGCTTATAATCTGATGAAGTAGCATCGAACAACTTTTCGGCCTATCGGGAACTTTCCCCCTCCTTTTTTATTACCCAATAAACATGATAACATGAAAAAATACTCATTAATAACATCCGTAGTTATGATTATGATGTTAAGTTCTTGCGAGTTTGATGACGCAGGTGATTTGCATATAACAGATACGGGATGGATTCTTATCATCGCATTTTGCGTTGTTTTCATTTTTGCTTTGATTAGAGGTAATCTAGAGATGAAGAAAGAAAAAGAATTTAATGCGTATATAGAAAAACAAAGGGAGAAAGACTTATTAAAGAGAAAGGAGGAAGAAGAAGCTAAGAGGGCAGAACAGGAAGCTATCTATAAATCAATAGCGGAAGAGTACAGAAATTGTGCTTCAATGGATATTGAAGTGAAAGGTATATTTGCCCGTAGCGCGCGAGCCAAGGATCTTGTTCCAATTCTAAATGTAAATGATGAAATCAAACTGCGGCCTGAGCCTACAAATCCATACGATCCTTATGCCGTGAAAGTAATGTGTGATAGGATTCATTTGGGCTACGTTCCAGCAGAAGATTCGAAGCTTGTCACTGAATTAATTATTCAAAAGGACATCAAAAGAGTAGTAGTGAAATTCGCGGGTGATTCAAGGATTGATCCTTGGGATAAGCCAGATCCATATTTAATTTTGACAATATACTATGATGATTTAGATTGATTTATTTTCAAGGCGGAACAAAAATTCCGCCTTTTTATTGCCTATTCCAAAGATTATGCGCATATTTGCAGTGCCAAATTACCCATACGTGTTAGCGTATCCGAAGAGCAGCGGTTAGATGCTCAATACGAAATTGGGCTTTTTTTATGTCCACCGGTGACCATTTTCGTGAGGCCACGAAAATGATACCATATACGAAACTTACGGCTGTCTTTTCCCTACATATTATGCTCTACGGACGCATACGTATGGTAGTTTGGCGACTTTACGGGAAACAGGCAGCCGTTCGTGTATCCGCACGAGAACTTGCCTGTAACAGCCAAACTACCATACGTATTATGAACAAAGATTTAACCTTGGGCACGGATGCCGTGCCTGCTCACCTCATGAATAAGGCGAGCAAAACTTTCCGTGAACTTGTGAACCGGGTGCTGCCCCGGGAGTGTAGAATTGAGACTGCCAGCGACGGCTGGTATGTGGGCGCAATTGCGTCGGCTTGCTTGATGCTGGTGTTTCCTCCGGCCGTCGGGGCGCTGGCTTACTGTGTGATGCGGGCGAAAAGGGAAGGGGGTGCGCAATGAACGACTGCCTGCTGACTTATGAGCTGAACGACATTGACAACCTGTATTACCTGCTGTGCGTGGTGCGGGAGGTGCAGGCTGAACAGGGGATGCGTCCACGGGAGATGACGTACCGGGGCTGCGTGCTGCGGTATGACAGCTTGGACGCTGCCGCGGTGCTGAAGGGGGCGATGACGGAGGAGGAGTATATGGCGCGGAACGGGATTGCGCAGCCTGACTGATAGCTACATTTTTTGATAAGCATATTCTTTTATACATTTTTTTTGTGCGTTTTGCTCCCGGCTGCCCGTGAGGGATGGCGGGGAGTTTTTTTTGTTAACGATATAAATAATTATACCTTTTCTTTGTAGATGGTATAATATTTTATATCTTTGCAGTGTCAAACAATAACACATAGCAAGCATGAAAAGATACAAGGTGAGAGAAGTCATCAAGATGCTGGAGGCGGACGGATGGGTGATGCTGAAAGGGAACGGAGGCGACCACCGACAGTTCAAACACCCGACTAAACCGGGAAAGGTGACGGTAAGAGGACACGAGAACGAGGTTTTGAACCAATTTTTACTGAACAGCATTTGGAAACAGGCGGGGTGGAAATAAATCCCCGCCAAATTAAAAAAATACAGGAGGCAGAGTTATGGAGAAAATTCATGTCAAAGTAGACTGGTGCGAGAAGAACTATGGGGCTGTGACGGAGTGCGAGGCGCTGAACGGCGTGGTGGCCGTTACGGCCAAGACGTATGACGGCCTGATGGCGGACTTGACGGAGGCGGTGCGGCTGCACGTGGAGGGCTGCGTGGCTGACGGCGACACGTTGCCTGAATGGCTGGCAAAGGGTGAATATGAGTTTGATGTAGAGCTGGGCACTTCGGCCTTGCTGCGTCGTTGCGAGCAGTTCACTTCGCTGGCGGCCATTTCGCGGGCTTCGGGCATCAGCCAGCAGCAGCTGAGCCACTATGCCAACGGGCTGAAAACACCGCGCCCGGTGCAGCGTAAACGTATTGTGGAGGGCATCCACCGCATAGGGCGGGAATGCCTGGAGGTTGTGTAGTTATTGTTTGACAGCTTGCCTACACGCTTTGGCCGGACACTGACAAGGTGCCCGGCTTTTTTTGTGTCCTTTTCCTGCTACCCTGCCCGAGCTACCTTTGTAGCGGATAAATCAGAAGTAATGGTAAGCGAAGAGAGCAATGAACTGAAACTGCTGTTCATACAGGAGGAACTGAGCCAGCACGGGGAGTGGCTGGCGGATGTGCTGACCGATGTCATCGAGCGGCAGAAGCTGGTGCGCACCGGTGCCCTGCAGGAGAGCATAGAGTACAGCGGCTTCATGGAGGGGGAGAACCCCGGGCTGCGCTTCAAGTTCCTGAGCTACGGGCGTGCGGTGGACATTGCCGGGTACAAGGAGAACCGGCATAAGGTGAACACCATGCGCGACATCTGGGGGCAGAAGCAGAATACCATGAGCAAGCGGCGCAACCGCTGGTATGCGAAGAGTATGTACAGCGGCTACTACAAGCTGGTGGCGCGCATCATGTACGGCCTCTCCGACTTGGAGATTGAACGGCTGAAGGGGATTCTGGAGAACAGGAAGAAGGGGGAAAATTGAGAATTGAAAATTAAGAATTAAAAAATAATGGAGAAAATAGGGAAATTCAGTTTTGTGGACACCGCTGCGGGGCAGTATGCAATAGCGATGGACTGGAGTGCGAGTATGTCGCAGTTTTTCGACCTGGGGGGCGAGAACTGGGACGGCGACCCGGTGAGCGTGGCTGGGGAACGGGTGGTGCCGTGGGGGAAGGACAACAACCTGCCTAACGCCATCCGCAACCTGCTGGAGCGGAACAACCTTGGCCCGGGCATTCTGGACCGGAAGACGGGACTGCTGTACGGGCAGGGCCCCGCGCTGTACCGGACGGTGATAGAAGGTAACGAACGGGTGCAGCAATGGGTGGAAGACCCGGAGATTGAGGAATGGCTGGAGTCGTGGGACTACCGGGGCTTCGTGCGTGCGGCGCTGGTAGAGTACACGCATCTGAACGGGGTGTTCGTGAAGTACCGCATGGGGCGTGGCGTGCGCATCGGGCGGCCTTGGGTAGTGGGGCTGGACTGCTTACCCTCCGCCTACTGCCGGCTGGTGTGGCCGGAGAATGACCGGCGGATGCTGGAGGACGTGGACAGTGTGCTGGTGGGTGACTTCGACTCGTACAGGAGCACGACGTTCCGGAAGTTCCCGGTGTTTGACAAGTGGAACCCCGCCCGACATGAGGCGGCGATACGCTACCACTCGATGCGGAGCTTCGGGCGGAATCTGTATGCCATTTCGTGCTTCTACGGCTCGGTGCCCTGGCTGGAGAATGCGAACGACCTGCCAAGGATAATCCGCCACCTGAACGAGAACATGATAGCGGCGGCCTACGTGGTACACAGCCCGGGCGCATATTGGGAGGACAAGAAACGGCTGATGCAGGAGCTGCACCCGGAATGGACGGACGAGCAGATTCAGCGGGAGATGTCGAAGCTGAAGGATGAGCTGACGCAGACGATTGCCGACGTGATGGCGGGCAAGGCCAACGCGGGGAAGTTCTTCAGCTGCGTGGACTTCACGGACGACCAGGGCAAGCCGCAGAGCTGGAAGATTGAGCCTATCGAGATGAACATAGACAAGTACATCGAGGCGCAGGCGAAGATAAGCCGCATTGCGGACTCGTCGACGACAAGCGGTTTCGGGCTAAGTCCTGCCCTGTCGAACATCATCATCGACGGGAAGAGCGACAGCGGCAGCCAGATGCTGTATGCGCTGAAGATATTCTACGGGGCGGACACGCAGATTGCGGAGGACATCGCGCTGGAGGCCATCAATGACGCCATCCGGATAAACTTCCCGGAAAAGAAAGGCGTCTTCTTAGGGCTGTACCGGAAGGTTATCAATAAGGAGGATAATGTGAGCGCGGGGGACCGGGCAAGCAACCAAATTTAGGCGCGGATTTCGCGGATGACGCGGATTCTTTCTACTTTCTACTATCTACTGACTACTAACTACTAATTACGATGAAGAAGGATATTGATTTTCCGGAGTGCTGGGAGGAGGTGACGCCTGTGGAATGGGTGTACCTGCTAAACCTGCGCCATGCCTTGCAGACACGGCGGGGCATCTCGCTGCTGGACGTGAAGCGGGCGTGGTGCTACTTCGTGCTGAAGGAACGGGGCTACCGCTTCGGCCACCTGCACCACACAGAGGACATGAACCTGGTGGAGCGGCTGGCGGGTACGCTGGACTGGATGTGGCTCATTGACGACGAGGAGGGCTGCATCTCCCTGCGCTTCAACACCACGAAGAACCTGTTGCCAAAATGGAAACACCTGCGCGGCCCGCAGAGCCACGGGGCTGACCTGACGTTCGGGGAGTTCCGCTGCGCCACGGCGGCGATGAACCTGTACACGCAGGAGCACATGGACAGCGACCTGCTGGCACTGGTGGCCACGCTGTACCGCCGCCCGTACGGGTACGGCAAGCGGGCGGCCTTCGTGCAGGATGATCTGCCGAAGCTGATGCGGGACGCGAAGGACATGCCCGGGTGGCTGCAATGGGGCGTCTACGCGTGGTTTGCCTACTTCTGCGAATACCTGCTGACGGGCACGTTCGTGATAGACGGCAACGAGGTGAGCTTCGCCCCGGTGTTCGGGCGGCGGGAGAAGGAGGCGAAGGCTGCTTCATCGCAAGACCTGGGGCTGAACAGCATACTGTACACGGTGGCGGAGAGCGGGGTGTTCGGCACAGCTGACGACACCGACCGCACGCCGCTGCTGCGGGTGCTGCTGAAGCTGCTGGACGACAAGCAACGGGCGGAGGAGATGATGAGGAGAATTAAGAATTGAGAATTAAAAAATTGAGAATTGAGAATTGAGAATTAAAAAATCGGGATATGCTGATAGAATCATCCGAACAACTGCGCGCCCTGACGGGCAACTACTATGCGAACAACGACTTCGCGAAGGTGGTGGGGGACATTGAGCAGGCCACCGAGGAGCTGGCCGCGCTGGTGGGCGAAGGGGTGATAGCCCTGGCCGAACAGGCCACGGAGGGCGACCGGCTGCGCCTCTTGGTGCAACGGCCCATCGCCCTGCTGGCCACCCTGCGGCTGTACCAGAAGAACGACCTGAGCCATGAGGACGACGGGCGGAAGTTCAAGGTATCGACCGACGGCACGGACAAGCTGCCGTGGGAGTGGCAACTGGACCGCGACGACGCGATGCAGATGGAGGCTTACTACCGGGCGGTGGACAGCCTGATAACCCTCCTGAACAAAGCGAAGCCGGAGGAGTGGACGGCTACCCCACTCTACCGCTCCGTGCAGCAACTCATCGTGCGCAGCGGGGCGGACTTCGACCGCTACTTCCCCATCCAGCGCAGCGAGCGGACGTACCTGCTGCTGGCTCCCTTCATCCGCGAGGCGCAGCTGATGACCGTTGCGGATGCCTACGGCGCGGGCTGGCCGAAGCTGCTGGAAGAAACGGTGGACAACGAGACCGCCGCCCACTACGCCGCCGCCATGGCCACCTGCCTGCTGGCTATGGCCACGGCCTTGACGCGACTGCCGCTGAAGGCGCTGCCCTGCGGGGTGGTGCGCGGCTACCTGGCCGAGAGTGGTATGCGGGAGAGCGAACCGGCCTCGCTGGACGACGTGCGCCGCGCGGCAGACTGGATGCGCGCCGATGCCGACCGCTGGGTGGACAAGATGAAGCGTGCCCGCGACGGTAGCGCACCGGACTACGAGCTGCTGCCACGCAACCATCCCCGGAACAAGTACTGCATGATGTGACGAGCTACGAGCACAGGAAAACAGTCCTCCAAGACTACTGCTTCAGTCCTCCAAGACTACTAAAATCCATCATTCTTCATTCATCATTCTTCATTAAAACATGAACGTAATACAACGACCAAGGACCCGCGAGTTTTGCGCGACGATGCAGGATTACATCATCGACACGGACGAGACCATCACGTTCGCCATCGAGTATGGCGGCCACCGGATACTGGACGAAGAGTACGTGCCCGACGGGCATAACCAAGTGCGCATACGCCGGCTGGGCCGCTTCTGCGAACTGGCCCTGTGGGGCGTGTGGTGCGCCGACGAATACTGCTGGCAGGACGATGCCGCAGGCACCTTCAGCTTCTACATCAACGAGGTGAAGGACGCGGACAGCTTCGTGATGTTCAGCCGCCTGCAGACGCGAAAGGACGCCGACACCACGGGCGTGCTGAGCGAAGTGGCGCGGAAGGTGACGCGGCCCGGCGTGCCCGAGTATGCCAGCGGCTTCCAGCATGCCGGGGGCTACATCGTCATCGGCATCCTGCCCGACGGCACGGAAAAGAACCAGGTAGTGCAGGTAAGCGGTGACGACGGCCACCCCATGACCGTGGATGCCAGCTACGACCGCATCCGCACCCTGCTGGGCGCCGACGCGCTGAACAGCTACAAGCTGAACTTCAACGGAGGTACCATAGAGTTCCTCGCAGACCACTCGGTGTACGCCTCGCTGCACGTGTTCCGATTCAAGAACGTGTACGACATGCCCGAGACCCTCTGCTGCACAGGCCCCCTCACCCTGGCCGGCTCGAACGAGGACGACACGGCCCAGCTATGGGGCGTAGAGCGCAAGTTTGGCCTGAAGGTGACGGACGAATACACCGTGCAGAGCGGCCCCGTGTACCTGCGCAGTGAATACAAGCTATGGCACAACCTGCTCAATGCTCAGGAAGCCGAGATACTGGCGGACGGCGACTGGCTGCCCATCGTCATCACCAAGCAGAAGCTGGAACGCGACTTCCGACGCTCGGTCATGGCCAGCGTGGAGTTCTCCTTCCGCATGGCCGACGCGGGACAGAACGGACTTATTGAGTGAAGAATTCAGTAGACAGTAGATAGTAGACAGTAGATAGTAGACAGTAGATAGTAGACAGTAGATAGTAGACAGTAGATAGTAGACAGTAGATAGTAGGAGATACTAACGGCTAACGGCTACCAACTACTGACTACTGACTACTGACTACTGACTACCAACTACTAACTACCAACTACTAACTACCAACTACTAACTACCAACTACTAACTACCAACTACTAACTACCAACTACTAACTACCAACTACCAACTACTAACTACCAACTACTAACTACTATGATAAATATCAAGCGATACCGGGAGTGGCTCATCGAGCTGAAGGAAAGCATCAACAAAGCGTCGGAAGACGCACGGATAGAGGGCATTGCCATAGCCGTGCACGAGGGGCACATGCTGCGCAAGCTGCGGGACAGGCGGGGCGTCGTGCTCTGCGCCAAGTATCCCGACGCGAAGACGACGGGGAACGTGGACAACCACTCGGCCGACAACGACATCCTGCTCTTCCTGCTGGAAAAGGTGCCCAGCGGGCAACACGACGACGAGGAAGAACTGACGCACTACGCCCGGCTGCAGGAACTGGTGGACGCGCTGCTGCAGCAGCTGCTGGAGGCGGACACGCTGTGCCAAGACGGCGAGCCGGGGGAAACATTCAACGTGGAGTGGGAGTACGACATCTTCGGCGGATGGAACGGACTGAGCGTGTCGTTCAAGCTGAAGACGGAGTGAACAAAAAACTCCTTACAAGCGAGCACTACCCGGAGAGAAGTCGCCGTTAAACCGCCACTTTTACCCGGTTTAACCGCCGTCTTTACCCGGACTAAACGCCGTCTTTACCCGGAGTAAACGCCGCCTTAATACCTGCTGCTGATTATCAACAAGTTGCAGAAACATGTCAAAACAGTAATAAGAATATACATAAGCCCTATGACCGAACTATACATAGACGGCACCGCCGCCTACCTTCCGAAAAACCTGTCCGTGCAGGTGAAGCGCGAAAACCCGCTCTTCACCAAGAACGGCGAATACACCTACGACATCACCCTGCCCCTCTCCGCGCCCGTCAACGCCGCGCTGTACAGCCACCTGAACCGGCTGAACTCGGTGGCGGAGGTGAAGACCCGGCGCAGGGCCGTGCTGGTGGCCGACAACCGCGTGTACTGCAACGGCACGGAGGTGGTGACGGGCTGGACGCACGACGCCGTCACCATCCAGATAGCCAGCGGCAACTCTGAGCTGAACTACGTGATAGGAGGCGACTTGCAGGTGAGCTTTCTGGACGGGATGCCGGAAACGGGCACCATCATCGAAGCCGGGGCGCGATTCTGCGTAACACAACGCTATCCCGAAGCAGAGATGTGCATGCCTATGGTGTATGACCGCGACGCGGATGAGATACTGAACCCGTGGTTTGTGGACAACACAGTGGACCCGCCCGAACTGTCGCCCGGCGACCTGCACCGCTTCGACGTGCCCGGCGCGGACATGGAACGCTTCTACCCGCAACCTTACCTTTGCGCATACCTGCGCTACCTGCTGGAGGCGCTGGGCTACGAGCTGGAGTACAACTTCCTGGAAGAAACCATCTACAAGGACCTGTATATAGTGAACGCCCTCCGCACCATGAAGTGGAACGAGATGCTGCCGGGCTGGAGCGTGGCCGACTTCCTGGAACAGGTGGAACTGCTGTTCAACGCCACCGTGGTGGTGGACAACCGGCGGCGCACCGCTCGGCTGCTGTGCCGCTCCACCTTCTACACCACCCCGACGGTGGCCCACGTGCTACAGGTGGAAGACGAGTACGAGACGGAGTCGGCCGACGAGGACGGCGACCCCGCAGCCGTGCAACTGACACGCTGCGACGTGCGCTACAACCTGCCGGACAATGCTTATTGGCGCGCCCGCTGCCTGCCGCAGTCGGTGAAGGCAGCCGCGAAGAAAGGCACGATACCCGCCGACTTTCGCCCGACCGACAGCCTCATTGGGCGGCTGGACGCATGGTTTGCCGACGCTGCCCACCAGCGCACAGACACCATCTACACCGACGCCAAAACCGGGCGCAAGGCCTTCTGGAACCAAGACCGCGAAGTGGAGAACTCGCCCAAAGACCACTGGCAACCGGCAGACGAGTTTGCCGCCATAGAGCGCGACGACCCCGAGCAGGAGGTGGAGTTGGAAATGATTCCGGCGGAACTGGCACAAGTGAACATCGCGCTGCACTTCCGCGAATCGTCGTCGGACTTTGCCTACGTGAATTACCGATACCCCATGCCTGCCGTGGACGGCGCACCAAGATACGACGCGGACGCGGACGAAGACAGCACGGAGGATGAAGATGCCTCGACCCCGGTGTCCGACCTGATAGAGAATGCCGACGCGGACGACGACGATGAAGACACCGGTGCCTCGACAGGCAGCAAGGGGCGGATACTTCTGGCCTTCTACGGCGGGCTGGAGCTGCCGGTGCCCCAGTATGCCAACGTGAAGCTGCCCATGTCGTTCACCGACGAGATGCTGTACGTGTGGGCCACCAACGAAATAATACTGACCGACGGCCTTGCCCCCACCCTGCGCCTGCAAGACCTTGAGGGAAACTTGTGGCAGGACACGCTGGAGATGGACTTGGACAATGAAATCACCTTCCGCATACACGACCCCAACCTGTACGACGCACGCCAGGTGTTCGAGATACGCAACCGTCGCTATGTGTGCAAGGAGATGGAGTTCACGTTAGACGCCAACGGGCGAAAAGGGGCATGGACGGGCACCTTCTACCGCACCGGCATGAGCGACCTGCAGGCCGATCCCCGCTGGATTGTGGCCGACGGCCGCTGGCGCGACAAGGGCGTGTGGCTGGACAACGGGCGCTGGCTGGATGGGTAAATGAAGAATGGTGTCCTTTTCCCAAGCCCCAGCCATAGTTACCTTTGCCGCATGACAGTATACGAAGCCATAGACCGGATGCGGGAGCTGAGCCGGCAGCGCATTGCCTTCAGCTTCTCCTTCATGAGCTACAGCATAGCCCGGAGGCGGAGCGAGGGCGTGGTGACGGTGCGCCGCGCCCGGCTGAACAAGCAGAGCCGGAGGGAACGCAACCAATACAGCAACTACATGCTGCAGTACACCGACCTGGACACGGGCGAGACGGCTTCGTGCTGGCAGCCATTACTACTGACGTTTAATGACACAGAGCTTGAATTGCACTAATGGATACCAACTTTGAACAGATAGTACCCTGGAACGGGGCGCAGGACACGGGCAAGGACGTGCGGCTGAAGTGGCAACGCAACTTCGACCGCATCAAGGCCAACTTTGAGGAGTGGAGCGACCTCTTCGAAAAAGTAAACCTCGGCACCGACGAAGCCCCAGCCTGGGCCATACGCGCCAAGTACGGCCTATACACAGACTCCTGGATTTCCGCCAAAGGCAAAAACCCCGCCGCCGGCTCCACCCCCGTGGCCGGCGCCACCGAACTCTCCAAGCTCACCGACGTGCTCCTCACCTCCCCGGCCGACGGGCAAGTACTCACCTACGACGCTATGCTGGGCAAGTGGGTGAACAGCGAGCCGGTGGCCGGGGGTCTGGACGTGGAGGAGCTGGCGGAGTACCTCACCAATAACAATTATGCGAAGAAGACGGACATCACCGCCGCGCTGGAGGGCTACGCCACCCAGCAGTGGGCCAACGGCCAGTTCGCCCTGCGCACCGTGGCCATCAACGCCGGGGAGGGGCTCACCGGGGGCGGAAACCTCACGGCCAGCCGCACCCTCTCCCTCGCCACCACGGGCACGGCGGGCACCTACACCAAGGTGACCACCGACCGATACGGACGGGTGACCGACGGCGCGACGCTCCAGGCCGGGGACATCCCCACGCTGTCCATCTCCAAGATAAGCGGGCTGCAGGCGGCACTGAACGACAAGCTGGATGCCGACGACTTCACCGAGCTGTTCGAGAAGGTCTACGTCTCCGGCTACGGCTACGCCATCCGCGCCAAGCTGGCGCTGTACACCGAAGGCTGGCTCTCGGCCAAGGGGATGAACAGCGACGCGGGCTCTACCGTGGTGGCCGGGGCTTCCTCCTGGGACGAGATTGAGGGGAAACCGTCGTGGATTGGGGACACGAAGCCCAGCTATACCTGGGGGGAGATAGGCGGGAAGCCCTCCCCGCTGGTGAACGGCACCTACTACTACGGGCACGGCTACCTGACCACCGACTTCAACGAAGCCATGAAGGGCGGAGCCTACTACACCATGGCCGACCAATGGCCGGACAACGGACCGGGAACGTCCTACAGATACGGTGCGCTGGCCGTGTTCAACACGGGAGTCGCCAACCAGCAGGTAGCCCAGCTGTGGATGTCCCACCATTCGGCAGCCGACGGCGGAGTGTACGTCCGCATGAAGTTCGAGGCGGCGGAAAGCAGTTGGGGCAGCTGGCTGCGGCTGATGGACAGCGCGTGCATAGGCAGCTACAACGCCGGAAGCGCCACCCGCCTGCAGACTGCCCGCACCCTGTGGGGGCAGCAATTCAATGGCACGGCGAACGTCAGCGGCGACATCACCGGGGCGGGCAACATCACGGCCAGCGGCGAATTGGACTCGTTCAACTTCTGCAAAGGAAAGCAGCTGACCGAATCCCCCACGCAGTTCCGCACCGACGTGTTCGGAAGCACAAGCTGGGGCTACCGCCTGAAGGTGCTGAAGGTAAACGGATTCAGCGGGGACTGGGCCAGCAACTGGTCGCCCATGCTGGCCATTGCCTCGTATGACACGCACGGCTACCTCTCCATCTCCTACATCAGCGCGGCGGGATGCTACATAGGCGGCGGAAACGGCGACACCATCAGCTGGCGGGCAAAGCTCTACAACGACAGCATGGACCTCGTGCCCAAGCGGGTAGACTACAGAATAGGCAGCTCGGCGATGCCCTACTACGAGACGTACAGCACCCGCCTGTACACCACGGAATTCATCCAGATAGGCAGCGGGAGGCTGTACTGGGACGCGTCCACCGGAGCCATCTTCGCGAAGAGGGCCGACGGCACGCAGTGCGGCTTCTACGCCACCGGCTTCCTCTCGGCCAAGGGCAAGAACGCCGACGCGGGCGGCACCGTGGCAGGCGGAGGCGGCACGGTAAGCCTGAAGGACATCACCGACATGGCCGACGAGTGGAAATTACTCGTGTCTCAACCCACCATACCCGCCACCATGAGCCGATGGCCCACATGGGCGGAAGTGACGGGCAAGCCTACATGGATAGGCTCGTCGAAGCCCTCGTACTCGTGGAGCGAGATAAGTGGCAAGCCCTCGTGGATACCCGCCAACGACGGAAGCGGCAGCGGCATCGACGCCGACCTGCTGGACGGTACGCACAAGTCCGGCCTGTTCACTGCCATGAGCTACAGCAGCAACAAGCTCAGCGTCACCGTGGGCGGCACGACCAAGAGCGTCACCATACAGGCGGGGAGCACGCCGAGCCTTTCCATCAACAGCACCTCGGGCACGAACTTAACGGTGAACGTCGGCGGGACGTCGAAGACCATACCCAAGGCATTCGCCACGTACTTATCCACCCATGGCAATGGCGTCGACGTGTCGAACATCGACAATATCTCGTACAACGGCCTATACAGTTGGGGAAGTTCAACGGGTGGCACCAAACCATCGGCCGGGTATGGGTTATTGCTGCACATCAGCAATTATTCGGAGAAGCCCAGCAATATGTCGTGGTGCTGGCGCGCGCAACTGGGCTTCGGCACCGACGGCCACCTGTTCTACCGCATCAGCGTCAACTCCAGCACATGGCAGGCATGGAAGATGATAATGTGACACTATAGTCGGCCTTACTCGCCGACTAAACCACCCTTACTCGCCGAGTAAACGGGCACTACTCGCCGAGTAAGCAAAACAGACAAAGCAGCCCGATGTAGAACAACACTTAAAACCATTACAACTATGGCATTCTATGTACCAAAACAGATGAGGAACGGAAAATGGTTTCCCTTTTCCGTCCAAGTAGACCAACCCTTCACCACCGACCAGCTGGCCGACCGCCTGGCGGACATCTCCACCGTCAGCCGCGCCGACGTGTGGGCCGTGCTCAAAAACCTGCCCGGCGTGATGGCGGACATGATGGCCCAGGGCCGCTCCGTGCGCCTCGAAGGCCTGGGCACCTTCCGCTACACCATCAACGCCGAAAAGCAGGGCGTGGACACGCCGGAAGAAGTCAGCGACAAGCAGATAGTGGCCGTGCGCGTGCGCTACACCCCCGAGACGCGCCGACCCAACCAGAAAGGCCCCGTGACCCGCGCCCTCGTGGACGACGACCTGCGCTGGGTGCGCTACGACGGCCAGCCCGTGGAAGATGAAGAAGACACCGGAACGGACGACACCGGCACCGGCGAGGACGACGGCGACCACCAGCTGGGCTAAGCGGAGGCAGTGATTAGCGGGATAGTGATTAGTGATTAATGCGCACTAATCACTAACCACTAACCACTAACCACTAATCACTAACAAGCTAATCACTAAAGACATGCCAATACAGAACGGACAAATCACCGCCCCCGTCAGCCTCCAGGCCGACGTGTACGCAGCCCTGGGGCTGCAGAAGACGGGGACGTACTACGACATCGGGTACATCTGCTCGAACCAGCACGGGCAGACCAACCGATACTCCTACCGCAAGCCCATCGAGGAGAACACCCCGGCCGAGGTGCAGTTCACCAACCAGAAGTACATCGACAGCCTTACGCCCGTCACCTACCGCGGCGGGCAGACGCCGCCCACCAGCGCCCTCTACGGATACAACGCCCCCGGCTCGTGGTACAGGCTGACGGACTGGGTGGGCTACCGCCACACGGAGTACCCCGTGCGCGCCTCGCTGGCCTCGCTGCCCGCCACGGCGGACTTTGAGCACACCGAGCGCATCAGCGTGAGCTATGCCGACAGCGGGCAGCTCGTCAAGACCGCCCTGCTCTCCATGCTGCTCAGCGGAAACCCCTCGGCCAGCGTGGCGTGGTACAACCGCATCCTGATCCTCATCAAGGTAGGCACCGCGTGGCGCGCCTTCCTGCTCAAACGCTACGTCATGGACTACGGCTACGTCAACTTCGACCTCATGGACCAGACGCTCTACACCCTGCTGCGGGGCAACGGGGCCGACACCTTCCAAGCCGTCGCCCTGCTCGTGGGCATCCCCTACGGCCACGGCGGCGAGCGGGACGGCATCCGCGAAGTCACACAAGACGGGCTCACCTACACCCTGCTGCCACAGTCGCCCGCCTGCTCGCCCATCCGGCAGTTCACCCTCAGGAAGCCCAAGCGACGCTGCTTCATGACACTGCACATCGAAGACAGCGGCAACAGCCGCGAGTACTGGGTGCCCGACGGCACGCTCATACAGGCCTCGCTGACGTACGACAGCGAAACCGTCTTCGTGCTCAGCAGCCACGCCTTCGACCAGGGCGACGACTACACCGACGAAGACAGCCGCGTAAACGAAGGCACCCACTACGTGCAAGGCGAGGTGCAGCTGCCCGACGTGCGCTTCACCGACAACGGCCAGTGGGTAAAGCCCGAAGTGCAGAGCAACGCCAGCCGCACCGAGTACGACGCCGCCCTGCAGACCACCTTCCTCTACTGGGACCGCCAGGTGGCCGGAGACGACTTCACCATGGACGTGGGCTTCACCTACGCCGACCCCAACTACCGGCCGGAAACGTAAGCCCTTCCCCCCCCCCTCCCGCCCGCCGCGCCGGGCGCCCAGAGAATCGCGGAGAACTCGCCGACGAAGATCCGGGCGTTGTGCCGTTTCTGGAAGTCGCGAACCGCCTGCAGACGCTTGCGGATCATCTCCTTATCCCAGTACTCACTGCCCATCTGCCCCGGATAGCGGACAAAATTCTGCTTGCCCTGCTCGCCGTAGCTGTTGCCGACGAACTGATGG
>CASELH010000065.1 GCA_949288715.1 uncultured Bacteroides sp. | reverse complement strand
CCGCGAGGTGGCGGCGGAGTTTGAGAATCCGGTCATGCTCTACAGCATCGGCAAGGATTCGTCGGTCATGGTGCGATTGGCCGAGAAGGCTTTCTATCCTGGCAAAGTGCCTTTCCCCCTGATGCACATCGACTCCAAGTGGAAGTTCAAGGAAATGATTCAGTTCCGCGACGAGTATGCCAAGAAGTACGGCTGGAACCTCATTGTGGAGAGCAACATGGAGGCGTTCAAGGCAGGCGTGGGACCTTTCACTCACGGCAGCAAGGTGCATACCGACTTGATGAAGACCCAGGCCCTGCTGCATGCACTGGACAAATACAAGTTTGACGCCGCTTTTGGCGGGGCACGCCGTGACGAGGAGAAGTCCCGTGCCAAGGAGCGCATCTTCTCCTTCCGCGACCGTTTCCACCAGTGGGACCCCAAGAACCAACGCCCGGAGTTGTGGGACATCTACAATGCCCGTGTCCACAAGGGCGAGAGCATCCGTGTGTTCCCCTTGAGTAATTGGACGGAGCTGGACATTTGGCAATACATCCGTCTGGAGAACATCCCTATCGTCCCCCTCTACTTCGCCAAGATGCGCCCGTGCGTGGAGATAGACGGCAACCTCATCATGCCCGACGACGACCGCCTGCCCGAGCAATACCGCGACAAGATTCAGATGAAGAAGATACGCTTCCGCACCCTGGGCTGCTGGCCCTTGACCGGCGCCATCGAGAGCGAGGCCGACACCATCGAGAAGATTGTGGAGGAGATGATGACCACCACCAAGAGCGAGCGCACTACCCGCGTCATCGACTTCGACCAGGAAGCAAGCATGGAGCAGAAGAAACGTGAAGGGTATTTCTAAAAGGTGAATTGATTTTAGGCGCGGATTACGCGGATTTCACGGATATATTATTGTGAAGTCGGTAATGTTCATATTCTTTATGAGATGGACTTAATCCGTGAAATCCGTGTAATCTGCGCCTAAAACCACCTTGATAAATTATCATTTAACTAAGTATACTGACTTATGGAAAACAAATTAGATATAAAAGCTTTCCTTGACAGGGACGAGCAAAAAGATTTGCTTCGCTTCCTTACCGCCGGAAGCGTGGACGATGGCAAATCGACCTTGATAGGCCGCCTGCTGTTCGACAGCAAGAAGATTTACGAAGACCAGCTGGATGCCTTGGAGCGCGACAGCAAGCGGGTGGGCAACGCCGGCGACCACATCGACTACGCCCTCCTGCTGGATGGCTTGAAGGCCGAGCGCGAGCAGGGCATCACCATCGACGTGGCCTACCGCTACTTCTCTACCAACAAGCGCAAGTTCATTATCGCCGACTGCCCGGGACACGAGCAGTACACGCGCAACATGATTACCGGCGGCTCCACGGCCAACCTGGCCATCATTCTCGTAGATGCCCGCTTGGGCGTCATCACCCAGACCCGCCGCCACACGTTCCTCGTATCCCTGCTGGGCATCAAGCACGTGGTGCTGGCCGTGAACAAGATGGACTTGGTGGACTTCTCCGAGGAACGCTTCAATGCCATTGTATCGGACTATAAGAAATTCATCGAGCCCCTGGGCATCCCCGACGTGACGTGCATCCCGCTCTCCGCCCTCGATGGCGACAACGTGGTGGAGAAGTCCGACCGCACGCCGTGGTATGCCGGCCCCGCCCTGCTGGACTTCCTTGAGACGGTGCACATCGGCAACGACCACAACCTGCAGGATTTCCGCTATCCCGTGCAATACGTCCTGCGCCCCAACCTCGACTTCCGCGGCTTCTGCGCCAAGGTGGCCTCGGGCGTGGTGCACAAGGGTGACGAGGTGATGGCCTTGCCCTCGCGCAAGAAGTCGCGCGTGAAGAGCATCGTCACTTACGACGGGGAACTGGATTACGCCTTCCCGCCCCAATCCGTCACATTGACGCTGGAGGATGAGATAGACGTGTCGCGCGGCGAAATGCTGGTTCACCCCGACAACCTGCCCTACGAAGGCCGCAACTTCGAGGCCATGCTGGTGTGGATGGACGAGGAGCCGATGGACATGAACAAGTCCTTCTTCATCAAGCAGACCACCAACCTGAGCCGCTCGCACGTCACGGACATCAAGTACAAGGTGGACGTCAACACCATGGAGCACCTCTCCATCGACAACGGGAAACTGACCCGTGACACCTTGCCCATGCAGCTCAACCAGATAGCCCGCGTGGTGATAACCACCGCCAAGGAGCTCTTCTTCGACCCGTATAAGAAGAACAAGGCCACCGGCTCGTTCATCCTCATCGACCCGATAACGAACAACACCAGCGCCGTGGGCATGATTATCGACCGCATCGAGGATAAGGACATGCTCGTGGACGAGGATATCCCCACGCTCGACCTGCCCCGCCTGGGTATCGCGCCTGAGCACTACGAGGCCGTGGACAAGGTGGTGAAGGAGCTCGACCGGCAGGGCATCGCCATTAAAATAAATAAGTAGTAATATGATAGTTTTATGGGCTTATTAGAATTCAATAAACTCCCCATCAACACCTTGGTGGGCGCCGATTGGAAAACCTTCAAGGCGGTGAGCGCAGGGCGTGTCATCGACCCGGCCTATCGCGGCAAGTACCGCCTGACCAAGGCTGTGTGCCGCCTGCTCTCCACATTGGTTTCCCTGCAAGATAACAGATACCGGAAACTATTGGCCGATAAGCCGTTGGAGCACGACCCTGTGTTCATCCTCGGCCATTGGCGCAGCGGCACGACGTTTGTTCACAATGTCTTCTCGTGCGACAAGCATTTCGGCTATAACACCACGTATCAGACCGTTTTCCCGCACCTCATGATGTGGGGACAGCCCTTCTTCAAGAAGAACATGAGCTGGCTGATGCCCGACAAGCGCCCCACGGACAATATGGAGCTGGCCGTAGACCTGCCGCAAGAGGAGGAATTCGCCCTGGCCAACATGATGCCCTACACCTATTATAATTTCTGGTTCTTCCCCAAATACCAGCAGGAGTATGCCGACAAGTACCTGCTCTTCAACGACATTACGCCGCAGGAATTGAAGGTCTTTGAGGACACCTTCGTGAAACTCATCAAGATTTCCCTGTGGAACACGCACGGCACGCAGTTCCTCAGCAAGAACCCGCCCCACACGGGCCGCGTCCGCGAGCTGGTCAAGATGTTCCCCAACGCCAAGTTCATCTACCTGATGCGCAACCCCTACACCGTGTTCGAGAGCACCCGCAGCTTCTTCACCAACACCATTCAGCCGCTGAAGTTGGAGGACATCACCCCGGAGGAGCTGGAGCAGAACATCCTCTCCATCTACGCGAAGTTGTACCACAAGTACGAGGCCGACAAGGCTTGCATCCCCCAGGGCAACCTCATCGAGGTGAAGTTCGAGGACTTCGAGGCCGACGCCATGGGCATGACCGAGCACATCTACCAGGCTCTCTCCCTGCCCGGCTTCCCCGAAGCTCGCGCCGCCATCGAGAAATACGTGGGTGGCAAGAAGGGCTACAAGAAGAACAAGTATAAGTACGACGACCGCACCGTGCGCCTCGTGCAAGACAACTGGGGCTTTGCGCTGCAGCAGTGGGGGTACGAAATCTGAGAAAATTTCCCCCAGTTAGGCAATAAATGTCTCCTGCTTGGGGAAGATTTATTTCCTAACTGGGAAAAATAATAGCAAACAGAGATGGATAGCAAGATGAAGATTATAGCGTGCATGGTGGTTGCCATGCTGTGTGGCGGCGGGCTGATGCAGGCCCAAGAGCGTGTGGAACCTATTCCGTTCGGCGATATGGACCAATGGATAGACCGCCAGATCAAGGAATCCGCCATCATCGGTGGGGAAACGAAGCATGTGTATGCCATCGGCCCTACGATGACCATTGACACCAATGAGGCCTACCGGAACATGGGCGGTTCGCCATGGGCTTCGTCCAATGTCATGGCCCGTGTGGCCGGCATTACGAAGACGAATACCTCTGTCTTCCCCGAAAAGCGAGGCAATGGTTACTGCGCCCGTCTGGACACCCGTATGGAGAGCGTGAAGGCGCTGGGATTCATCAACATCACGGTGCTGGCGGCAGGCTCGGTGTTCCTGGGCGAGATGCACGAACCCATCACCGGCACGAAGAACCCCATGCGGAAGCTGGACACGGGCATCCCCTTCACCCAAAAGCCCAAAGCCATCCGCTTCGACTACAAAATTAAGATGTCCGACCGCCCCAACCGCATCCGCGCCACAGGCTTCAGCCGCATCAAGGATGTAGAGGGCCGGGACTTCCCGGAAGTTAACCTGTTTTTACAAAAACGTTGGGAAGATGCCGACGGAAATATTTATGCAAAGCGCATCGCCACGATGGTCGTGCGCTTCGACCGGACGGTGAGCGACTGGCAAAATGATGCCACCTTCACCCTGCTGTATGGCGACATAACCAAGCATCCGGATTATAACCCCGACATGATGCGTCTGCAGGTGCAGGAACGTTATGCCGTCAATAGCAAGGGCGAGAGCGTGCCTATTCAAGAGGTAGGCTGGGGCTCTGCCACGGATAGTTCTACGCACCTTCAGCTGCAGTTTACCTCCAGTCACGGAGGAGCCTACATAGGCTCGCCCGGCAATTCTTTTTGGGTGGATAATGTAGAGTTTGTATATTAGCCGCGTAATTCTTTTGTTTTTTTCTGACTATTTTTTTGGCGTTATTAAAAAAGTGTCTATTTTTGCATCGTATTTTATACTGAAAAAGGTGTAGAGTGCGTAAAAGAATGAGGTGTAAAAAAAGTCCGACATGAGTGAATGCCCGATTGTGAAGACAAGAATGACATGGTTGATGCTCTTTTTGTGTTGCTTGTTGCCCATGGGAATGATGGCGCAGACGCAAACGGGTGAAGAGGCGGTTGATGCATTGGTGGAGATGGGATTTGAGAATGTCGGATGGGCAGAAAACGACGATGAACGCGTGTTCGTGTTGCAGAATTCTGCCTATCGGTTGCAAGGCATCGGCATTGGTAAAGCCGTGGATGTGATTCAAAAAATAGGATTACCCCACGAAAAGCAGTGCCACATCATTGTTCTCGATAATAATGTGCCTCAGATTTCTCTTACTTATTGTCCGGCGGAAGGAGATAGCGTGATGAGTGCGGACAGACGCGATTGGGACGTCAGTTACGATTTAGGCGACTCTTGGAAGCTGGCACGTAAGGCGGAGAAGAAGAATAGTTCTTTGTTTAAGGTTGATATCGTGGTGTATCCCGAGTTGTCGATGCAAAACCTGGTTATAACTCAGATTTACACGGTGCTCTTCAATCTGGACCCCACCATAGAGGTGTCTCTTTGGAAAGGCGGAAAGATTAATGCACAGGTGATAATCCCGATTTATAACGATTTTGGACAGTCGTATGCTCAGGTGCGGCAAGGCTATATAGGGCTGACCCAGCAAGTAAGATTGCCGGGAAATGTCTTTTTGACAGCAGCCGTGGGCTCGTTTACAAACCGTCGTTGGGGAGGGGATTTGAGCGCGATACACTATTTTAAAGACGAGCGGTTCTCGGTGGAAGGACGTATCGGGTATACGGGACGTTCCCGCTTCGTGAACTGGCGTTGGAAGGTGAGCCCTTTGAAAAGATTGACGTGGACGTTGGGAGGCGGCTTCTATTGGCCTAAATATAATACGCAACTCAAGTTGAAGTTGGAACAGTATTTGTTGGGTGAGAAAGGAGTCCGTTTTGAGATGACGCGAAACTTCCGTTATGTGTCTATCGGCTTTTATGGCATGAAAGTGCAGTATGCCGGCAATAAGGGATATAATGGTGGTTTCCGTTTTCAGATAAACCTGCCTCCTTATAAATATAAAAGGAAAGGCTATATCCCGCGTGTGTTGCCTTCTCGTTCATTCGGGATGGCATATAATGCCGGAAACGAGCAATATTATGGTAAGTCCTATAGCGCGACGTTAGGAAATACCATTGCACAAGAGAATAGTTTTAATCCATATTTTATAAAGTCGGAATTGTTAAATTATTAATTTTATTAGAGATGATGAAAAGCAAATTTTTCTCGCTCAATGCCAAGTTGGCATTAGCTGTGTTGGCAGTAGGTACAATGTTTACTGGCTGCTATGATTCAGAAAACGGTGATGTAAATAAACCGTATGTGGCTCCGGATCCGGTTTACTATGTAGCCGGTACTGTGACTGACCTTGAAACGGGTGAAGCTTTGGATGCTGCTGTTAGTATTGATGGAGGTGAGCCTGTTACGGCCGTAGGTGGTAACTATTCTATCAAAACAACTGACGGTGACAATAAAACTGTGACGGTAACGATGGAAGGTTATCAAGACGTAACGCGCACCATCAATATCCCGACTGTAGGTAAGGGTGAAACTTATACCGCTGTAGTTGACGTGGCTATGGTGAAGAATCCTTCTGAGTTGAATGTGAAAGTAACTCTTGTATCAAAGACTCGTGGCCAAGTAGCTAAGGTTATGACACCTGTTGAATACCCGGGCTTGGATTTGACTGCTGCTGATGATCCTACTGATTTCGAGAGAACTTTTGAAGTAGTTAGAGGTTATGCTATTCAAGGTGAAATTCCTGCTTCAGTTTCTCCTGAATTGACTGAATACATCAATCAATATTTGGGCGAGAATGTCGGTGAATATGGCAACTTGAAGTATGTGCAAGAAACTCGTCTTATCAGCTTGAATGCATGGGAGTGCTTGGCTTCTGTAACTTGGACTTATGATGTTGACACATTGGTCTACACCTTTACTACAGCTGATGAAACTGCTGATGTAACAGTGAAGGGGGTTGCAGGTTATCAATTTACTTATGCTCCTCAGCCTAACCACAACTTTACTCACAGCCATGGCCACGGTCACGGTGAAGACGGTAACATGAATGCCGGTGGTGGTATCTTGACTCCCGAAATGTAATATTGGAGAGTAAGAGCGTTATTTGACAAATTTGCAATTGGAGAAAGTTAAGAGAAGGTTGGAATAATGTGGAGGAAGATTCTTTTACTTGCTTTGGTTTTATGCTTCCCTCTCTTGCTTTCTGCTCAATTGACGTATGGTACCACCGGCTTGCTCAATGCTCCTTCGGCAGAAATGCAGCAGGACAAAACGGTGATGATTGGTGGTAACTTTTTGAACAAGGAGATCACTCCTCCTCATTGGTACTACCATACGGCCAATTACTTCTTGAATGTAACCATATTCCCGTGGCTGGAGGTGGCTTACACCTGCACGCTGGTTACGGCAGAATCTTTGGGCCTGGGACAATATGGCTATAGCGGGTTTACGAATCAAGACAGATACTTTTCTGTCCGGCTTCGTTTACTGAAAGAAGGACAGTTCTGGAAACACATGCCGGCTGTGGTAGTAGGAACTTCGGATCCTTACACAGAGTCGGGAGGCGGGGAGATATCTTCCTCGGGTGAAGGCAATGGATTCTTTTGCCGCTTTTATGTGGCAGCAACGAAGCACATTGCCATCGGGAAAGAGAAGATTGGGCTGCATGTCTCATGGTTGCTCAACCATCGTTACGACTACCCGTTGAACGGCCCGGCAGGAGGCATAAGCTGGAATCCTTCTTTTCATCCGCAATTGAGGTTAATTGCAGAGTATGATGCGAAAGATTTTGCATTTGGTGCCACCTATTTGCTTTTCAACCATTTGCATGCGCAGGTAGAATTGCAAAAGATGAAGTACTTTACCGGCGGGCTTACTTACAAAATCTATTTGAAGTAAGTAAAGTGGTCGGAGCAAATAAAAAGAGTTGAAATATTAAAAACAAAAAACAATGAAAAGTAAATTAGTAATATTGTCTTTGATGCTGGCAAGCGCAGCTACTGCTGTAAATGGCCAGACAAAAGAGAAATACGTCAACGAGAAGGCTTCCGATAATATCTTCGTAAGCGTTACGGGCGGTATTTCTATGGTAAATTCGGGTAAGAGCGAAGGCAAATTCGGTAGCCCTGCTCCTCATATCACACTGTCTTTGGGTAAGTGGTTTACTCCGGTTTGGGGAGTTCGTGCTCAAGGTGGTTTGTGGAGAGCAAACTTCGACACTCAGCATTCTTATGGCACATTCGATGCTAATAATAATCCTGTAGGTGCTGAAGCCAGCTATCACAAGAATGTAGGCCAAATCCGTTTGGACGCTATGTACAACTTGTCGAACGCCATCTGGGGATACAATCCTGATCGTCTGTTCAACCTGTCAGTATTTGCAGGCCCGGGCATCACGATTGCCAAGACTGCCAATGGCATGGTGAGCTATGCGGCCGACAACAACTCTTGGTCGAGAGTTGAAGCCAACGAAGCTAAGGGACATGCTTATGTAAACGGTTCTGTAGGTTTGCAAGGTAAGTTCAATGTTAGCGACTATGTAGACATTGACATTGAAGCCCGTGGCGAAATCGCCGCTTCTTATCTGGGACACCTTTCTACAGCTCACACTGTAGGCGGCATTTATGTAGGTGCCGGTGTTACTTATACTTTCGGTGGCAAGAAGTTCGTTCCTTATGTATCGAAGGTTGAAATGGATGCCATCAATGACGAAATCAATAAATATCGGAATGAATTGGCACAGGCTCAGGCAGATTTGGCTAATGCCAAGAATGCTTTGGCAAATGTGAAACCCGAAGTTCGTGAGGTGGTTAAGGAAGTAGAAGTGGCCGGTCCGCGTGCAATCTTCTTCAAGATTGGTAGCGCCCGTCTGGATGATTATGGCAAGGTTAACATCCAGCTGGCTGCTAAGATTCTGAAGGCTAATCCGGATAAGAAGTATCGCGTAGCAGGCTATGCTGATAAGGCTACCGGTAGCGCTTCTTGGAACCAGAAGTTGTCTGAAAAACGTGCTCAGGTTGTTTACGATGCCTTGATTGCTGAAGGTGTTGACAAGAACCAGCTTGAATTGGTTGGCTTCGGTGGCACCGAAAACATGTTTGGCAAGAACTTGCTGAACCGTGTAGTAATTCTTGAGTAATAGAATTTAGATACATCGAGTGATAAAAGGGCGTTTGGCATTGTCAAACGCCCTTTTATCGTTTATATTGGCAATGAGCCGTTTCGTTTGCATGCCTTTGTGCAAATTAATATGGCATGTTTAAGAAATTGTGTTTATCTTTGCAGGGCTATAATAAGCGCGATTGCTGATTGATGCGACAATAGAATTATGGGTAGGATACTTGCTATAGATTATGGTAGGAAGCGGACGGGTATTGCCGTGAGCGACCCTTTGCAACTGATAGCCAATGGGCTGACTACAGTGCCTACTCACCAGCTGTTGACTTATATTCTGGATTATCTTGCTCATGAACAAGTGGAGCGGATTCTTGTGGGCTTGCCTAAGCAGATGAATAACGAAGCATCGGAAAGCATGAAATATATAGAACCCTTTGTGCGTTCTCTGAAAAAGAAATTGCCGGAAATGCCCGTAGAATATGTTGATGAGAGGTTTACTTCAGTTTTGGCACATCATGCCATGCTGGAGGGAGGGTTGAAAAAGAAAGATCGTAGGGATAAAGCGCTGGTTGACGAGATTAGTGCAACTATTATTCTGCGGGACTATTTGGAGAGCAGACGCTTTTTGAGCAGAATGTGAATTTTGATTGTAAATGAATATTTTCCCAATTTTGAACTGTTGATATGATTTTGCCTATTTATGTTTACGGACAACCCGTATTGAGAAAGGTGGCTGAAGATATTGCCCCCGATTACCCTAACTTGAAAGAGCTTATTGCCAATATGTTTGAAACCATGGACCATGCCGATGGGGTAGGGTTGGCTGCTCCGCAGATAGGCTTGCCTATCCGTGTGGTCGTGATAAACTTGGATGTACTGTCGGAAGACCTGCCGGAATATAAAGGTTTCCGTAAGGCGTATATCAATGCGCATATATTGGAAACGGGCGGCGATGAAGTGTCGATGGATGAAGGCTGCCTCAGCTTGCCCGGCATTCATGAGTCGGTGAAGCGCGGCAATAAAATTCATGTGAAGTATCTGGATGAAGACTTGGTTGAGCATGACGAAGTGGTGGAAGGCTATTTGGCGCGGGTGATGCAGCATGAATTTGACCACTTGGAGGGCAAGATGTTCATAGACCATTTGTCTACTTTGCGTAAACAGATGATAAAAGGCAAACTAAATGCTCTGCTCAAAGGAAAAGTGCACTGCGATTATAAAGTGAAGGTGGTGAAGAAATGACCGGCTTCGTGCGGATGGTTGTTTTTTGAAACCATGTCAATGGTATATAAAAGATTTCAAAAACTAAGCCGCGTGTCGTGCTATATAAGCAGAAAGCATTATTTTTGTTTGATTTACAAGCATTACTTGGACGTAAAATGATAAAAAAAATACTGATTGCTTTGTTGATGCTGCCTACATTGTTGTATGCACAAATCAATACGGAGCGGATGATGACCATTGCCCGCAATGCGTTGTATTTTGAAGATTATGTGCTTTCTATTCAATATTTTAATCAGGTAATCAATGCAAAGCCCTATCTGTTTGAGCCCTACTTTTTCAGAGCTTTGGCCAAGATAAATCTGGATGACTATCAAGGTGCGGAAGACGATTGTGATGAAGCGATTGAGCGTAATCCGTTTGTAGTGGGGGCTTATCAGATAAGAGGGTTGGCACGCATCCGCTTGAATAAGTTTGATGAAGCGATAGAAGACTACAGGAAAGCCCTAAAATATGACCCGGAAAATGTGGTGCTGTGGCACAACTTGTCTTTATGCCACATCCAAAAGAAAGACTACGAAGCTGCGAAAGATGATTTGGGCAAACTGCTGACCATTGCGCCAAGGTATACGCGGGCCTATCTGATTAGGGGTGAAGTGTCGTTGGAACAGAAAGACACGATACAGGCTTTGAAGGACTTTGACAAGGCTATTGAGCTGGATCGCTACGATGCCGATGGCTGGGGAGCCAGAGCCGTTGTCCGCATGCAGCAGGGCAAATATAAAGAAGCCGAGGACGATTTGGACCAGGCAATTCATTTAAGTGTCCGGAATGCGGGGAATTACATCAATCGGGCTTTGGCACGTTTCTATCAGAACAATTTGCGGGGTGCGATGAGCGATTACGACTTGGCGCTGTCTATCGATCCGAACAACTTCTTGGGGCATTATAACCGCGGAATATTGAGAGCACAGGTCGGTGATGACAACCGGGCCATTGAAGACTTTGATTTCGTGCTGCAGATTGAGCCCGACAATATGATGGCTGTTTTCAATCGTGGAGTGTTGCGTGCTCAAACCGGAGATTACCAAGGTGCTATCAGCGATTACTCTAAAGTAATTAGCGAATATCCCAACTTTGCTACCGGCTATTACCAGCGTGCGGAAGCGCGTAGGAAGATAGGGGACATCAAAGGGGCAGAGCAGGATGAATTCAAAATTATGCAGATGCAGATAGACCGGCGCAATGGAGTATCTTCGGGTAAACAGCAGGATGTGGCGGACAACTCAGACTGCGATGAAAACGCCGGCGGCGATGGGAAGACCCGTAAGAAGTCGGATAAAAACATGGAGAATTATCGTAAGATAGTTATAGCCGACGATTCGGAAATGGATCAGCGCTACAAGAGCGATTACCGTGGGCGCGTTCAAGACCGGAATGTAGTAATTAAACTGGAGCCGATGTATGCCTTGACTTATTATGAAAAAGAAAGCGAGGTGAATCATCAAGTACACTATTACAAGTATATTGATGACTTGAACAGGCAAAAAGTATTTCCGAAACCTCTGCGCATTACCAATAAGGAAGCACCGCTGACAGAGGAGCAAGTGCATTATCATTTTGCATTGGTGGATGCCCATACGGCTGATATCGTGGATGACAGCCGTGATGCGAAGAAACGCTTCATGCGTGGACTGGATTTTTATCTGGTGCAGGACCTTACCAGCTCTATAGACGACTTTACGCAGTGCATATTGCTGGATGATACGTTCTTCCCGGCATATTTCATGAGGGCACTGGTGCGTTATAAGCAGTTGGAATACCGGAAGGCGGAGGCTGCGATGGACGGAGGTACTTCTGCTTCGGCTGCCGATGCCAAGCGTGAGGCGGAAATTACGGCCATAGATTATGAAACGGTGAAAGGTGATTTGGACCGCGTCATTCAGTTGGCACCCGACTTTGTGTATGCTTATTATAATCGGGGTAATGTACTGTCTGTTCTGAAAGACTACCGTGCCGCTTTGGCAGACTATGATAAGGCGATAGAACTGGATCCTAACCTGGCAGAGGCTTACTTTAACCGAGGCCTGACCCATATTTTCCTGGGTAATAATAAGCAGGGCATCTCGGACTTGAGCAAGGCAGGGGAGTTGGGCGTCGTTTCGGCTTATAATATCATAAAAAGGTTTACGGACGTGCCTGAATAACATTTTTTGGCAAAATAATGGCATTCAGAAAAGATTTAGTTATTTTTGCGTGCTGAAAGTAGAAACAACTCAAAACATTATGATAAAGATAACATTTCCAGACGGCTCTGTTCGTGAGTACAACGAAGGAGTAACAGGACTGCAGATTGCAGAGAGCATCAGTTCGCGGTTGGCACAAGAGGTTTTGGCTTGTGGCGTGAACGGGGAAACTTATGATTTGGGACGTCCTATTATGCAGGACGCTGATTTCGTTCTCTATAAATGGGACGATGAAGAAGGAAAACATACTTTCTGGCACACAAGTGCGCACTTGCTGGCCGAAGCCTTGCAGGAGCTTTATCCGGGTATTCAGTTTGGCATCGGTCCGGCCATTGAAAACGGCTTTTATTACGATGTAGACCCGGGAGAGGCAACCATTAAGGAGTCCGACCTGCCGATGATTGAGCAGAAAATGGTAGAGTTGGTGGCCAAGAAGGAACCCGTGGTGCGGAAAGACATCTCCAAAGCGGATGCTTTGAAGATGTTTGGCGAACGCGGCGAGACTTATAAATGTGAATTGATTTCCGAGTTGGAAGACGGACATATCACTACCTATACGCAAGGTGCATTTACCGATTTGTGCCGTGGCCCGCATTTGGTGAACACGGCGCCTATCAAGGCTATCAAGCTGACCTCTGTGGCCGGTGCTTATTGGCGTGGCCGGGAAGACCGCAAGATGATGACACGCATTTATGGCATCACCTTCCCCAAGAAAAAAATGCTGGATGAATACCTCACCTTGTTGGAAGAGGCAAAGAAGCGTGACCACCGTAAGATAGGCAAGGAAATGGAGCTGTTCATGTTCTCCGACACTGTAGGCAAGGGCTTGCCAATGTGGCTGCCAAAAGGCGCTGCATTGCGATTGCGCCTGCAAGACTTCCTGCGTCGCATCCAGGCGCGTTACGATTACCAGGAGGTTATCTGTCCGCCTATAGGCAATAAGCTGCTCTACATCACTTCGGGGCATTATGCTAAGTATGGCAAAGACTCTTTCCAGCCAATACATACGCCCGAAGAAGGTGAGGAATACTTCTTGAAGCCCATGAACTGTCCTCATCATTGCATGATTTACAAGAACACGCCCCGTTCATACAAGGACTTGCCTTTGCGCATTGCCGAGTTCGGCACGGTGTGCCGTTATGAACAGAGTGGCGAGTTGCACGGATTGACGCGCGTGCGCAGCTTTACGCAAGATGATGCCCACATATTCTGCCGTCCGGATCAGGTAAAAGATGAGTTCCTGCGCGTGATGGACATCATATCTATTGTATTCCGCTCGATGGAGTTTGAAAACTTTGAAGCGCAAATTTCCTTGCGCGACAAGGTAAACCGTGAGAAATACATAGGTAGCGATGAAAATTGGGAAAAGGCAGAACAGGCTATCGTAGAAGCTTGTGCAGAGAAGGGCTTGAAAGCAAAAGTGGAATATGGAGAAGCTGCTTTCTACGGGCCTAAATTGGACTTTATGGTGAAGGATGCTATCGGTCGTCGCTGGCAATTGGGAACTATCCAGGTGGATTATAATTTGCCTGAACGTTTTCAGTTGGAATATACGGGTGCCGATAATCAAAAGCATCGTCCTGTCATGATTCACCGTGCTCCCTTCGGCTCCATGGAACGTTTTGTGGCTGTGCTTATTGAGCATACGGCGGGCCGCTTCCCCCTGTGGTTGACGCCCGACCAAGCGGTCATTCTCCCCATTAGTGAGAAATTTAATGACTATGCGCATGAAGTTCAACAATATCTGAAGAGATACGATATTCGTGCCATAGTGGATGAACGCAATGAGAAAATAGGCCGCAAGATTCGCGACAACGAGATGAAACATATTCCTTACTTGCTGGTCGTAGGTGAAAAAGAGGCTGAAAATAAAGAAATCTCCGTGCGTAAGCAAGGTGAAGGCGACCAAGGCACTATGAAATATGAAGATTTCGCTAAAAAAATGAGCGAAGAAGTTCAGAATATGATAAATAAATGGTAATTTTGCGCCCGATTGCAAAGGCAGGTTCTCGGCACGCCATGCTGTAACCTCCTTTGCATGTATGGATATAAGGATAAATTTAGAAGTAATATTTTGAAAAACAAACCGGAAGTAACGTTATTGAATGAAGAATGACAACTTAAAAGGGCAACATCGGATTAATGAACAAATCCGTGCCAAAGAAGTCCGTATTGTGGGCGATGAAGTAGAGTCGAAGGTCTATCCGATAGCTCAGGCGTTGAGACTTGCTGAGGAGCATGAGGCAGACCTCGTGGAAATTTCTCCCAATGCACAGCCTCCTGTTTGCCGCATTATTGATTACTCTAAATTCCTTTATCAGCTGAAAAAGCGCCAGAAGGAGCAAAAAGCCAAGCAGGTAAAAGTGAATGTGAAGGAAATACGATTTGGCCCCCAAACGGATGACCATGACTATAACTTCAAGTTGAAGCATGCCAAAGGCTTTTTGGAAGATGGCGATAAGGTAAGGGCCTATGTGTTCTTTAAAGGGCGCTCCATCTTGTTCAAAGAGCAAGGTGAAGTTTTGCTGTTGCGCTTTGCCAACGATTTGGAGGACTATGCCAAGGTAGACCAAATGCCGGTATTGGAAGGCAAGCGGATGACGATTCAACTTTCTCCGAAGAAGGGGGTGGCTTCTAAAAAGAATGTGGCGCCCAAGAATGTGGAAAGTGAACCTGCTGTTGCAACATCTTCCGAAGCGGAAGAATAAAACTGAGAAATAAATGTGTAACGCCGTAGGTATAGTGCGTTGCCATATAATTTAATAATTAAACAATAAGTAAAATGCCAAAGATCAAGACTAACTCCGGTGCCAAAAAAAGATTCACTCTTACCGGAACGGGTAAAATCAAAAGAAAGCATGCTTTTCATAGTCACATTCTGACTAAGAAGACTAAGAAGCAGAAAAGAAACTTGTGCTATTCTACGCTCGTAGACAAAACCAACCAGGCTCAAGTGAAAGAACTCTTAGCCATGCGTTAAAAGTGTGCCAAAAGTATTAAGTTATTAACCGAATGCATTAGCTTTAAGTCCGTTACGTGAAGTAAGGGCGCTGACATTCAAAAACAAGTAAAACTATGCCAAGATCAGTAAATCATGTTGCTTCTAGAGCAAAAAGAAAGAAAATCCTGAAGTTGACCAGAGGTTACTTCGGTGCAAGAAAAAATGTATGGACCGTAGCCAAGAACACTTGGGAAAAGGGTTTGACTTATGCATATCGCGACCGTAAGAATAAGAAGAGAAATTTCCGTGCATTGTGGATTCAGCGTATCAATGCTGCCGCTCGCTTGGAAGGCATGTCTTATTCGAAATTGATGGGTGCACTGCATAAGACTGGCATTGAAATCAACCGTAAAGTTCTTGCCGATTTGGCAATGAATCATCCGGAAGCCTTCAAGGCCATTGTTGCTAAGGTTAAGGCAGCCTAAAGGTTACTAAAATCAAAATAAGAAGGGAAGCGTCTTCTCCAGAAGGGGAAGACGCTTTCTTTCGTTACGCGGAAGGAGAAAATATTGTTGCCGATGTGATAGATAAAATGCAATTTTTTCTTGTTTTATTCACAGGAACTTCATATCTTTGTCTTGAGAAATAACAGCCGCATTGATTGGATCGGGAAACTCATCAATTAAAATGAAATACCGAGACAAGCTTCGCTTCTCAATGGCGGGCCACGCCCTTCGGGGTAACCTTTGAGTCGGTGGATTACAAAGAGGACGAGCACTCAAATCATGTCTTTCGGAGTTTCATCACATCATCGGTGCGGCTTCCTTCTATAAAGAGGGTGTGTCAAAATAGACATATCCTCTTTTTTATTTTATATCATTTTTTTCCCCTTACGCAACCATTTTCATCGGTTCAATCGTTGCCGTGACGGTATTCTGTCCATTCCGTGGCAGGATGCGGCCCAAGACAATGTGGCCGGAGCGTTTCCGGAGTTTCCTCCCATAGACTCCACTTATTTTTGCCCTATAGGAAACATCCGGGAAAGCGCGGGAGATTGTCCGAAAAGTATTAATGTCTTATCATTCTGTCATGCTGAACGTCAGTGAAGCATCTCCCGACAGCGGAAATAAGCGGTAGATTCTTCGCTTGCGCTCAGGACGATAGTGCAAAATGACAGCTGTTAATGAGTTCTCGGACAGCATGGCGGGGGTCTTCTCCGGCTTCAAGACCTTTCACGAGATGAAGGAGGCGGTGGGCTTGCTGCTGGACGAGCAGGGCAACCTAAAGCCGTTTGAACAGTTCTCGAAAGACGTTCAAACGCTCAACGACGCTTACAACAGGCACTACCTGCGGACGGAGTACAACTTCACGGTGCAGAGCGCGCAGATGGCGGCACGCTGGGAGGACCAGCAGGACGACGGCGGCGGGCGT
>CASELH010000064.1 GCA_949288715.1 uncultured Bacteroides sp. | reverse complement strand
TTCAGCATGACGAAAAGAAATAAATCTGCGTAAATCTGCGCTCGTCTGCGTCATCTGCGTGCCATCGCACACACAGCGTAGCCCGATAAATTATCATTTAAATCCTCTTAAACATCCTCTCCCATCGAATTTTCCCCGTCTCGGGTTCTTTAGAGAACCACGTGAAAAGTCCTACACCCAGTATGAAATCTTCCGGCACAATGCCCCAGGCACGCGAGTCGTAAGAGTCGTTGTAATTATCACCTTGCATGAAGTAATAGTTTGTACGGAAGCGGTAGCTGTGCATCATCGTGTCGGCATGCATTACTCGCCCGTCTGTCACTTGCGGCCACTTGCCCGTTTCATACTCTATGCAGCGGCGGTAATGTCGCAGGTTTAGTATATCGATAGCCACACTTTCTCCCTCCCGAGGCAAGTACACGCTGTCTGTCCGTTCTTTGTCGTACCAATGATATATTTCCCCCGGTACGGCAACGCAACGTTTGCAGAAATACATGTCCCATGTCAGCTGCATCTGTTCCTCGCTTCGTGCATAGGGATAGTTGAACACCACCACATCGCCCGTCTGTATGGGACGTATGCCTCGCTTGCGTTCCACACGGTAATGTCCAGGTCGCGCCGGGTCTTTCTTCACAACGCGTCGCCCTGGAATCTGCAAAGAAGCAATGATGTAATCCCCCGCCACCAGCGTGGGCGACATGGAGTAGGTTGGTATCACGCACGATGTTACCCAATAAAGCCGGATGGCTACGTAAACTTGTAGTAGGGCGAAGCCTCCCAATAGCATCCATGCCACGTGTTTTCCAAAAGTCCGATAATTTTTCATCTTATAATAATAGATTACAATTCCGTTCTAGTTTTTTCTCCTAACCAACTCCTTTGGTATACAATCAGGATAGAATGAAGCGGCAAGGATTATTCTTTTAACTTCTGTATCAGTATCACCGGATTCACTTCATCCGTTCCTTTCTTTAAGTATTCTGTGAAGGCTTGCCGCAGGTTGTTGTAACCAATGTTCTGGAAATCTGAACTCTGTCCTACTCTCCGGGCTACTTCCCAATATTCTGCTGTTAAGGCTTGCAAGAGGAATCCGTTGCTTATCACACCGGAAGCCCAGCGAATCGGTCCTTTCTTCGCTGAAACCAGCTGTTTGGCTACTACTTGCTGTCCTGTTTTCTTGTCGTAAATGCAGGTATACGATGAGTTCGCATCGCCAAAATTTAAAAAGAGAAACCGGCTTGATTGTGCTATTCTGGCCAGGCCGATGACATAATTTTCTTTGATTGCAATATGGAGGGCTTCCAAGTATTCCGGATTGTAGATATATTTTTTAGGTAGTCGTCTTTTTCCGAAATCCACCCGATAGACAGGTTGCACCTCCCGGTCTTTTACGAGGTAAAGTGTCTCGTAAGGGAAAGGGGTAAACAGGGCTTCGTCTCCCAGTGTGCAATAGGGGTGCCCTGTGCCCCATCCTCCTTGATAACCGGTGCCGGGCAAGAGTGGTTCCGGCTCCTCCTCCATCTGTTCTACATCGATGGCGAACAGATGGTAGTCTTGGTCTTGGTAATGAAATGCGCCTTCATTGGCTAAGTAGAGGTCGTTCCCTAAGGTAAAAAGCTCGTTTGCCCACAGTTGGGAAGCATCTATGCTTCGCAGGAAGTGTCCTTGCTGGTCGTAAGCAAGTAGTTTCCGGCCAAGCAGGTCGAATATTATCATCTCTCCATGGTAGAGGGTGAAAGCCGTGAGGTGCCGGTATTCTTCCGGTCCTTCGCCATAGGCATGCAGGTTGGTGCGTAGCTTTCCGTCAAGGCCAAAAATGCAGACCGCTTGGCTTTTCCGGTCGGCAATGTAAATCAGACTGTCGTCATACGCCATGTAGGTGATTTCTCCGATGATGCAGTCGTCGCGAAACTCCAGAGGCACCACCAGCAGGCTGTCTTCCATCAGAGCAGAGTAGTCGTAGGTGTCTTGCACATTGTCCCAGTCGATGGTGATGGTCGTTATGCTTTCTTTTTTATTGGTCGCTTGTGGCGAATTTGCGCATCCTATTGGTAGTAGTAGAAGGATGCAGAGAGGGAAAAGAATTGTTTTCATTGGACTAAGTAGTTCCTATATGTAAATGTTTATTCTTTGGGTATATCTAATATTTGAATGCTGGATGTTTCATAATTTGCCGCATATATTTTGTCATCTTTAATAGCAAATGAGTTGTATTACACAATCATTCAACAAGACTTGTTTTGTTGAATACAAGCAAACTGGGGTTATCTTCACTACCATCCTTAGGATCCAGGGCGAGGTAGATGTGTGTGTCGGTCACTTTGAGGAAAGTTTCCAATCGGTAGTGGTCTTGCAGTCTGTGAGGAAGGCCGTAGCATGTCGTTTGTTTGTTTTCGGTGTTATAGATGACTAAATAAGCAGCCCGATTATAGACAAAAGTGAAGTAAAGATGGTCTTCATCGTAATGTCCATAGCCTACCAATGCAGCATAGCGGGCGATGAATTCCGGATTATTTGATTTTTGGAGAAGTTCATCTACGCTTTTCCCCTGCTTTATACTTTGGGGAATGGAATGTTCGCCAAAGTCTGGCACATACTTGGGAACAAAGGTTTGGTGCTCCAAGCGGTAGATGGTATCGTTCATTAATTTCCAGCAAATGGCTTCTTCTTTTCCCTCCGGGGAGTAAGCAAAAGCTGCCTTCAGCGTTATGGTTGTATTTTGGTACAATCCTTTTATTTTGTAAAGAGGATTGAACTGTGCGTCGTAGACCATAGCAACCGGTGTATCGGTCGACTGCCAGACATACATTGGCTTGACAAGGTATTTGTCTTTACCAAAAGGAATTATATTGCCGGGTATATAGCGTTTCAAAGAGTCTTCCGGATTTTTTGGAAGTGGAGTAATGGAGCGAAGATAGTCTCCTTGTGGATTGTAAACGCGAATTTTTTGTATGTTGCTGTCATGGAAGTATAATTCCGAATCCTTTATGAAAAATGAACTGAGAGATGTATATTCTTTCGGCCCTTGCCCAATGCTTCCTACCTTGTACAGAAAGTTTCCTATAGAGTCAAAGACTAATACTTTTTTACGGGATTGTATGATATAGTTTCCATTCAGTATGTCGAGTGAATTGATGTCATATAGCAAAGAAGATTCGTTGGTCTCCAGCGGAATCAACCTTGCCTGACTGATGTCCAGCTCTGTGGCGTTTTCCACTTGCACAGGAATGACTTCCAAAGTTCCTGTAGTTTGGATAGACTTATTGCAAGATATGAATAATGTGATGCTGATTACGCAGAAAATGATGTATTTCATATCATTAAATTGTTGTAAATTAGACAATATACCGAATAAGGTTTAGGGCTTTGATAATCATAAGCCCTGTTCCTTATTCTATATAAACTCTTATGCATAGATGATTTTCATTATGCCTTATTTGGGTTACTAAGAATCAAATTATCTGTTTTGTGGATATTTATCGTGGATATATTGGAAGTAATAACCAGTTACCATATTTCCTAAGCTCGGAAAGAATATCTCCTTTATATGTCCATCAATGTCTAATATGCCAAAAAAACGGGATGAAATTCCGTTATTATCAATAGGTAATGGAGAAATACTATCTTCTACTGCCAAGTACTGATAATTACTGCATAGGCTTTTCATTCTAATTTGTCCATCGCGGTAGTGTTCATTAGAAGGTAGCAGTAAAATGTTATTCATACCTGTTAACTTGCAATATTCTTTTAAGTAGCCAAAATCGGAATCAATGCAAGATTGGCACATATTGATTGGAAAACGATAGATTAATATTGGCTCCGTGTTGGATGTCCTTTCACAAATTAGTGCTTCTAAGCAGTTAATACTGTTGTCGTTTTTATATAGAGCTACTTGATGGAAGAGAGCTTCTTTGACAAGGAACGAATTTTGTGCTTGTTTAGTCATAATTTGGCACTGTTTTTTTATAATTATCTTCTGCTTGATGTTGTTTGTACTTACTATAATCAGCCCAGTAACTAACAATATTAAAGCAAGTATGATATAGTTTTTATTCATAATAAATTATTATATGATTATTATCCTCTTGTAGATTTTCAAAAATATTTTTTTCTTCTTTAGGGATGTGTACTAACCCTTGCCTAACTGCATTTGTGAAATTATACATTTCCATTGGATGTATATAAGCATATAGGCCTTTTTCATTTCCAAGAATCGGAATACTTCGTATATTTTTAAAATCATTTTTGAATACAAGATCATCAATCCATACATCTTTCGTGAGGAGGAATTGACGTTTTTCTTTGTTGTATATAACTACTTGATAATAATTTTTGATACTGAAAGCGAAAGACAGATATTTTCCCCATTCTACGTAGTTGTGTATGTTATAAATTCCTGAAATCATTAAATGATTGGGGGTTGTTCGACCTTCTATATATTCGGTCAAATTTTCGCGTTTCACCCAATTCTTAGTGTGTAAACAGGCATAGGGCGATACTCCTTTCTGATTAATTTGTATAATTGTATCTGTAAACATTTGATGATACCTTAGTCCTGTTGGTGTATGATAGAAAAATATCTCTCCTGTAAAGAAATGAGGATCGGCTATACCTAAATTATAACTTCTAGTGACAAGCCATTGCTGAGAACTTTTACCTGTTATGGAGTCAATGCTTTGAATTAAAAAAGGATTAGTTTTATTAAAGTCATAAGCATCAGAATAAATTTCCCCGTTAAATAATGCTACATATCTATTCTCAGTCTGAAGATTGAGTTTAAATGCATGTGAAAAATCTGAAGTATAAAGGTCGTAGAATAAGATTTGTTTTTTACCGCTATCATAGATGTAAAAATTTTGTCCATTTATGCCAATGGTGGTTGGAGTAAGGTATTCTCCAGGGCCATTTCCCCTTTCGCCTACTTGGAATAAAAATTTTCCTTTTTTATTGAAAGCATAAACCTTTTTTGCTATAATTCCATCTAAGATGAACAAGGTATCGCCTTTTTCACATATTTGATTGATTCTTCCAATAAGTGATCGTTCATTAGTTTCCAATGGGATATAATGAACTTTTGAGAAAAGTTCAGAAAAACGGATGTCTCTTGCTTGTGCTGTATCCAGATTTATAACATATAAACTGTCATTGTGAATGGTAGCAGACACATTTTTCGTAGTCTCAAAATATGTTTCCTTGTTATTGCTACATGCTAATAACGCTAGTATGAATATGAGCGAATAGATTTTATTCATTTGTTAAAATTTTGCTAATTACTTATTTTTATCATTTTTATTATGCTCAACTTTCTTAATAATGCTGTTTGTCGCTTTATTCATTTCGTAATTATAAAGTGTTAAATCAAACTTTTATCAAGAAAATTGAGCATGTATTTTTTAGAATATTGTGCAGGATGATTGATTTGTCACGTCTGTTATGCTGTTAATAGTTTTATCGCAATTTAAGTATTTTATTTTATATCCTGGGTAACAAAAACTAAATACTCCTCGATTACAGTCAGTAGATTCCCATATTGAAACTGTATGAATCCGTCCACATTGCATACAACTTGCAGTTTGTTCATATGAATCAACTACTATTGTCTGACATTCTATTTGTATTCCACTACTTCCTTCATTTCCGCTTCCCTCATTGGGATTACCTTCTCCAATTGCGGCAAGCGAAGTTGCCATTAAATCACTTGAATGCTCCGTGTTCAGCACGGTTCTTACATTCATTGCACAAGCTGCCAATAGAACGGCAGCGAAGATGAAATGTTTCTTTTTCATTTGTTGTTTAAAGTTTTAAATGTTAATGATTAAGTTGTTTAACGGCTCAGCAAATGCTTCATTTCCTCCCGCATCTCATCCACGGCCCTTGAATGGACTTTCGGTGCTTTGGTAAGGACAATCTTAGCCATCTGCTTTGCTTTTTCTATGTTTAAGTAGCCGGGCTCGTTGTAGAGTTTGGCCAGCAAGTAGTAGGGGTATAGCCTTTCCGGTGCCAGCAGCAGCGATTGCCGGAAGCATTGCTCAGCTTCTTGGTATTGCTTTGCAGACTGATAGTAGCGGCCTTGCGCGTTGAGTATGTTGAAGTCGCAACTTACCATGCGGGCGCGATTCAACACTTGGCAGGCCTCTAAGGGTTTGCCCTCGGCATTGAGGGCACCGGCATAGTTTTTCAAGAACTCCGGATGGTAGCACAGAGGACGGTAGATGGCCTCATAGCTACGGGCGGCATCTTCGTACAGCTGGCTGTAGTATAGGGAGTTGGCCACATACCATTGATAACCAAGGTGCGCCAAGCCGTGTAGCTTCCACACCGCCAGGCCGCTACCAGCCAGACATAGCAGGGAGAGCAGGCATTGAAGGGCGGGGCGGAAAAAGCTGTTTCTCTCAGCACGCCTTTCATAGGGCTGCGCCCCGATGCAAGCTGCCCCCAATACGGCTAAAAGCATGCCGAACGGAAGTATCTGCAACGGATAGGACGAGAGGGCGAAGACTGCAAAGGCCATCAGAGCACCGCAAAAACCGTCTTCCCGCCTGCGCATGCCTTGGCGGAACACATAGATGCCTGCCGCCAACAGGGGAAGTAGGAGGATGAGGCCGCCCTCTACGAGGAGCTGCAGGTAGTCGTTGAAAGCATATTCGGCGTAGCCTGCCACCCGCTCTTCAGCAGGTGTGGCTTCTCCGGAGGCAAAATGGGCGGCTTGCGCTTTGCCATATTCGCGTTGGAAAGTTCCGGGGCCGTAGCCCGTCAGTGGTCGTTCGGCAACTACCTGGCAGGTGTTTTTCCAGATGAGGATGCGGCCACGCACAGAGTCGGGTTTCAGTTGGAACAGCAACAACCCGGCGGCAATGATGACCAGCATTCCCGCCATGGTGATTGAAACCGTCTGGCCGGGTGTGTGCCGCAAGGCTTTTTTCACAACAGCAAACCAACCTTTTTGCCGGGCCAACACCCATAGCAGACTGACGATGATGGCCACCCAGGCCGAGCGGCTCATGGCAGCGGGCAGGATGCAGAACATCAAGGCGAAGGCTACCATCCAAGCATAGCGGCGGTTACCGGTATCCGCCAGCCAACCGTGAAGGCACACGGGCAATAGCATGGCCAAATAACCGGAGTAAGGGCCGGGGTTGAAGAAAGGGCCGGTGAGGCGGTAAAGGTAGTGGTTGGACGGCAGAAAGCCGTAGAGTTGCAGTAAGCCCCAACCGGCCAGCACGCATCCTGCCAGGGCCAGGCAGAAGGAGAAGAACCGGTTGTTTTTCAATACACCCGTAGCGAAAATGATGCGTGCGGCAAACCACAGGCAGAGCAATAGAGCAGCGTAAATGACCTTCCAGTCGGCCAGGTGCAGCGTGTTGTCGTAGCGCACGGCATACCATACGGCGGCAAACAGCAGCAAGCCATCGGCCCACGTAAAGCGGAAGCAAGCGTGCTTGCGTTTAAGCGACAGTAATAGTGCCGACAGACAGACTGCTGCCGTCCCTACCGAGAAGGGAAAGAGCAAGAAATAACTGTCGTTGGCTCCATAGCGTACGAAAGTGGAGCACAAAGCAAGGCAAAGCAACAAGGCTATCCCGCAAGGAAGTATCTTTTGTAATTTTATTTTCTGTATCTGCATAATCCGTTTTTTCACGTGCACAGTAACTATTTGCTCTCTTAACTGGGAAATGAGTTTTTCCTAACCGGGAAATATCTGTTTCCTAACTGGAGAATTGGCGGGCGGAAAGTAGGCCGGACTTAGGCTGCTTCCGCTTGGTGAAATATTTTATTAAAAGAGAATGAAGAACAAAGAATGGCGTTTGTGCCCTCTGCCTCTTGCGGAGAATGCTTCATTCTTCGTTCTTCATTCTTCATGAAAAGCGCAGCGTGCGCTTATTGGTTACCAACCGGGATTTTGCGGAATCAGTCCCTGTGCCAAGGCCACAACGTCGTGGTCGATGGGATAGAGGTACATGCGGTCGTCCCAGATGCGGTTTTCGATGACGGTGCGGTTGTAGAACGAGCCCATTTGGCCGATGGCCACGTCGGTGGTGCCGTACTCGTTCATGCCGCTGAAGCGGGTCTGGTCGGCAGCTTGTCCGGCTCCGCAAATCATCCAGCGGCGGATGTCGAAGTAACGTTGGCCTTCGCAGAACAGCTCGACAAAGCGTTCGCGCTGGATGGCATCGAACTGTTTGTCATAGTCGCCACGGATGTCCTTGATGCCTTCGGCTGCCAATTCAGCGTAGGTAGGAATGCCGGCACGTTCGCGCACATAGTCTAGGTATTCGATGATGCGCGCGTCGCTGGGGTCCAACTCGTTGAGCACTTCGGCATAGAACAGGTAGAACTCTGCCAAGCGGTAGATGATGGACACGCGCTTCCATACCTGCGTGTCGCCCGAAGCGTGGTTCACGGTGCGGTTTTTAAACTTCTGCAACATGTAGCCTACCAGCGGGGTGTCTTGCGAGGCAGGGCCTGCGCCGCCGTTCACGCTGAAGTCTACGAAGTAGCCCGGGTGGCCGTTGTTGAAGTTCTTGTTGAACCAGCTCTTGCCTTGATACATCACGTCGGCATAGAAGCGCGGTTCGCGGTTGGAGTACATGCTGAAGATGTTGGCATCGTCCTTGCCCTCGCCATTGTTGTAAGTGGGGTTGTAGACGGTTACCAGCGAGTTCTCGCTATACTCGGGGTCTTCATCTATGGTCAGTCCGTTGGCTGTGAAGAACATGTCTACCGACTCCTGAGTCGGGCCAATGGTGCCGTAGCAGGCGTTCACGTCGCGCGGGTTGGTGCGCTTTTCCATCTTGTACTGGTCGCTGTAGCTGTTTTCGGTGCTGCACCACAGAATTTCCTGGTTGTACACCTGGAACAATTCATACACAGACTCGTCGGGCTGGTTGGCACCGTTCACCGTCACGGTGTACAGCGTGTGTCCGGCAGCTTCGCAAGCGGTCAGCAGGTCTTCCAGGCATTCTTTGGCCTTCACCCACTTGTCGCGGCTGTAGGCCGGGAACATCTGTTCGCCATCGGCTGTCTTCAGCTCCATGGCTTTATCCCAGCCGCCGTTGAACAGCTTGGAGGCGGCATACACCCACAGCTTGGCGCGCAAAGCCATGGCGGTAATCTTGGTAGGCCGTACCACTTCGTTCAGGTTGAAGTCGTAGTTGCCATTGTTGTTGCTGTTGATAACAGAAGCCGGAAGGTTGTCGCGGCTCAACACGTCGGCCAGGATGCCGTCAATGAAGTTGACCATAGCGTCCACTGTGGGGCGTTTGTAGTCTGTTACTTCCGGATAGGCGGCATCGTCTATCGTTTCCACAATAGGCACCGGACCATACAGCTCGAACATGGAGAAATAGCTGTATGCCATGAGGAAACGCGCTTCATCTTTCATGCGCGCAATCTGTGCCGGGGTCAGCTCGTCTTGGTCGGAGCCCACGCCCTCGTCTTTGGCATCGCGGATGAAAATCATGGCTTGGCGGATGTACTTGTACAGGTCGGTCCAGCGGTGGAACTGTGCCGTGCTGGCCGTGTATCCGGCTGTCATGACGTCTTTGGAAGGCCCTTGTTGCGATGAAATCTCGCCGCAGATGTTGGACCAGGGATTCTTGAACGCGTTCGACTCAGAACCCGTCTCCGAGAACTCCGACAGGCAGCGGTAGATGTTGCCATACCAGTCGCGTGTGTAGCCCGGATTCTCAAAAACCTTGTCCATCGTCAGGTTTTCATTCATTTCGCCGGAAACATCCAGGTAGTCAGAGCAAGAGGTCGTGGCGCAAAGCGCGCTTCCGGCAATCAAAAAGGAGTATGCTAATGTTTTAAGTTTCATATCTGTTCAATGTTTTAAAAGGTTACTTCTACACCCATGGTCCACGTGCGCGACAAGGGGTATTGTGCGCCAGAGTTGGCGTTGCCCAGTTCGGGGTCCCAATACTTCACATCGTCCCATACGGCCAGGTTGCTGCCCTGCACGTAGAGGCGTACGTTCTCCAAACGCAATCTCTTCAGCTGGTTGCGGTTAAACTGATAGCCGAACTCCACATTCTTCAGGCGGATGAAGCTGGCATCGCGATACCACCACGTACTTTCGTACAGGTTGTAAGAGAATTCGTTGGAGTGGAGGCGCGGATACAGTACATCTTGGTTATAAGGATTGGATGCCGTCCAGCGCGACATGGCTTCCATACGTGCCGACGAGGCGTCCTTGCCCTGGTTGAAGGGCATGAAGTTGGAGGCTTTGGCCATCAGGTTGACCGACGTGCCGCTGTTGCCCTGGAAGAAGATGCCGGCAAAGAATCCCTTGTACTCCATGTCGAGCGCAATACCGTACACCATTTCGGGGTCTTGCGTGCCGAAGCCGTGGTTGTACGTGCGGTCGTAGCCGTTGATCTCGCCGTCGCCGTTCAAGTCTTTGTACTTGATGTCGCCGGGGGCCACGTTAGCACCGGGGTTGGGCATGCCTGCTTTCAGCGTATAGCTCTCTGCTCCGGTTACCGGGTCGCGTGTGATGTCGAAATCGTCCGGAGTGTAAAGGCCTTCGGCCACATAGAGCAGGGAGGTGCCGATGGTGTGCCCCGTGTATTGCTGGTAAGCATACAAAGGTGGAATTTCGTCATACTCTACCACCTTGTTCTTGGTGTAGGTAAAGTTTCCGCGCAGCTGCACGTTGAACTTGCCGAAGTGCTCTTTCCACGTGATGTTGCCATCGATACCCTTGTTGGTCACAATACCGAAGTTCTGTCGCGGGCCGTTGCGCAGACCGGCCATGGTGGGCACCGTCTTACGGTTAATCAGGATGTCCTTACGGCGGTTGCTGAAGTAGTCGGCCGAGATGTCTATGCGGCCTTCCCACAAGCCAAGGTCGAAACCGGCGTTGATTTTGCGTTCCACCTCCCAGCTCAGCAGCGGGGCTGCGGCATACTGTTCGGCCAGGTTGCCCATCCAGTTCTGGTTGTTTCCGTTGGATACACTGCTGATACCGAGGTTGATGCCGCCTGCACCCTGATTCATGCTTTCCAGGTAGGGGAAACGTCCGCCCGGCACATCATCATTACCCGTGAGGCCGACGGAGGCTCTCAGCTTCAACTTGTTGACGGATGTGAGCAGCGGCTCAAACCAGTCTTCATGGCTGATGAACCAAGCCACGCCCACGGCGGGGAACACGCCCCAGCGGTGGCCGGCGGCAAAGTTCTCGGAGCCCGTCATACCCATACTGCCCTCAAGAGTGTAGCGGTTGTCGTAGTTGTAAGAGGCACGTGCCACCACGCTCTGCGTGCGGAAGGGCAGCAGGTCGAGGCCGGAAACGTTGTTTTGTAGCTGATGGTCCTTCTGATTGTAGAGCAGCATGGCTGTCACGTCGTGCACGTCGTTGAAGACGCGGTTATAGTTCAGCGAGGCTTCCAGATAGATGTTCTTTTCGCCCTGGCTGTCGGCAGCGCTGGGGTTGCTTAAGGCCGACCCGGCATTGCGTTGGGTGAAGATGAGGTTGCCCTGCGCGTCGCGCCCGGTGGCATAGAATGAGTTGGCACTCATCGTGCGGTTGATGTACTGTCCGTAGCGGGCATCGAAGCTGACGCTACCCTTGATGGAGAGGCCTTTGGTGATGAAGTCCAAGTCTTGCTCCAAGGTCACCTTGGTCTGTATGGTGGCCTCCCACGACTTGCTGTAACCACTGTTGTACAAGAAGTTGTAAGGATTCTGTCTTAGACCTGAATTATCCGACTCGGGGTGCTCGGAAGCCGTGCCGTCGGAGTAAACCATCGGGATGAGGTGCACAGGCATCAAGGTCATGCCGTTGAAGATTTCGGAAGCCGTCTTGCTCGGAGCCCGGCGGTTGATGTACTGGCCGCTCATGTCGACCGACATGCGGGTGGTTTTACTCAGGTCGAAGTCTACGTTGGAGCGCAGGTTGAAGCGCTCGAAGTTTACGTCGGACTCTACGATGGGATTCGGGTTCTTCTTATAAATACCGTTTTCATGGTAGTAGGCGCCCGATACGAAGAAGCGCACCTTCTCGCCACCGCCCCGGAAGTTGATGGTGTAACGCTGGTTGCTGGTGTGGTCGCGCAGCATGTCCATCCAGTCCGTGTTGGGGTAGAGGTCGGGGTCTACGCCCAGGCGGTAGTTCTCCAGCAACTCATCGCTTACGGGTGCCACGAAACCTACTGACGGGTTGCCCTTGTCATTCCAGCTGGCTTCATTGAACAGGCTGAGGTAGTCGTAAGAGCTCATCAGGTCAGGGACGCGGGTGGGAGTGGCAATACCATATTGGGCAGAGAAGTTCACTTCCGTCTTCTGCGTCTTACCACGTTTGGAGGTAATTAGCACAACGCCGTTGGCACCCTCGGCACCATAGACGGCTGTGGCGGCGGCATCTTTCAGCACGGTGAAGGTCTCTATTTCATCCACATCGATGTCGTTCATGTCGCGGGGCACGCCGTCCACCAGGATAAGCGGGTCGGTGCCGCCGGCATACGAGCTTACGCCGCGAATCCAGAATGAGGCATCGTCCCAACCGGGCTCGCCGGAACGTTGCACGGCTATCACGCCGGAAATCTTGCCGGCGATGTTGTTGCTCAAGCTGCGGGTTTTCACGCTCAGTTCGGCCGGACCGATGGACGACAGGGAACTTACCACGCTTTCCTTCTTCTGCTGGCCGTAGCCCACGATGACTACGTCTTCCAGAGAGACGGCATCCATCTCCATGCGTACGTTGATGACGTTGCTGTCCTTGGTGACGCGGCGGGTGGTGGTGACGTAACCGATGTAGCGGAACTCCAGTTCGTCGCCTACGCTGGCTTTCAGCGAGTAGCGTCCGTCTATGTCGGTGGCTGCGCCCTGCGTGGTGCCCACTATCATGACGGTGGCGCCGATGATGGGGTCGCCGTTGCTGTCGGTCAAGAGGCCGGTGATTGTCTTTTGTTCTTTCTGTTGCACGGCTTCTACCCCGGCAGCTTCATTGGCTGCGGGCGCAGCTGCCGCAGGGGCTTGCAACCCAATGGCCGACAAGCCGAGCAACGCTATGAGATACTTGTTTTTACTGATAATGCTTTTCATAAATCTTCAGTTGTTTATGGTGTTAAATTCATTCGGCAGGTGCTTCATTGCCTTCTTCGGCGGGAAGCGGGTCTACTTCTTCAAAGCCGTCCACTTCTTCCACGGACATCTTGGCCTTGTTTGCATCTTCAGAAATGTCCAGGGTGATGACGTAGAACTTACCGTCTTGCAGCGAAGTGCTGCCGGCCTTGATGTTGCCGTTCTCCTGGGTGTCCACGCGGAACCAACTGCTTCCGTCGGCTATGGAAATCTTGTCGGCAGTAAACTCGCCGCCCCATCCCTTCTGGTTGTAGAACTTGAAGTTCACGCTGTTGGACTTAATGGTGGCTCCGGCCTCCAGAATGAGCTGGTGCTTGCCGCCTCCCAGGGGGGCGAGGCAGATGACCTTGTCGCCGGTAGACCAGTTGACACCGTTCTTGCTGAAAGAAGGCTGGCCGATGTCGCCATTGCCGTTGGCCCAGATGACGTCTTCGCCCGGCAGCACACCCACGGCGCTGAAGTCATCTTTCATCACCTCCACGCGGAAGTACTTCAGGCTCTTGTCCACCGTCACGCGGTAGGCGCCGTCGCGGCCCATGAAGCGCAGGGTCTTGCCGTCGGTGCCTTTCACTTTGCGGAAGAAAGCCGGGTTCACCCAATAGTTGGCATAGTCGTTTTTCAGGCCGGTGATGTTGATGTCCTGCCCTTGCTTCAGCATCATGTCTACTTTGGAGTGCGTTTCATCTATCTTCTCGAACTCTACATCGTTGAGGGCAAATTTGATAAACGGCGTGCCTTCGAAGGTGAGCGTGTTGAACGTCACGGTGTAGAGCCCGTCAATGTCCGACGTGAAGTTGATAGCCGAAGTCGTTCCGTTAGTAATCTTTCCGTCGGAGCTGCCAAACACAATGGCATTGCCATTTTCCCCGTATTTAGGCGCCTCTATCGTGGCATACAGCTCGCTGGGGAAAACATCGGTCACGCTGTACTCATACGGGTTACCGGTGGGTAGCATGTCGTAGGTGTTGCCCTCGGTGTCTGTCAGCACCAGTTTGTCGAACTGCGGGCGGGTCACGGTGATGGTCTTTTCGGCCACAGCGTTGGCAAAGCGCTCGTTTTGTACGCGCAGCTTCAGGCTGACTTCCCCGTCGGCCATATCCTGCATGAAGGGGATGAGCAGCTTGCCGGTGTAGGCTCCACTTTCAGGGGTCAGCACAAACCGCTCGGAAACGATGCTTTCGCCGTAATACAGTTGAATCTTTGTCTGGTTAAGCCGGATGCCGCTGCCTTCCACCTGGAAGCTGAACTCGATGCTGTCTCCCATATAGGCCGCCTCAGGCCCTTCGAAGGAGACAACCCGGCAGGAGCCCGTGTCGTGAAATTCTTTGGTCTCGTCGTCGTGGCACGCAGTGAATCCTGCAGCCGCGGCAATGAGCATCCAGCAGTAGAATAAGTTGTTTTTTTTCATGTTACATTTATTAGTTGTTTGATTAATAATCGGTTTCGTTATCGCACACGAAAATCCGCATCACAAAGCGGAAAAAAGTTAAAAGATGAATAATTGCAGTTCATGTCTCATAGGCATAATGTGTTTTATGGTGAATAAAAAAGAATGTTCTCGCACACGAAAGTTAAATTGTGGATAAACGTAGAATAGACTTATATATAGCTTCTCATAGGCGTTAGTGTTTTTTGGGATTAGACATATGTTTTTTAATTCTGCGGCAAATGTACAAAACAATTTAATATAAAACAAGCAAAAAAGCAATAATGTTATCTGTTTTTTATGCCCCGCCGGAATAAATTGTGCGTATCCGGCAGGTTTCTGCTTTTCTCCACCTTCGTTCATGCTTCGCTTTATAGGGGCGAAGGGAAAGCGGAGCAAATGCGTTTCGGGTGGGAGGGAATAGGAAACCTAAGGAGGAGAGGGTAAGAGTAGCCCACGGCTCATTTGAACTTTGGGATGGCATCCCCCTCTGAGAAATGAGTACGGAAGAGTGAAATGTTTACAAAAACGCCTATTCCGGAGGCCTCCATCTCCCTATTTCCTCCCGGACATGTCCGTATTTTCTACGGTCCACCTCCTTTCCTATACGCCGAAGGATAATAGGACTTGATAAGGACTTGGTAAGGAGGAGATACGGAGGTGGTATGTAGTTGGGGAGTAGTTGTTGCATTAATGTATTGGATTATAGAATATTACGGACGTTTTTCAGAATTGTTTTTGTAAGGAAAAACGAATAATCAAGATTTTTCATGTAAATATTAATTGATGTTAGAGAAGAAATGACGCAATATAAAAATGTATATACAGTTTTTCCAATTCCAAACAAGAAAACTCAAAGAGAATGACATCCATCAAAGTGAAATTCCGCCCATCCGCCACAAGCGGCAAGGTGGGCAGCATCTATTATCAGGTTATCCGCAACCGCGCAGTGTGGTACTTTCAGCAAAGTTGTTAGTGCCCTTTTTACACGCTTACAAGCCTATAATCACTTACTTCCACAAAGGTTCATTCTTCCAATCTTGGCAAAATCCCATTGCCGTGAGGTCTATTGATGGGAATCTTGACAGAAGGTCTGCAAGCTTAAAATCGAAATTGTTGTTTGGCGAAACTGAAACAAGAAAATATCGGATAATGCACAGACGGTAAAATAACTTTTTCTTGTCTATCCGCGATGTTTCTATCCAAGCATTTGAAATTTTACGAGGCTCTGCCGGATTGAGCATAAAATCCCTATTCCAAATTCTTGCATGATGGCAGCACATATTGCGGAGATTGGCAAGTACGGTTAGCCACGAAGTGAATACCTGCGGTTTCAAACTGAAATAATCAGCAATGTGTTTCATCAGCCTGTTACTCGCTATGTTGGAGTAAATGTAGTTCAGATTGCCGAAAGATAAGACTTCGGTTATCATCCATGCCGGAGGATAGCTTTCAATATAATTGCGCCTGAAATCCTCAATGTAATCTTCTTTGCTTGATGCAAGTTCCTTTTCTATGACGGCCAGCGTCTGATTGAATTTCTCGGCGTTGGCAAAATACTCAGCTTTTGTTATCCAATACTTATCACCAAGTTCTTGACATCCTATATTCGCCAATACGCTTCGGATGGCCACTTCTATCTTTTCTATCTCATTAAAGAGGAGAATACGCAGCTTCTTGTCAAAGCGGTAAAGCGTCAAGACTTGCTCGAATGTTGTTCCCTCTTTTAGTCGCAAGTCACTCTTTGGGATTTTATAGAACGGATAAATGTAGGCAGAAAGACGGTGTAGCCGATATTCATCAGATAGTTCTCAACTTTCCGCTCGTCATCTATAAGCATACCACGTAGCTTGAGTATCTGGATGATTTGTCCCGGAGAAGAATATGGTTTGGTGAAACTTGCTTTCATATAGGTATAATAAAAAAACGACCCGCCGATTTGAGCATTGTTAAGAGGCTTGGCAGGTTCTAATGCTGCAAAGATATAGCTTTTACCCTTAAGCACAAAATGTTTCACTAAATTCTCGCTATTTTTCAATAGCAAGTGGGTTTTGAAAGCGAGATTAAGGCGAAGCACGGTGGTTGAAGTGGCAGGAATGACAGAGCGGATTCTACGAATACTTTTAATCCGTGAAATCCGCGTAATCCGCGCCTAATATATAACATTTTGAAAGTGTTCATAGGCTTTGACACATCTTCTTAAGCATAGTAGGATGGTTTCACCGTCCTTGTAACCTCGTTTGCTTGTTAATTCGTCAACTAAATGCGTGATTCCGTAGCTTCAATATCTGGATAAGAAACCCTGCTGTGGCGTAAGTCTTGTGCTGGGCGGGTGTTAGGAATGGGCGGGTGTTAGGAAAATATAAAAAGAAGAAGCTGTGGGGATAGCGTTTCATATTTTTCTTAACTTTGTGCATACAAGCAGGATGTTGTTTGTGTGCATTGTAAAAAGAAAAAATATGGATTTCTTAGAATTGGTAAAGTTGCGCCATTCCGTGCGCCAGTATTCGGCACGGGAGGTAGAGAAGGAAAAGTTGGAGTATGTGCTGGAGTGTGCCCGCCTGGCGCCTTCGGCGGTGAACAAGCAGCCTTGGCACTTCTACGTAGTGCAGGGGGCTGAAGTGAAACGGGCTTTAGACGCTTGCTATGCCCGCGAGTGGTTTGCGCAGGCTCCGTTGTGCATTGTGGCGTGTGCCGACGACGGGCAGGCGTGGGTGCGCTCTGCCGACGGGAAGAATCATGCCGACATCGACGTGGCGATTGCCGTGGAACATATTTGCCTGGCTGCCGCCGCCCAAGGGTTGGGTAGCTGCTGGGTGTGCAATTTCGACGTGGAGCGGTGCACGCAGGTGCTGCAGCTTCCGGAAGGCCGCCGGCCGGTAGCCCTTATCCTGATAGGCTATCCGCTGACGGACGAGGTGCCGGCCAAGGGAAGGAAAGGTATGGAGGAGATAGCCACTTGCTTATAGAGAACAGCGTATGCTGAAAAACATAGTTTAGTAACACTGTCTGTTTTGTTGCTTTTCTTGCCTGAAATGGCTAATTTGCGCCCCATTAAAGTTAAGCGGCACGCAGAGTGCCGGAATTATTCACTCTTAAATACTGACATATCATGAAAGTATATCAGACGAATGAAATCAAAAACATTGCTTTGCTTGGCAATGATGGCTCGGGAAAAACCACTCTCACGGAGGCGCTGCTCTATGAGAGTGGGATTATAAAACGTCGTGGCAGAATT
>CASELH010000063.1 GCA_949288715.1 uncultured Bacteroides sp. | reverse complement strand
CGCCGCATGACGGTGGATAAAAAATATAAAATACTTGCGCAAGTCATAGAAAACAGAATGACAGATACATGGCGCAGCCCTTAAGAATCTGCGGTCATCTGCGCCCGTCTGCGTCATCTGCGTGCCATCGTAAACACACAACTAAATTCCCATTTATCATATAACTAAATATGATTAGTTACTTAAAATAATTAACTTTGCAACGATATGATGAAAGACAGCATTGACCGACACCCCCGCACGGTGGGGATACTGATACACGTCATAGGCTGGGGCATCGCCCTGGGCTTCCCCTTCCTGATGATAAACCGCAGCGGGGCCAACATAGACTGGCGCGACTATGCGGGGCACGCCCTCATCATGCCGCTGTCGTTCCTCATCACGTTCTACGTCAACTACTTCCTGCTCATTCCCCGCTACCTTTTCCGGGGCAAAATGAAGCAATACCTCTCGCTCAACCTCGTACTCATCGCCCTGGTGGTGCTGGGCGGACACGTGTGGCAAGAGTACCTGTATGGCGACCTGCTGCGCCAGCTTGGAGGCGGCCGCCGGCCGGGCCCTCCGCGCTGGATGTTCGTGCTGCGCGACGCCTGCTCGCTGGCCCTCATAGCCGGACTGAGCGCTGCCATCCGCCTCAGCATGAGGTGGAAGCAGAACGAGTCGGCCCTGCAAGCCGCCGAGAAGAGCCGCATGGAGGCCGAACTGAAGAACCTGCGCAACCAGCTCAATCCCCATTTCCTGCTCAACACGCTGAACAACATCTACGCCCTCATCTCCTTCGACACCGACAAGGCCCAGGAGGCCGTGCAAGAGCTGAGCCGCCTGTTGCGCCACGTGCTCTACGACAACCAGCAGAACTTCGTGCCGCTGAACAAGGAGATGGACTTCATCCGCAACTACATCGGGCTGATGCGCATCCGCCTTTCCGACCAGGTGCGCGTGGACACCCGCTTCGACGTCCACCCGGACAGCCGCACGCCCATCGCCCCGCTCATCTTCATCTCGCTCATCGAAAACGCCTTCAAGCACGGCATCTCGCCCACCGAGCCCAGCGCCATCAGCATCCGCTTCGCCGAAGACGAGCACACCATAAGCTGCGAGATAGAAAACACCAACCACCCCAAGACCCAGGCCGACAAAAGCGGAAGCGGCATCGGACTGGAGCAGGTGAAGAAACGCCTGGCACTGACCTACCCCGGCCACTACCGCTGGCAGCAAGGCCCCAATGCCGAGGGCACCCTGTATCGCTCAACATTAATCATAGATAAAACACCCACACCATGAACCAACTGAAATGCGCCATCGTAGACGACGAGCCCCTCGCCCTCAACCTGCTGGAAAGCTACGTCCGGAAAACTCCCTTCCTCGAGCTGGCCGGCAAGTATCCCAGCGCCGTGCAGGCCATGAAGGAGCTGCCCGCCCGCCACGTCGACCTGCTCTTTCTCGACATCCAGATGCCCGAGCTCAACGGGCTGGAGTTCTCCAAGATGGTATCGCCCGCCACACGCATCGTCTTCACCACCGCCTTCGACCAGTATGCCATCGACGGCTACAAAGTCAACGCACTGGACTACCTGCTGAAGCCCATCTCGTACACCGACTTCCTGCAGGCAGCCCACAAGGCCCAAGAGTGGTTTGAACTGCTGCAACAGCCCCGCGAGGAAATACAAAGCATCTTCGTGAAAAGCGACTACAAGCTGGTGCAGATAGAACTGAAAAACATACTCTACATCGAGGGACTGAAGGACTACATCAAGATATACGAGGAGAACTCGCCCAAGCCCATCCTCTCGCTCATGAGCATGAAGGCCATGGAAGACCTGCTGCCCGCCTCGCGCTTCATGCGCGTGCACCGCTCTTACATCGTGCAGAAAGAAAAGATACGCATCATAGACCGGGGGCGCATCGTGTTTGGCAAGACCTACATCCCCATCAGCGACAGCTACAAACAAGCCTTCCAGGACTACCTCAACCGCAGGAGCTGAGCCCTAAAGGCCGCTTGCCCGCAGGAATAATGGATTTATCTGATTTATTTTTCCGGGAACTATTGCATATTCCAAAAGGTATGCTTATCTTTGTGCCATACAAAAGGAGTTGTGAAACTCTTAATAGAATAGTTTAGTTAAGTCTAGTTTAGTTTTTGTGTAAGGTGCCTCCCCCGCAAGCGAACGGGGGAGGCATTATTTTTATAGGTATGATTGGGGGGGAGACTTTCGGGGCTGCCTGCTACCAGCCCATAGCCGCTATGCCTGCGGCGCTGTACCACTCCAACGTATGATAGGGCTCGCAAGCCGCCGCATCGGGAGACGAGGGCAGGTAATGGGTGACGCCGTGGGTGCCTTCCATGGAGAAATTGCCTACAACAGTCCAGCCATCAGAAGCAGCCGAATAATTGGTAGGCGTGGTATAATACGTCACCGCGTCGTCAAAGGCACGCTTCCAGCCGGCATAAACATCCTCTTCAAGCGACTCCTGCATAATGTCCGCCAAGTCATAGTAACCGACATACAGAGAAGAAGAAGTGCTGCGCTGGTCGTAGTTGAAAACCTCCCTTCTAAGGTCTGCACAATCCAGCGGGGCGCTTACCGTCTGCAATGCCGAGCGCGTGGCATTGGCCAACGTCTCCAGCCGTGCTGTTTCCGATACGCAGATGGCGGCACCCATCGTCCAAGGGGAATCGGATATGCGATCCGGATTATACACCTCCTCATAGACATTATAGTAGGCTTCCGCCAACTGCTTGGCCGCCCCTTTCTTGAACATATAAGGAAGAATAGCATCGTAAGGCGCACCTGTCCCCGGGGTTTCGGTGGGAGAGGCTATATAATAATCGGTATAATTGCGCAATTCGTAGGCCACCTCTATGCTCTGCATGAAGCAGGCATCAATCAAGATAAAGTCGAAATGGGGAGCTGCGTCCAGCACCTGCTTGAATTCGGAAAGGTTCATGCGATTGTCGCCATTACCCGTGTCCTGCCCTATCCAGCGCGAACTGGGCAGGGGGTAAGGTATCCAGCCATCGGCATGCGACCAATAGACCAGCCCGTAGCTTTCAGCTTCGTAAAGGGGATTATTGAATACATCGTTGAACACTTCCAACGTCTCATCCAATCCGGCGGAGTTGCGGTCAGGGTATGTCTTAATTGTCTTTTCGGCAGCCTTACCATCCTCGTACACCACTTCATACAGCCTTGCCTCCCCGCCCCTGTCATCATAAATAACCAGATGCTGGGACACGGAAAGCGGATTTTCTTTTACTCCCCGCATTATCTCGTCTAAATCAGACTGCACATACCGACCAATATTATTGTCTGCCGCCAGATACACCAGCACCGTCTTCTCCCCCGGCGTAGGAATAATGATATCCGACTTCTGCTCGCACGACACCAAGAAGGCCAGCAGGCAAATCCATGCAAACAACTTGCCCTTCATGGCTTACTCCTCCGGCTTCTTAAAGGTGAATGCAGAGGGCTCTATGGCTTGTAGTGACAAGCCCTGGTCTTTCCCGTACCTTGCCTTTAGCTTGTCAGCCTCTTTGCCTAACTTTGTCTTGTTCTCGGAAAAGTAAATCATGCAGGTATAGTTGCTTTTCTTCAAGTCATACTCAATGTGATTCTTCAACTGATAGGAATAGACCTCCCTGTCCGGCAGAAAGCCGTCTTTGTCGAGCAGCACGCTGTCCAGCAGCTGCACTTCCGTGTAGTAAACTATGGTGTCGTTGAAAGAAGCCGCGACGCCAAACACATATACAGGCTTCTCCTTATCTTTTTTCATCGTGAAGGCGGAGCATAGCGTAAAGGCCACTGCCGCCAGCAAAAACATGCGCATGTACTTCATATTGCGTGAGAATTAATTAGTTGGGCACAAAGGTAACAAAAAAACCGGCCATCTCTGCAAGATGAACCGGTTTTTAATACCTTTGATTTGTCGGAAAGCGATATTTCTTACTTATCCCAAATAAGACTTGAGCAATTTGCTACGGTTACTTTGTCTTAATCTTCTGATGGCTTTCTCCTTAATCTGACGCACACGTTCACGTGTAAGCCCAAATTTGTCGCCAATTTCTTCCAGTGTCATTTCCTGTTGTCCGATGCCGAAAAACATCTGAATGATTTCTTTTTCGCGCTCGGTTAACGTAGAAAGTGCCCTATCGATTTCCCTCGCAAGAGACTCGTTCACCAATGCGCGGTCGGCCATAGGAGAGTCATCGTTTACCAGCACATCGAGCAGGCTGTTGTCTTCTCCCTCCACAAAAGGCGCATCCACCGAGATATGGCGGCCCGACACCTTCAGCGTATCAGAGATTTTGTCAACAGGGATTTCCAGCTCATCGGCCAGTTCTTCGGGAGACGGGCGGCGCTCGTTTTCCTGCTCAAACTTCGAGAAGGCCTTGCTGATTTTGTTCAGCGAGCCCACTTGGTTCAGCGGAAGGCGCACGATACGTGCCTGTTCTGCCAAAGCCTGGAGAATGGACTGGCGTATCCACCACACTGCATAGCTGATAAACTTAAAGCCACGCGTCTCATCGAACTTCTCGGCAGCCTTAATCAGTCCCAAGTTGCCCTCGTTTATCAAGTCGGGCAAACTCAACCCTTGGTTCTGGTACTGCTTGGCTACGGACACTACGAAACGCAGATTGGCACGCGTCAGTTTTTCCAATGCGGCGCGGTCGCCTTTACGGATGCGCTGTGCAAGTTCTACTTCTTCTTCAACGGTAATAAGGTCCTCACGCCCGATTTCCTGTAAATACTTATCCAAAGAAGCGCTCTCGCGATTGGTGATACTTTTGGTAATCTTTAATTGTCTCATTCTCTACACTACATATTGAGGTTGCAAAGTTAGCACAAAATATTCGTACCACAAGTATTTCATGCCAACTTTTTCATTTTATTCATACATCCGCTCCAACAAAAAGGATGCCAACCCTTGCAGGCGGCATCCTTTTCATACGAGGTTTTTACACACAATCTTATTTACCTTACTGATGTTGCTTGTTATCCTTGCCTGTCAGCATCGCTTTCCTTATTGATTAAGATGCCTGTTCTTATTGATTACGACACCTATTCTTATTGATTACGGTGCTTATTCTTATTGATTGCAACAGTTATTCTTCCTGGCCTACATTTACGGCATAGTAGCCTACCCTGCCCGAGGGGAACTTACCGGTAATGAACAATACCGGCTCGCTTGAGCGCGAAGCCTCTTTCAAGGCCGTCTCCATGTCGTCCACGCTGCGCATGGGCATATCGTTTACCTTCAGGATGATGAAACCGCGACGGATGCCGGCTTCCTTCATCTTGCCCTCGCGCACGCCAGTCACTTCAAGGCCATAGTTCAGGTTGAGCTGTTCCTTCAATTCATCGGTGATGGGGCGGAAGGCTGCGCCCAGCAGTTCCATATCGGCATCCTTCACTACCTTCGTGTTGCCCTGCTGGTTTTTCAACGTCAAGGTAATCTCTTTCTCCTTCTTGTCGCGGATGACGGTGACTTTCACCTTATCGCCCGGACGATGCTTGGCCAGCTCTTCTTGCAAATCAGCAAAGCGGTGAATCTTCTTGCCCTCAATAGCAGTCAGCACATCGTCTACCTTCAAGAAGCCGTCGGCTGAACCGCCTTCCACAATCTCGCGTATCCAAAGACCTTCCTTCAAGCCCAGTTCCTTGGCTTTGTCTTTGATTTCCTGCACTTGCTTGTTCTCTTCATCTACCACCAGGCCTACATTCAAGTCGGTGCACATCACGCCCAGCATGGCGCGCTGCACGGTGCCATATTGCTTCAAGTCGGCCACCACCTTTGTCATGATGCTGGTAGGAATGGCAAAACCGTAGCCCGAATAAGCACCGGTGGGCGAATACAGCATGGCATTGATGCCCACCAGCTCGCCCTTGGCGTTGACCAACGCGCCACCACTGTTGCCGGAGTTGATGGCAGCATCCGTCTGGATGAACGACTGAATGTCGGCAGCCTTGCCGTTGGCACTCATGGTGCCAATAGAGCGTGCCTTGGCACTGACAATACCTGCCGTTACCGTAGAGTTCAAGTTAAAGGGATTGCCCACAGCCAGCACCCATTCACCCACCTTCAGGTCATCAGAATTGCCAATGGGGATGGTGGGGAAGTCATCGCCTTCTATCTTCAGCAAAGCAAGGTCGGTGCTCTCGTCCGTGCCGATGATGCGGCCTTTCAACTCGCGCTCATCGTTCAGCTTCACGGCAATCTCGTCAGCGCCTTCCACCACGTGGTTGTTCGTTACGATATATCCGTCTTTCGAGATGATGACACCCGAGCCGAAACCTACACGCGGCTGCGTCTGTATCTGCCGCTGCTGCCCGCGGCCGTCACCGAAGAAGAAGTCAAAAAAGTCAGGCGCCGTCCTCACGGTCTCCGTTCTTCCCAGTTGGGTAGCCCGGATGTGCACCACGGCATGAATGGAAGTCTCGGCAGCCTGGGTCAAGTCCACCGGCTGCGCGTCTACAGCATTAAATCCTGCCAACTTCACGTTGCTGGCCGGATTCTGCGGAAACAACTCATTGAAAGTGGCCGTAGCCATTCTTTCCTTACTCAACAACTTATAGGCCGTATATCCGCCTACACCCGAACTGAGAAGCACGATAGCCGCTACTCCTAAGATGTTTTTCGTTGTCTGTCTCATAGTTTTTCTATTGGTTTAAATGTTAATATTCGCGTTTCGTTTAACTTTTCGACGTTAAAATAAGGGCAAAAAACATTCACTTCTTCCGCTTGGCACTCTTTTTTGTTCTCTTTTAACAGAGCCTATTTTGAGCTTAACAGCGGTTAACGGCAGAGACTGACAAATTAGCATTTATGCACGCTTCCCTATTGTTAAAATGGCAATAGGGAAGGCGCAAGAAAAAACAAAGGGCAAATCAATAGTTCAGATAGTCTATCTCCATATCATAACTCCATTGCGTGAAGTAGAGGTTGCCTCCTTCCCACTCCACCTCTCCGCGCTGGAAGTCTACGGTTTCGCTGCGCGGATATTTCTTGGCAGGCACCAGCGGCATGCCATAATCAGCGTTTACCACCATGCGCCACGAGTCTATGCCGCCCAGGAAGAAGTATTCCTCATCGGCATTACGGGCAAACGAAGGTATGCCAAACGACTGGTCGACAGGCACCCAACCTACCCCCTCGAAATAGACTTCCGCCCAGTCGTGCAGATTCCAGGCACGGGGATGCATCATAAAGCCACTCTGAAAATGGGCAGGAATACCGCTCAGGCGGCAAAGCGTGACGAAAAGCAGCGTGACCTGCCCGCAATCGCCATGCCGGTTGTCGAGCACATACTCCGGAATGTTGTCTATCGTGGAGTACTCCCTGGCCGATGCCCAAGGGAAATGTTCGCATATCCAGCGGAAAATGCGTTTGGCTTTCAGGTAAGGATTGTCTTCACCCGCCGTAAGCCGGGCGGCCAGTTCCCGCAGACGGGGCGAAAACACGATGTGCCTGTCGCGCTCGGCCGTGTACTTCCGGTAAAGGGCGGAGGCCGTGTCATACGGTTGCACGTCTTCCGGCTTCAGGTTGTGCCACTCGCCATACGAGGTATATTCAAAGGTCTCAGAAAACACCGTGGGCTGCCCTTGCACCGCCCGCTTCTCCATGTAGAGCGTGCTGTGGGCGCACTCGCGAGGCGACAACACATACTCTGCCTCGCTTGTCTCCAGCAGCTTCACATCCTGCTGCCGCGGCACGTCGGTGCGCGGATAAGGCAGCCAGCAGCGCACCACCTCGCCTGCCGGCACGGCATTGGTGTCCACCGTCAGCGTATAGGTCACCCGCATGCGCTTGGGCTGTACCAGCGTCTTCGCGCTGTCTTTAGCCGCGCGGATAATAGCCGGCACATTCTCCGCATTCACCTTCTCCGAACCTTCCACGACCACGCCCTCTTTGGCCGTCTTAATGTCGCGGCAGACTGAATCTATCCGGAAGAGATTGGGACCTGCATTTATAAAGTAGCGCTTCTCGCCGTCCAGCCACATGCACTCCAGGGCACGACCTTCTTCCCATTGGCGCATCTGTTCATCGGTCACATCGGGAATATACCGGCGGATGTAATCTTTCACCTGCTGTTCCGTCAGGCAAAAGTCAGCCAGCAGACGCTGGTGCAAGTCGTCCTCCCACGTGTAAGGTTTGTGCGACATGTCCGTGCCGCAAGCCGAAGCCAGCACCAGCAATGCCAGTGCGTAGAGTAAGTTCTTCATAATCCGTTCTTCCATTTATAGTTTTACCACCCCTATGCCCGGCCTGTCGGGCAAGGTTATTTTGCCCTTCACCACTTCCATGCCTTTAAAGCGGTCGTTGGCTATCAGCAGGCTGCCGTCCAAGTCGGCAAAGTCTACCGCAGGCGAGAATTGGGCGGCAGCGCTGATGGCACACGAGGTCTCCGTCATGCACCCCACCATCACCTTCATGTCGAGGGCGCGCGCCAAGGTCACCATCTTCCATGCCTCGCGCATCCCCGTGCACTTCATCAGCTTAATGTTGATGCCGGAGAAAGCGCCCTTTAGGGCAGGAATGTCTTTCAGCCGTTGCACCGACTCGTCGGCAAAGATGGGCAAGGGGCTTCGCTGCGTAATCCAGGCAATGTCATCCAGCCGCTCTTTAGGCATGGGCTGCTCCACCATCACAATACCCTGTTCCTTCAGCCAGTGTATCATGTCGAGCGCCTGCTGCCTGTCATTCCAGCCTTGGTTGGCATCCACGGCTATGGGCAACTGCGTCACCGAGCGGATGGTCTCTATCAGCTGCTTGTCGTGGTCGCTGCCCAGCTTCACTTTCAAGATATTGAATTGGTCGGCACACTCCCTGGTCTTTTGCCGCACTACCTCTGGCGTATCGATGCCGATGGTAAAGGTGGTGGAAGGGGCCTTTGCCTTGTTCAGTCCCCATATCTTGTGCCACGGTGCCTGCAGCAGCTTGCCCACCAGGTCGTGCAAGGCAATGTCCACCGCTGCCTTGGCTGCCGCATTGCCTTCCGACAAACCGTCTATGTAGGCCAAAATGTCTTCCAGCTGGAAAGGGTCGTCGAAACGCCCTATGCCCTCCTGCACCTTGCGCAGGAAAGCCATCACGCTCTCCACCGTCCCCAGCTCTTTCTGCAGGTAAGGCGGCATGGAAGCCTCGCCATAGCCCACCAGGCCGTCGTACTCCAGCTCCACCTGCACGTCGGGCGTAGTGCTGCGCGAGTAGGTGGCCACCGTAAACACATGCTTCAACTTCAGCTCATAGGGGAAGAAGCGCAACTGCATGCGGGGCGATGCTCCTGCCACCCGGTTGATGTTGAACCAAGCGGCGTGCCCGCCTTCACTTCCGTTTGCCAGCACACGGCTCGCCGCCACTCCTGTTCCTATAGCCGCCAAAGCTGCCGTTTTCAAGAAATCCCTTCTATTTTGCATAATAAAATAATTTATCTGTCTACGCTGTGTATTTTGTTGGCACGCAGATGACGCAGACAAGCGCAGATTTTTTTCTTTTGTCATGCAAATGACAGATACATGGCGCAGCCCTTAAGAATCTGCGTTCATCTGCTATTATATCTGCGTGCCATCGTAAACACACAATTAATTTCCATTTTCCCTTTCTAAAGCCTATAATAAGGATTAGTAGCCGTAGTGTTCAGCCCCTCCTCCTTGTCTATATAAGGTAAAACACGGGCGGCAAACAGCAGCCTGCCCAGGTTGTACTCATCAAAGCAAGAATCGGCCGGCGCAAAGCTGCTGAGCCGCACATCGCCCTGCGAGTGTATGAACCGCTTGCCTCCTATGTAGATGCCTACATGTACGATGCGCTCTTTCTGCCCGAGCGCAGCCTTCCGACCGAAAAACAACAAGTCACCCGGCTGCAGATTGCCAAAGTCGGGGGCAATGTCGATGTGCTGCCCCACGTAGGCCTGCTGCGAAGCGTCGCGCGGAATGATGATGTCGTGCATAAACAGCACTGTTCGCACAAACCCGCTGCAGTCCATGCCCTTGGACGAAGTGCCCGCCCACAGGTAGGGCACGCCCATCAAGGTATGCGCCGTGGCAATAATGTCGTCCGCCCCCTGCTTCAAGCCGGCACGCCACTTCTCTTCGGGCACCGCATCCGCCTTCGGCAGATAGCCCTTGCGCCCGTCGGGATAGGCCACCCGGTAGTAAGCTCCACGCCGGCCCTCCAGCTTCAGGCGGTCGCCCGCCACCACGTCCGAAACGGTTTGCGCCCCACGGTCGGGGTGCGAATACACAAAGCCGTAGTGCGACGTCACCACCACCTTCTCCGCCCGGTTCCAGGCAGAAAGTTCCTCACGCGTCACCGGGCACACGCTGGCCCGGTGCACCCAGGCAATGTAGTTGTCCGGCGTCTGTATCCTGTACCAGCCGTCGTGCTGAAGCACGCGCACCGGCATGCCCAGCAAGGCCTGCGTCACCATCTCCGACGAATAGTCGGCCTCCCGCCTCATGCTGGCCACCGAGAGGTTAATGATGCCATACGTCTTGCCCTGCAACCCGGCAGAGTCGGGCAGCACTTTCAGGAAGTCCATCACCCGGTATCCGTCGGCAGCCAGGCAGTCCGTCAATGCCCTCTTGGCCTCCCCCGAAGTGGTGACCCCGCGGAGCATGACGTCTTTGCCGGAGAAAGTATAGTCCACGTCGAACAAAGCCACCCGGCTATCCGGCGCATAGGCCCGCTTCAGGCTGTCCGTCACACGCGCTACCTCAGGGGGAATATCGCCCAACCCCGAAGCCACCCCTACGGGCAGGCATAAGAATGCCAAAGCGAAAGTAACAATCAATGTTTTCATCTGCAATTACTGTTTATCGTTTGTTTGGATAGCAAAATTACAAATTATTCCCAAAAACAGCGCATTTTGGAACATTTTTCTTGCATTTACTCCATTTTAGGAAATAAAAGCCAGCAAAACCTCAAATAGGAATCACTTTCAGAAGTCCCCAATAAGTGCTTTAGGAGCCCCTCCCTACTGGGGAGGGTTAGGGAGGAGCTTCTATTATATAATTTGTAGCTTGAAATTTTGAATTATGCCACAGATTCATTATGTCTGCAATACATAATAAGTCATGAAATTCGTTGATAGAATAAGAGCCTGTCGTACATTTGTACGACAGGCTCTAAGAAATGCTTACAAAATCACCTATTTCAAAATCTATCACCCCCTCATTTCCTTCCGGACATGTCCGTATTTCCTACGGTCCACCTCCGATCCTATACGCCGATGCATGATAGGACTTGATAAGGACTTGGTAAGGAGGAGAGTCGAAGGTGGTAGGTAGTTGGGGCGAAGTTGGTATATTAATATATTGATTTAGAACACAATACGAGCACTTCAAAAAGCCATTTTTGTAAGGAAATGCAAAACATCAAGAATTTTCATGTAAACATTTATAGATTTTTGCGCGGAGAATGCAAGAATTTCGATATATTTACATTTCCCTAAAAATAGACGTCACCATCCACAGGCTTGTCGGCATCGAGAAACATGACGTAATAGACGGGCAGGTAGCGCACTTTGCCACGGGTGACGACTTGCCGCTCGTTGGAAAGCACCAGGCCAAGGGGCACATGGTAGTCGGGCACGGACAGCAGATTGTCCAACGCGCTGTGCACCGTGTAGTCTTTGCCCGACTTCACTTCTACGGGGAGGATGCACAGGTGGGCATAGTCGTCTACCAGGAAGTCAACTTCCCCTTTCTGGCGGTTGTCGTAGTAGAACAGCTTGTGGCCATGCGCCCGCAGTTCTTGCGCCACAACACTCTCGTAGACCGCACCGAGATTGATGCTGCGCTCGTCGTTGAGTATGGGGCGCAGGTTGTTGCGATACAGCCGGGAGGTGAGCAAGCCGACATCGTTCAGGTATAACTTCAACAGGTTTTTCTGCACGGACTCTGCCAGCGGGTAGCGAGGGTTGGAAATGGCATGCACGTCGAGCGTGATGCCCGAGGATACGAGGTATTCAAACTCTTCGCGGTAACGGTCGAAACGGTCGCCCTGCCTGCCGCGTATATCCTTGACGACGATGCGCTTCTTCTTATTCTCCATCTGCGAGGGCACCAAGTCGTAGATGCGGCGTATCAGCAGGTTTTTCCCGCTGTCGGCCTCATATTTGGAGGCATCGACAGCATAGAGCGTGCGGATGGACTCTTGCACCTCGCGCACCTTCACGATGTTGTGGGAGGCGAGGTATTCGTTGACCGCGTCGGGCATGCCTCCCACCAGCAGGTAGCGGCGAAAAAGTCCCAACAAGTGCAAGTGCTGCTCTTCAGTGAGGCTCTCCCCCTGCCTGTACTGCTCCCTAAGCGAAGCAATGGCATCGCTGCCAAAGCCGTTGGCCAGCAGGAATTCTTCAAAATCCAGTTGATACATCTCTTTGCGGACAATGCTGCCCACCGGTATGGAGGTGGTGGAGCGCAAAGCTATGCCCAGCAGACTGCCACTGGCAATGAAGCGATAACGGCCTTCCTGGCGGAGAAACTTCATCATGGTGAGGTATTGGGGATAATGCTGTATTTCGTCGAGAAACACCAAGGTGTTGCCGGCATCGCCCAGCTTGCCTCCCGCCACCATGCTGAGCGTAAGGTAGAGGTCGTCCGTCGTATGCAGGTTGCGGAACAGGCCGGGGCCTTCATCGTCTGCCACAAAGTTCACTTCCACAAAGTTCTTGAAAAGGCGCGTGCCCACTTCGCGGATGATGTAGGACTTGCCTATCTGCCGGGCGCCTTCCAGCACCAGTATTTTGTCGGTAGCCGACTGCAGGTGGGCTTCTATGTACTTGCTAATCTTTCTGTACAACATAGGATGTTACACTTTTCAATAAAATATACGTGTGCAAATATACACTTTTCAATAAAATTACCACTAAAAAATCGACACTTTTCAATAAAAAATAAGAGTGAGAAACGACACTTTTCAATGAAAAAGGAATTTTGGAGGCAAGATTTTGAAATTAGGTAGATAAAAAATTCAACGTAATGTTTGTTCAAATATATAAGATTTAATATATTTGCGATTATTCATGCAATACTAATTTAAAAATCATATAATTATGGAAAAACAGGACAATATTCGTGCTATTTGGCTGAGATTGTTTGCCTTGCTGGCTGTTTTTACAGGGCTGGCAGGTTGCTCGGAGGATGAGGACAAGACCAACGTGAGCCCCGAAATCTCGCTGAACAAAACTAATCTGGTGCTGGAAGTAGGCTCGGCAGAAAGGCTGACGGCCTCGTTCAACCCGCCGGAGGCACCGAACAAAGGCCACACATGGACATCGAGTGCAGCCAACATCGCCACCGTAGACGAGACGGGCATGGTGACAGCCGTAGCGGTGGGCAACGCCGTGATTACCGCCCAGGCACTGGACGGCGGGAAGATGGCTTCGTGCAACGTGCAGGTGGTGGCCGAAGTGGTGCACGTGACGAGCATCACCCTGACTCCCGCTAGCGAGAGCATTGCCACAGGAGAACAGTTGCAACTGACGGCAAGAGTTTTGCCCGAGAACGCTACCGATAAAAGCATGATATGGACCTCGAGCAACGATGCCATTGCCACCGTGGATGGCACAGGCCAGGTGACGGGCATCGCAGCAGGCTCCGTGGTGATTACCGCCACGAGCAACGACGGCAACAAACAGGCTACCTGCCAACTGACGGTAAGTGAACGGGGCGCCATGATTTCGGCTCCGGAGGTTACCGATGTGACATCTACAACAGCACACGTATCGGGTAGCATCCGGGCACTGGGCGTGGAGATACAAGAACGTGGCTTATGCTACGGCACTTCGCCATCGCCTACTGTGGACGGGCAGAAGGTGACGCTTTCCGGCGAAGACGTCTCATACACCTTGAACGGACTATCGGAAAGGACGACCTACTACGTGCGGCTATATGCCATAGTGGACGGGGAAGTGAACTATGGAGAGGAAACCGAATTTATGACAACGGGGGAAATACGTACACATTTTTATCCCGTTAACATTTATAGTGACCAACTCTATCTAAAATCAGAAGCTCCAATAGGAGTAGAGAGCGTCAATGTATGCTATGGCACACAACCAAATCCGACCATTACTGACAATATTGCCACGGCAGAATTAAAAGACGACGGGCTATTACTTTTATACCTGAGCGGTCTACAACCTGGCACTACCTACTATATCCGGGCATATAGCCAAGCTGGAAGTGGTATAGAATATTATGATGATGAAGTATCAGCACAGACCATAGGTTCAACCAGCGGAGATTTTGCTGTAGAGCAAGAACGCATACGTTTTGAGTCTTATAGAAATGAGTACGGCGTGACAAGATACCGTGTGTACTGGGAAATCAATTACGATATAAACATTCCCGGGACTTATAAAGTAACAGCTATTACCGGAAAAGCTAGTAAAGATACAAGTTATAATGGCGAAGATTTTTATATATCGGAAGGAGAAGGTACTTTCTATTTTATGCAAGAAAATGGAACAACAGAATATGAAGGGAGAAGAGAATATATATGTAGGAAGTACGTACATACGATTTGAGGACATAGAAACAGGAGTAGGTTATTACTTTACAACACGTGCACGCGTATTAGTTCCTTATATATAATAATATAAGCACTTATGAAACAGAATAAAATAACCCGACGCGAGTTCTTCAAAGCCAGCATCAAGCGCACGCTGCCCATACTGGGCGCCATTGCCTTGGGGCCGGCGGTGCTGGGCAGTTGCAGCAGCGACGACGGGCCGCTGGGATGCGAGGGCTCGTGCATAAGCACGGCGCAAGAGGGGTGTAACGGCAGTTGTAGTGGCAGTTGCGTGGGCAGCAGCACGGGCGGATGCGGCGGAAGCTGCTACACCAGTTGCAAGGACACTTGCAACGACACTTGCCAAGACTCGGCAAGGTCGACGGGCTGCCAGGATTGCGGAAACAACTGCTCGGGCAGTTGCGAGGATTCGTCGACGTCGTCCACGTGCTCTACTTGCGGCAATGGATGCGGCAGCGGGTGCGCGCAGAATTGTGATACAACATGCCGCACCAGTTGCGACATCACCTGCCAAAACACTTGCGACATGACGTGCCGGGGCAGTTGCGACACGTCGTGCTTGGGCAGTTGTGAACAGTACTGCCAATTTACTTGTTCGGGCACCTGTATGCACGATTGCCAGTTAGGTTCAAAGAAGTGATATGGACGGGATAAATTATAGAAAGGCTTCCACCTGGCAGTCCGGCAAGGCGAAGAACATCACCTTCATCGTCACCAAGGACTGCCAGCTGGCCTGCAAGTATTGCTACCTGGTGGGCAAGAACACAAAAGAGCGCATGACGTGGGAGGTGGCCAAGGCGGCCATAGACTACATACTAGAGCGGGAAGAGGACTTTCCGGAGGAATCCGTCATCTTCGACTTCATAGGCGGGGAGCCATTTATCGAGATAGACCTGATAGACCGCATCTGCGACTACCTGAAGACAGAGATGTTCCGCCGGGGGCACCATTGGTTCAACTCCTACCGCTTCAGCTTCTCCACCAACGGCATCAACTACCACGAGGAGAAGGTGCAACGCTTCATCGAGAAAAACTACAGCCACCTGAGCATTGGCATCACCATAGACGGCACCCGGCAGAAACATGACCTGAACAGGGTGTACAAAGGCAACGGGCGAGGCTCGTACAACGACGTGGTGCGCAACATCCCGCTGTGGCTGAAGCGATTCCCCAACGCGGCGACCAAGGTGACCATCAGCAGCGCGGACCTGCCCTACGTCAAGGAGAGCGTGCTGCACCTGTACAGCCTGGGCATCCACGAAGTGAACATCAACTGCGTGTTCGAGGACGTGTGGCAGGAGGGCGACGACCGCCTACTGGAATCGCAGCTGACGGAGCTGGCGGACGAGATTATCGACCGGGGGTACTACAAGGACTATGCCTGCTCCTTCTTCAGCGAGCACATCGGCAAGCCGCTCGACCCGGAGAAGGACAACCAGAATTGGTGTGGGGCGGGCATGATGCTCTCCATCGACTCGGCGGGCAACTTCTACCCCTGCACACGCTTTGCCCAATACTCCCTGCGCAGCAAGCAGGCACGCATCATAGGCAACATACGCACGGGCATCGACAAGAACAAGCTGCGCCCCTTCCTGACGCTCGACCGCTGCACGCAAAGCCCCCGGCAATGCCTGGAGTGCGAGGTAGCGGCAGGATGCGCATGGTGCCAGGGCGAGAACTACGATGCCGCAGAGACGGACACCATCTACCAGCGGGCAACCGCCATCTGCCGGATGCACAAGGCGCGCGTAAGGGCCAACAATTATTATTGGAACAGGCTGGCGCGGAAAACTACTAAAATGGAAATTTAATTGTGTGTTTACGATGGCACGCAGATGACCGCAGATTCTTAAAGGCTGCGCCATGTATCTGTCATCCGCATGACAAAAGAAAAAAATCTGCGTATATCTGCGCTCGTCTGCGTCATCTGCGTGCCAACAAAATATACAGCGTAGACAGATAAATTATCATTATGCTACAATATCTCATCATATTATTGGACGACACAAGCACCTCGTTCTGCCACTACAGCAACACGCGGAAAAGGCGGAAGCTGATGGAGCCTGACATGCTGAAGGCGGCCATCGTGTATGCCATGAAAGAAGACCTGCGCGTGCAGTTCGTTTACCCGGATTACGACCTTCCGCCCGCGCACAAGGAGCTGATAGAAAGCATTGAACACAGCAAGATACACCCGGCCACCTGCACCGACGGGAAAGCTGACGTAGTGGTGATAGACGACTGGCAGCTACTGAAAGATTACCCGTACTGCAAAGGGACGGCATACGTGTGGCGCACGGGGAAGGATGACTTTTTCAATCACCACCACCTAATAGTGGAGGCTTTGCCAAAGATAACACGGCTCAATGTAGTGATTACTGACGTGGAATCTTTTGACAAGGAAGACTTGGAAGATTACCGCCTTGCCTTGCAAAGCCTGGCCCGGGAAGTGGCGGCGCAATACCAGGCAGGCAGCATGCCACAACTCAACCTGCTGACCGACCGCATGATGCTGGGCAGCATGAACAACTGCGACGCCGGCTGGCACAGCCTCACACTGGCCCCCAACGGCAAGTTTTACATCTGCCCGGCCTTCTACCAGGAAGACGAGGCGAACAGCGTGGGCGATTTGGCTCACGGATTGAAGATACCCAATCCGCAACTCTATCAGTTGCAGTATGCCCCCATCTGCCGGCGCTGCGATGCCTACCAATGCAAGCGGTGCATCTGGCTGAACCGGAAGACTACGCTGGAGGTGAACACGCCCTCGCGGGAGCAGTGCGTCACCGCACACTTGGAGCGTAATGCCTCCCGACAGCTCCTAGCAACCATACGGCAAGCGCACAAGGACTTTCTGCCCGATGCAGAGATAAAAGAGATAGACTACCTGGACCCGTTTGAAATTTGCAGGAGGTGAGAAATGGGAATTTAACTATGTGTTTACGATGGCACGCAGATGACGCAGACGGGCGCAGATGACCGCAGATTTATTTCTTTTCGTCATGCTGAACGTAAGTGAAGCATCTCTCACATAATAGGAGATTCTTCACACCCCCTCTTGCCTCCCCCGTTCTCGGGG
>CASELH010000062.1 GCA_949288715.1 uncultured Bacteroides sp. | reverse complement strand
GGGCGTTTTCTTCACGCACCGCTGACGCTAATGCTAAAAACACCCCAATGAGCCAGCGGGGTTGCACCCCTCTGGACACCCCCGTTTGCCCCGTGCGGCGATGACCGCAGGCAGGCGGACACCGACAAACAAGTTTGTACAACCTCAAAACCAAGAAACGAACATGGGATATATCAGCATCCAAATCAACAAGGCGAAAGGGTCGGCTGACACGGGCGCATCCGACCACATAGAGCGCAAGACCACGCCCAAGAACGCAGACCCCACACGCACCCACCTTAACCGTGAGCTGGTGCGATTCCCCGAAGGCGTGGCAGACCGTACCGAAGCCATAAGCCACCGCATTCGCACGGCGGGCATCAAAAGGAAGATAACGCCCGACCAAGTGAGGGCAATCCGCATCGTGCTTTCGGGTACGCACGAGGACATGGCGAGAATACAGGACGAGGGCAGACTATCCGAATGGTGCGATGACAACCTGCAATGGCTGCACCGTACATTCGGCAGGGAGAACACCGTTTCGGCAGTGCTGCACATGGACGAGCACACGCCGCACATCCATGCCACGGTCGTGCCGATAGTGACGGGCGAGCGCAGAAAGGCGAGGAAGAAGCAAGCTGCGGGCAAACGCACCTACCGCAAGAAAGCCAACGCCGTGCGCCTGTGCGCCGATGACCTCTTGACCCGTGAAAGGCTTGTCGCCTACCACGACAGCTACGCCGCAGTGATGGCGAAGTACGGCTTGCAGCGTGGTGTCCGAGGTTCGGAGGCACGGCACACCACCACCGCCCAATACTACCGTGACCTGAAACGGCAGACGGGAGAGCTTGAAGCCAACGTGCAGCAGTTGAAAACCGAACAGCAACAGGCGGAACGACAACTGGACGAGGTGAAGCAGGATATCAAGTCGGAGAAGCTGGAAGCCGCCAAGACCGATGCGAAAGCCGCACTCGTGGCAAAGGTCGGTTCTCTTTTGGGCAGCGGCAAATTGAAAGGGCTTGAAGCCGACAACCGCACTCTGCAAAACGAAGTCGCCACCCGTGACGAGAGCATCGAATTATTGCAACAGCAGATTGAGCGGCAGCAGGAGGAACACGACCGCCAACTGATGGAACTGCAAGCCAAACACCGCAAGGAAATGGCGGACAAAGAAGCGGCACATCAAAAGGAAGTGTCATTTCTGAAATCCATCATTCAGAAAGCCAAGAAATGGTTTCCGCTGTTCCAAGAGTTGGTGTACATGGAGAAGTTCTGCCTGAATGTCGGCTTCAACGAAAGGCAGACCGCCACGCTCATCAGCGGCAAACCGCTGTTCTACGAGGGCGAACTCTATTCGGAGGAGTACAGACGGAAATTCACGACCGAGAAAGCTGGCTTCCAAGTGGTGAAAGACCCAATAGACAAATCCAAACTTGCACTTGCCATCAATGGGCAACTGATTGGCGAATGGTTCAAAGAGCAGTTCGACAAGTTGTTCTCATCCATTAGGAGAACGGTTACACCACTTAGGAAAGGAAAAGGAATTGGGTTGTAAATCAGACTAACAGAAGGATAGCAAGTTTGTGTTTTGGGCAGACCAAAACCGCTTGCAATCCTCCCATTGGTTGTTTATTTGGCTAACCCTAATGTTCTGAAATAGCTTAATATATGTTCGTTTTCAACATTCCGCATATAATTATCCATATATTCCCAATCGGGATTGCCATTTTCATCCGCAGGGAGAGTAAGAACTTCTTTTGCCAATCGAGAGGCACTTCTTTTGTATCCAAAATTGTATTTTCCCCTTATTCTGTCTGCAACTGTTGTGATGAATGTGCCAATATATTTGTTAAGATGTTCATTGTACCCCAATGTCATATCTGATGTGGCAATAAAATCTTCTGCTTTATAAACGGAATACCCCATAGACCCTTCTCCATTACGGATAAAGGCAATGCAATTGCCCTTTTGCACCAAATCCTTGTCGGCGTTAACAAAACAAAGCACTCCATTGTTCTGATTAGTCGCCCCAAGATAGCTAATGCCGTTTTCGACTTTTTTAATGTGGTTGAGACCTTTTGATTTGCCGGGCGCAAGGATAGGAAACAAGTCACGGATGAGAAAGTGTTTCCATTTTACCCCCCCCATTTTAGGATTATTAACAATATGTCTATCCTTAAAGAATTTGAGGGTCGTTCTGAGGATGTCTTGCTCAACTTCTTTCATAAAAGATGACATAAAAGCAAAGTCTATTTCTCCTTCATCTGTCGAAGGTAAAATCAATTTTTCTCTTTTTATTCTGTTGTCATTTATTTCTCTGTTAAAGCTATATTTCTCTGATAAACGATTGATGAGGGGTATCATAAAAAGATAGGCATATTTGTCTAATCCGTCTCTTTTCAGTTGGGTAACATGGTCACTTGCCACAAATTCATATTGATGAAAAAATGCGCTCCCAACGCTACCACTATTGGCAACAGTTAAGCAATTTGAAAATTTTCTTACGCCGCTCTCATTGCCAACAAATCCGTCCACTCCGTTATTGAGAGCTGTAGCCGATATGTATGGTGTCGTGCCTTCTGAATGGTCGGCCTTTTTAAGCCGCTTACCTCGTTGAATATCAGTAAATACCTCTGTAAAATTGAATGCTTTCCAATGAGTACGGGATAATTTACCCCCCCCATTATTATATTATTGATAATCAGATGTTTGCATAATTTTTCTATTACTGGTTGCAAAATTTGTTGTTCTTTGGCTTTCATGTAGTCTTCCATAAATTGCCAATCTAACAAGCCTTCTTTTGTCACAGGCAATAAGACTTTTTGCCTTTTCATTCGTTGAGCATTAAATTTATACCCATAGGCATATTTGTCTTTTTGTTGTCTGATAGCAGTCGAAAGGAATAGGAGTGTATAGCGATTATTATGAGTTTCGTCAATCCATTTAACCCGTTTAACATCGTCTGAAAACAGAGCCTTATAAGGATGATAAAATGAGAATCCAACGCTACCATTATAGTTTACACCTAATACATTACTGTCCAGACTTTCATTGGAAGAAGATGTAAACATAGTTATTCCATTATTGGCTTCCGATGCTCCTATAAATGGCATATTCCCCAATTGCATATCTGCTTTTGTCAATCTCTTGCCACTGCTTATAATAACAACATCTTCAAGAAAAAACTCTTTCCAGTGTCGGTCAATTAATCTACTCATTTCCGCCTCCTTCTTCAAACAAATAACCTCTGCCATGAGTAATCATGTTAAATTCAAATGTCAGGTAATCAGCCATTGTATTTTCAAAGTCTTTCTCCGTAGGGATTTCATCATTGAAGTAGTAGAAAGCATGTAGCCACTCATCCTCTGCCTCTATGGTTGTCTCTACACAAAATTTTGTTTCTGCTTCTATGCGTCCGAACCACACATCTAGTAAATGCTGCCGTTTATCTTTGGCACTTGCGGTTTCTTCCAAACCGATGTGCTTGCTTACTACAAAGCCATCATCCTCGAAATTGATGAACTTGCATTTATGACCTTTGTCATGAGGTATGCCAGCCGTAAACACGGCAATGCATGGGTTTGTTCCCACGCCATAGAACGTGTTTTTATTAAGCGTAATAACCCCTTCCAAAGTATGATGTTTGAGGATGTTATTTTTGATATTCTGTTCTTCTTTGCTTTTCCCCGTTACCGAAGATTGTGGAATAATGACAATAGCTCTTGCCCCCTCTACCAAAGAATCAAGCAAATGTTCCGTAAAGCTGATTTCGTATAAGTCGGGGTTACTTTTTGAGCCTTGTGAATAAGGTGGGTTCATCATACCTACGGTGCATCCTTTCAACTGCAATTGGCTTGGATTATGTTTCAAGAAATCCCAATTGTGCAAGTTGCTCTTCCCATCGCCACGAAGTATCATATTCGTTGTAGCAATGGTAAACATATAAGGCTGCAATTCAATTCCAAATAATTGGTCGCGTTTGATATGCCTTCTCTGTGCCTCATCGTTGGTTTGCTTGACCATCTTATGCATGGCAGCAATTAGAAAACCAGCAGTACCACAACAGGGGTCAAGCACTTTGTCATCGACTTTCAAATCAGCCAGTTCGCAAAACAACTCCGTAATGTGCTTAGGGGTAAGAACGATGCCTAATGTTTGTCCGTCGCCTCCGGAATAAGACATAAATTCTCCATAGAAACGACCCAAATAATCCTCTGCCGAGTTTTGGTAACGTATGTTCTTATAGATGCTGTTATAAAGAAATTCCGTGTAATGTCTTAATGGGGTTTTGCCCAAAGTTTCGTCCTTTTCATTAATTTTGGTTGTATCTTTGATAACTGCAAACTGGCTCAACAACTTATCTCGTTTGGTATCAGGCGTTACGTTAGCACGTTGTAAATTGCTCCGTATGGCTTCGTAAATCTTTTGTCCGTCAGTTTTTACCGTATCTCCAACAAGAGAGTCTATGGAAAATGTCTTGTATTCAATCTCCCTCAATGCAAGCATAATGCCAGAAACTATCAAAGGCTTTTGTTCCGTTGTCAGGTTGCCATAATTTCTCAAATCGTTATGCAGCCTTTCTGCATCCTTGAGAATTTCAGCAGTCGTCTTTTCGACATCAGTTTCCTCTTTCAAGATTTCTTTCAAATAGAACTCATCTATATTGCTTTCACTAAAAGAAATAAAGGTTTCCACATCAGTCAATTCATGATAGTCGCCCCTTTCGTTTACAAACACAGGAGTAATCCGATGCCTCTTCTCGTTGCCCGATACGCCAAATGCTAAAACCTTATGATAGGACGTATTCGCCGCCAAGTGCATACCATAGAACAACGCCCCATTGACAGCATAGTCCTGCACACTTTTGACATCTTGCATTATCAATCCCTTTTCATTCTTAATAAGATGCTTGTCAAGTGCAGCCTTATCTTCAATTACAAGCAAGAAATCTTTTACCACCCCGCAATATTCAGGGTAGCCTGCATTTCCCGTTTGTGCTTTTGAAGCAGTTTTCAACGCTTCATTTATTTCTTTTATATCGCAACCTTGCGGTGTCAAGTCTAAACCAGCTTCTTGCAGTAATCCATGCACCCAAAAGTCTGTTTTAATCTCTTTTTTCGCCATTGGCACAGTCCTCATTGATTAGATTTGATATGAGCAAATCTCTAACATCCATATTCAGAATATCTGCAATCCGATACAAAACAGGAATAGGAGGCTGTACTTTGTTCGAGGCATACAGATTGACCATGTTGAAAGTCTTTCCAAGCCTATTTGCCAATTCTGTTTGGCTGATGCCCCTTGCTTCTAAAGCCTCTTTTATTCGGTTCATGCACATATCTTGTTTCGCTATTGTTGTTTTACCGTCTGCAAAAGTATAAAATTTTATTTGGTAAATGCACGTTTTTCAAAGGAAAGTATTACCTTTGCGTCAAACAAAAGCGTTATTTGAAAAAGCAAACATGAGAAATGCTGTGCAGTTGGCAGGTTTGTAAATCGTAACCCGTTTATGCGAAAATCAATAGCAAGTTAAATTGTATCAATCAGTTACGTTTAATAGAATATTTTTCTTGAAGAACCCATATCTTATCGTATTTCAAAGGGGCAACAACATTTCCCAAAGTATCTATGATGCCCCACTTGTTCTTTTCTTCAAGATACTGGTATTTCATCACTCGCGCAAATCCACAAGTAAATTGCGGGTCACACCAAGAATACAAACCAAAAGGCACTACTTGTCGGTTGGTAATATCAATATAGGCATATTGATACTGTGTGTTCCTCACCAAAGACAAGCCACAACTGAAAGGCTGCATTTCTATGTACTGAGGTTGGATAAAAACCTCTCCTTTCCGGTTCTTGACCCCAAACAGCCCACTCTCTTGGAAGATGACATAATCCCTGTTCATCGGTTCTCTTTTTGCAGCCATACCACAAAAAGAAAGGTGCAGGCTTTACCTGTTGCTATTCTGAGGTATCGCCAAACACCTATAACCATACAACAAGGAAGCCCACACCTATGGTGCAAGCATTCACTTTCATGCCGTGATGGTTATATTCCTCTAATTTGGCGATTTTCAGAATACATCAAGCAAGAAGCAAACACTTCTTTTTCTAATATGTCTCGTTAAACTTCTACTTCATTTGTCCTTTTATTGGGTTGTCCCGCAAAAATAAGGATATTTCCGCGAAAAACAATCTTTTGAAAGGCAAATTCATAGCAGCCAATCCATACTAGAAAACCAAGGTGTGGGCCTTGTTGGTCTTGTAGAGGTAATGTAAACCTCTTTACCTTGTACAAAGGTAGGCAATCATGTCACTTATTCCGTCGTTTTCTTTCATTTTAAGAAGTCCCGGAACATGGAGTTATGCCCGGGGCTTCACTCGGCAATCAAATCATCAATCAAGGTTCATCTTCTCCATTAGAGCAAAACAGGCACAAGAGGATTAAGCCCAAGACCACATTAATAAGGGCAAACATGAGTTCTCCCATGGTATAAAATTCTTGTTACAATGAATACAACTTGGAGCTCCCACTATTGGATAAACCATCCATACTCCCCTTGCCCATGCACCGCCTTATCCAGCCCCTCTGCCAGCTGTGAGGCATTCAGGCTGCGGTCAAGGAAATTGTCGATGTAGGAAGATTTGTTGGCCCCAGTCAGGAGGTTGTAGACCCTCCAAAGGCTGATGGCATTCTCCTCGTCGCTTTGAGGAAAAATTCTGTCGCTGCCATGGAAATTCTCATCGCAGTAGTAAGCCTTGGCCACCATGCCTATCTGCGTGTCTGTCATAAGCAGGGGTGGCAACATCCTCTTTTGTTCAGTGGGCAGGTATTGGTACAACCTGCATTTGCCTATGAACAGGGCAAACTGATGGGCTGTAAGGTGGCTGTCCTGCAAGGCTTCCATGCGGGAAAGGTGCTTGGCCATGCTGTAATGCTGGAACAGCTCCAAGGCTGACAGGAAGAGGTCATGCGTGGTTTGCGCTTTCAACTCTGCTTTATAGCCATCCGTGGAGACACACAGGTTGCAGCACACCATGTTCTTGTAGCCGATGAACACCTTGAACTTCTCGGGGCTTTTCCTGCTGTACAGGTTCTCGTGGTTGTAGGCCCTCACCCCGCCAATGGTGAGATTGAGCCTGCTGCCTGAAATGTCCTCGTGGATGGAGGGGATTTCAAAGCAGAACATCATCCTCTCGTAGTAGATGGTCTTGTCCTCTTCCAAGAGGTCTTTCACCGGCTTGTGGATGGCCTCGGGTGTTCTGCCCTTTACCACATGGCTTACCCTGATGGCAGGAGCTTCCATCCTTTCACAAGGGAACAAATGCTGTGCCGCTTCCCAAATGGTCTCAATAAAGGCAGGATGGGAAATGGTGATTTCGTTGTCCTTGCTGAACACGGGGACCACGCAGTCCTGCCGGAGATGCTCCATGGTGACCTCCTTGGTGTTGGCTTCGATGAAAGGCAGCTTGGGGTGACGGATGGCAGTTTCTTCCTTAGGGAGAGTAAGAATGGGGCTTATCCCCGTGGAAACTTCCATAAGGGGATTTTCGGCTTTCCTTATGGAATGGTTTATGGCCTTTACAGGCTGTAATTGCAGGGTATTCATAATCTGATGAAGTTGGGTTGGTTAATGACGGGTTGTTTCTGTCCTTTCAGCTGCATCTTCCGCTGCATGAAGTCGGAGGTGAGCTGCGGATACCACTCGGGGTATTGGTGATAGACGGCCACAAGCTCTTCAAGGGTCTGCGAGGAGAGGATTTTCTGACGGATGCTTTCCACGCTTATCCCGTCGTTACACCAATCGAGGATGGCCTTTCCTGTTTCCTCGGAGATGGTGAAGTCGGGTTTTCCCGTAAAGAGGTTTGTCCTGTCCTTGGAGGCGACGGCCTGATGCTTCATGTTGATGTCAAAGACGATGGTGAACTCATAGTCTATGCCATCCCGCATCACGGCTTTCAAGCCCACCTTTTCAGGCACCATCTTGCCGTTCTTCTCGCTGAGCACATAGTCCTGCTTGCAGCGCATGGTGCAGATGATGTGGCTGCCTGACTGCAAAATCCGCTGCATGAAGGCATTCATCCTCGGCGTAATCTTCTGCCAGTTGGTGAAGCTGTTGCCTTGCAGTCCGGCATGATATTCCAAGAGGTTGTCCCAGCAAGGGGAGATGCTGTCGATGATGATGACCTCCATGCCTGCTTCCTCGCAGACTTTAAGGGCTTCCACATAAGTTTCAGGCCTGAAATCCTCCTCCAAGGCCAGCACATTGTAGCCTCCCAGCGAGGCATAGAGGTCTGCGCTGCCATGCTCGCTGTCTATGATGGCCACCTTGCCCCAATCCCCGCAGAGGCCATAGGCCAGCAATAGGGCGGAATAAGTCTTTCCGCTGCCCGCGCAGCCTTGAAGCGCCAATTTTATCTTGGCCTGCTTCTTCGATGAAATACGTAGTTGCATCATGTTCAAATACTATTAATGGTTCTGTATTCAGTAAAAAATAGAGGCAGCCGGAACAACATTCCAACTGCCTCTACAAGTCAAACACGCTGCATTACAACGTGGCTAAGGTAGGTGCTCCGCCGTCTCCCTGCTGGTGCAGCATGTAGAACACCTCTCCCGTTTCAGGGGAACAAACCTGTGAGATGACGGGCTTTGTGATGTCGCCTTTGAGAAATCTTTCACTCACAGCACCTGTTTCACAGCCGTACACGAAGAAACATTTACCGGTCTGCGGGTTCTGTTTCACTTCCACTTTCCCTACTCCCATCTTGGCCTTGAAGTCTGCCACCGATAGGGTTTCGATAAACTTTAAGCTATCCATGATTTTATGATTTGATTGTTGCGGGAGGGGACTATCCCCACCCTGAGTGATGGGGAGGGTGCCGGGTAGGTGTAATTCTCGCTCTTAAAGACAGGAAGGCCCGAAAAATATCAGAAAAATTTTTCAGTAGATTTAGCCATGTATTACAGATGTACCCACAAAACAATCCCCGGCTCTTGTAGGGAAAAGCCGGGGATACAAGGACGTATGTGTATTCACTTCTTATTCTTTATATAGAGAAGTGAATACACTTTACTAAAATCTAACAAGCCGAATTGTGGGAGTACTTGCAGAAATTCGCCCCAAAGGCTCGCATTCCAACCCTAATGGATTATAGCTTAAGATTCTATATGCTCCCTCGGGTTTCCCATTTACTCGTTTAGAAGTCCTATTTGAAAGTTGGCAAAAACACTTTATTAAAGGGAAAGCTGTTTTTGGAGTTAATCTAGGTAGGCTCAACAAACCGTGGTATATTGCATTAAACCTTTCGGTAAATTCTGCGCCAGCTAATAGTTCATTTATGGGAAAGCTTTTGTGAAACGCAACCTTAAATGGATGCGCATCTTCTAATACCCAAAACATCACGGATTTATAGAAATCGTCATATTGGGCGGTTGTGTCTATATCATTCAATTTCTCTATCAAAGTATCAAATGGGATATACTTTTGAAACTCTATGAAATGCTCCAAAAATGATTTATTCCGCATTGAGCACCTCTGCCTTATCAAATTGCGTGCAGTTGTTTCTCTTTCTTCTATTGTCTCCTTTTCACGTAACATCGCTATCATGTCTTCCCTTTGAAATATGATTGCCTCTTGAATTTCAGTATCCATTTGTCCTCTTACGCTCTCCGGTATATCTTCATGTTCTGTATAATGGCATACTTCTATCATATGCCCTTCTTGCTCTAATCTGTTAGGGAGTGAATTGGGATTTGAATACAGATTGCAGAGTAAATCCACTTGAATGCGGACAAAGTCTATGTTAAAGAAAGAGGGCACAATCTCTCCCTTTATGTTCTGCCTTATTAATTGCACAGCCCTGCTTTTCAAATATCTTTTTGACGTTCCCTCAATCAAATCCTTTGCTATGAAGTCATCTCTGAAATAGTATGAACGAGGAAATTTCTCTTTTAGTTTTGGATATGAATTGGCAAAATTCACCAACAACTGCGCATCATCCAGTACTTGTGTTTTTATCTTGTGCAAATCAGTGAAACTGTTTCTGCTGTTCGTTGAATATATAATGGTTTCACTGAATAGCCCCTCAGAATGTCTGCATCTTCCAGCTATTTGCTGCAATTTGTCTGTGGATAGTAAGGTGTGTGGCTTGTTAGTATTTATGACGGTAATCAGATGGAATCTTTCTACTACATCTACCCCGACAAAATATGTACAAGTCATAAAAGTGATTCTTTTGGGAAGTCTATCTTCCATGATTTCATTGTAGTATTCTATGATGCCCTCATTATTCGAACTACATAAAATTCCGCATTCCGTTCTTAAACTTTCATCGAGGCTGTTTATAACAGTAGCGCATCCGCTTACCGAATTATATGCCACCAAAATCTTGTCATTGGGAAAGGCGGCTATCGTTTCCTCTATTTGTTCCTTTAATCTAACTTCTACTTTATCTGTATGGATGAGCTTTATCTTCCGACGCTGAGGATTGCAAAACTTCACATTAATAACAGGCTCTTCAATCAAATCGTTATTTGAAAACTCCCCTATGGTAGCAGACACTAAACACCTATGGCTTCTGGGAAACTGGAAATAATAGTCAATCACATCTTCCAGCTTGGGCCGATATTGGCAATCATATTGATACGAATCAATTTCATCTACCATAAAGAAGAAGTCCTTATAATGTTCTTCCCCTATGGCTTCCAATAATCTGGGCAGGCTGTCTGCCACAACGAGAAACTTCTTATATTGTATAGATGTATCGTGAAGATAGGTCTCTATGGTAGGGACATGAAAGTCTGGAATGTTTCCACCAACATAGAGTGCTCCATATTTGTCAGGTTCTCCATCTACGCCATTCATTTTGCTGCCAAGAGCTTTCCCATAAGCCAAGGCCCTTGTAGGAACAACTATAATGCTGTTTCTCGGAGAGTTCAATTCTAATGTGGTTGCACCTATTCCTGTCCTGTTTTTCTTGATTAATCCATGCGGGGTCGTGACAAATACATCTTGTAAATGAACCTTGTCTTCCGGCATTGTGAAGTTGATAGCGTTGATGGATTTCCCTTTCTCTTTCCAATCTATTTCATATTGTAAATAGACTTCATTATATCGAACATGAGCATTATTCAGATATTGTATGGTTGGAATATCCTCTACGTCTCCACTATTCTCGTCAAAATGGGGAGCCGATGCAAATAGTATTTCATATCTTCCAATAGATACAATACTCCATTCTGTGATAGCTTCTTCACTTTCCATAAAGCTGATGACTAAATTAAACAAGTTAACAAGAGCGAAAATACGCTTTTGTATTCACTTCTCCAAATCAAAAATAAAGAAGTGAGTACAAAAGAATCCCCATAGCCACCACAATTAATGAATGACTGCGGGGATTCTTGCTGCACATTACACTAAACGCCACTACTTCCAAATACAAATTCCAACACTTTCCTGTTGGCTTCATTTTCCAAAGAAAAATCCCTTTCGATATATATGTCAGTCACTTTCATAGCTTCATCAATATGATTGAGAGCCGCATGGACGGTATATTTGTCTATACCTACCTTGTTGACAGCTAAGGTAGCCCATGAATGGCGGGCAGCATAATACTCCAAATCCTCTATTCTCAATTGCCTACCTATTTCTTTAAGACCTGCATTAATGGCTTTGTTGAAATTGCTTGCAGAGGAATACAGATGGTAAAAATTAAAAACTCTTTTCCCCGTGAAATCTTTGTATTTCTGCATTAGAGGCATAATCATGGCAGGTACATGGATTTGCATCTTGGCCTTATCCTGTCTCCTGTCCTTTGTCTTAGTCCTATAATAGGTGATGATGTTGTCTTTCAATTCAGCGCAATTATATAGGTCTGCGGAGTTCATACCTATCAGACAGAAAGACAGGATGAAACAATCCTTGGCAAGATTATAAGGGCACGTCCTTACTTTGCCATTTGTGGAATTAAGGATATAGGGTAACTTCCAAATTTGCCTTATGGTTTCGACAGGCAAAGCTCTTTTCCTCGTAGCTTCCTGCTTGGGCACATCGAAGTTTTCAAAAGGGGAATTGGGGATGAGGATGATATTCCTGTCGTAATCGTTGTATCTCTTCTTGGCTTCATTGAACAGATGCCTGATGCTGCCCAAGTAGAGCGAAATAGTCCTATTGGATGGAATCCTTTTGCCCTTTCTTTCGAGTTCAATTATTCTTTCCGTTCTCCTCTTCAAGAGATATTCCATGAAACCCCGTAACAGGTCTTTGGTAACTTGCTGTATAGGCAGGGCTTCTTTTCCAAGATAGGCAATAAAAGAATTGAGGGCAGTTTTGTAATTCTTCTTTCCTTTTATCTCTGTCCTTTCCAGCCATTCATGACAGAATTGGATAAAGTCAATGCTTTTCTTCTTTTCTTGCTCTACCCGAATATATTCTAAGACCTCGGCTATGCTGTATGCAGAGGCTTCCAAGGGAAGCGTGGCACAGATTTCTTGATATTGCCTTACCAGAGCATCTGCTTCCTTTATAAATACAGGATTTTTGAGTTTGAATGATTTTGTAAGGTCGCAAGGCCTCACAAAGATGTTTGTAGACAGCCTTTTTACCTCCCTGTTTAGGGTCATTCTTATCTTTACATTATAGGTGCCGTCTTTCTTTAATTCATTCTTTCTTATTTCTGCTTTGAATGTCAGCATGTTATGTGCTTATTTTTCCACCAACATTTAGCCAACAATCATGGAATTGAACCTTTCGCCAAGCCCTTCAAGTGCTCTCAAAGCCGCAGGGCACAAAAGAAAAAGCCCTGACAGCCATACGGACTGTCAGGGCTTTCGCGCTGTGACCCCGCTGGGATTCAAACCCAGGACCTTCAGAACCGGAATCTGACGCTCTATTCAGCTAAGCTACGGAGCCTTTATCGCGTGCAAAATTACGAACTTCTTCCGAAACGTCCAAATCATTCCCCATTTATTTGCACAGCGGCCGGATTTATCCGGGATGAGATTGAATTTTATCAAAAAGCCAGTTATAAGTATTGCCTGCTTTCATATTATTATTTATATTTGCAGCGCATTACCAATCTGACATAACATGAGCTATTTAATCGAACCCAAGGACTACCGGCCGCTGCTCGACAAGTATGAGACGGAGCAGGGCATCAAGGTGATAAAGGACTTCTTCCAGGACAACCTGGCCACAGGACTGCGGCTAAGGCGCGTCACCGGGCCCCTCTTCGTGCGCCGCGGACTGGGCATCAACGACGACCTGAACGGCACGGAGCGCCCCGTATCCTTCACTATCAGCGACATGGGCGGCGCCGTGGCGGAAGTGGTCCACTCGCTCGCGAAGTGGAAACGGCTGACGCTGGCGGACTACGGCGTGCAGCCGGGCTACGGCATCTATACGGACATGAACGCCATACGCGCGGACGAAGAGTTGGGCAACCTGCACTCGCTCTACGTGGACCAGTGGGACTGGGAACGCGTCATCCGCCCGGAGGACCGCACGCTGCACTACCTGCGCCGGACGGTGCGCCGCATCTACGCGGCCATGCTGCGCACGGAGTTTCTGGTGTGCGAGCGCTTCCCGCAGCTGCGGGCCTCGCTGGCCGAGGAGGTGACCTTTATCCACGCCGAAGAACTCCGCCGCCGCTTCCCGGACCTGCCGCCGAAGGAACGCGAGAACCGCATAGCGCGCGAGTGTGGGACGGTCTTCATCATCGGCATCGGCGGCCCGCTGGGCGACGGGATTCCCCACGACCGCCGCGCGCCGGACTATGACGACTACTCCACCGTGGCGGAGAACGGCCTGCCGGGGCTCAACGGCGACCTGCTCGTATGGAACGAGGTGCTGGGCCGGGCGTTCGAGGTGTCGTCCATGGGCATCCGCGTGGACCGCGAGGCGCTGAAGCGCCAGCTCCAGGCGGACGGCAAGGAGGAACGCCTGCAGCTCTACTTCCACCGCCGGCTCATGGAGGGGTCCCTGCCGCTCTCCATCGGCGGCGGCATCGGGCAGTCACGCCTCTGCATGCTCTATCTGCGGAAAGCGCATATCGGCGAAATCCAAGCCAGCATCTGGCCGGACGAAATGCGCGAGCGGTGCGCCGCCCTGGGCATCCCGCTCATCTGAGGGTCCGCGCCCCCAGCCGGAGATAAAGGCTGCGCCCGCCCCGCGATCTCTCGCGGAGCGGGCGCAGTGGCTATGCGGCCATCCGGGGCGGACGGCTTATCGGGCTACGGGTTGCGTCACTGTGATGTCGGTGGCGACGCCGGCCGAAGTCAGCGTCAGACGGGCGGAACGCGCGGCGCCGGTCAGATTGGGCGCGACGGAGAGGCGCACCGTATCGCGGCCGGCGCTGAATGTGGCGCGGTCGGGCTGGAGCCACTCGGCGTCGGACTGCAACGTGGCGCCGTCGCGATAGACACGGAACACGGCAATAGTGTCCTGCGTCGTGGGGCTCAGGCGTAGGTCGAAGCGGGCGCGTGTCGTAGATGCCGCATCGCCGCCCTCGGGCGCGTCGGTGTAATAGATAGGTTCGGGCACGATGACATTAAGCCAGGGAAACTGGTTCACGGCCATGCTGACGGCGTCGTGGGCATTCACGACGAGGTAGCCCGTGCGCAGTGCGCCGGTGGTATTGGGCGTGACGGAGACGGTGAGGCGCGTGTCGCCGCTCGTCGTGGGCGAGACGGTGAAGGCGTCGGGCGTGACGCTCATCCAGTCCTGCGTGGTGCTGGCAGTCCAGGAGTCGAGCGAATAGACATGGATGGTGTCGCTCGGCTGGTCGGCGTAGAGCTGCATGCCGCCGGGCTGCTGCGGATAGAAGAAAGTCTGGTGGACTTCATAACTGCTCTCGTCGCAGGAGATCAAAGCCAGCGCGAGGCCGGCCCACAACAAGTTTCTCAGAGTTTTCATTTGCTGAATCGTTTCGTTAGGACAGGTTTAGGGTTAGTACCATTCTATGTTTGAACTATAGGAACTGCGCTTGTCCCACTTCAGGGCGTCGGCCAGTTCGTTGGCCCGGGCGCGGAAGGTGAAGTTGAAGGACGAGTAAGGCCGCAGGACTATGGAGCAAGACATTTCGAAGCAGTGCAGGTCGCGGGAGACGGAGGCCGTGGTCATGGACAGCTCGTGGTAGTCGAAGTCGTAGCCCGAGGAGAAAGTAATGTTCCATCCGTCGGCTATACGGATATAGCCCGAGAAGTTTAACGTCTGCGTGAAGGAATAGGGATAGCGCATGCTGCGCACATTGATCTGCCTCGAGCGGTCCTCGCTCATCGTGATGCCGTAGGACACGGTGAGAGACCAAGGGATGGAGAAGGCCAGATAGCCATCCTCGTCGACGCGCGCCTTCTCCTTCTTTTTCTTCGTACTGGTCTGCGACTCTCGGAGCGTGGGATCCACGTTGGCCTCGTCGGCGTCGATCATCGACTCCTCGTCGGCGTTGTCGGTTTCGGTATCGGAGGAGGAGCGGTCCTTCTTGCCGAACCACTTCTGGAACGTCTGGTTGTTGAACGTATAGGAAAGGTTCTGCGACATCCCCTGGAAGCGGCCGAAGCGCCCGTAGCTCCATTCCGTGCGGGTATTGCGGACGACGTTTCCGTTCTTGTCGAAGGCCCAGCCATAAGTGGCGAAGACAGCGGCCAGGGAGAAGGTGTAATTCTTCGAGAGCTTCAGGCGCAGGCGCGTGCTCAGGTCGCTCCAGGGCCTCTCCTTCGCCGCCAGGTTATAGGACAGCGAGGCGGAGAGCTCGTCGATGAGGCTAATCTTCTTCTCGCCGGTGGAATCGCGGTCACTCTTGACTTTCATCTCCAAGTTGTTCGAGAGCTGCATACTGATCATGCCCTGCTTGGTCCCAGTGGGGTAGCCGTAGATGCCGTTCTCGTAGGGCGAGTAAGTGACCGTGGAGCGCTGGCCGTTGGCATCGGTGCGTACATAAGAGTCCGTGTAGCCGAAGCGCGAGGCGGTGAAGTCCGGTGCGTACGTGAAGCTGACGCTGGGCTTCAGCACGTGGCGGATGGCTATAATCTTGTCGCCGAAAAGTTTCTTCCACGGCGTATAGAAGCCGTAGAGCGTCGTGTTGGCCGAGATGGCCAGGTTCCAGTCGTAGAGGTTGTAGAAGCCGTACGTCGTATCGACCACCTCGCGCTGGTTCTTCTCGTCCCACGTCTTGTGCACGCGGCTCATGTACATATAGTCGTTCAGCTGGAAGCTGGGCGAGATGTTGATATATTTAAAGAGCTGGAACGTAGCGTCTATGGGGATGCGGTGGCGCATACCGTTGCGCCAATCCTTGATAAGGTTCGACTTGAAGAGCAGGTTCTCCCGCGTCGTGATGCTATTGGAAATCTGTCCCGTATAGGACAGGGAAATCTTCTCGTACCAGCGCTCGCGGCCCGAGGAGCGTTTGCGGCGGAAGGGATAGAAGCGCGCCAGGGAGATGCTCAGGTCCGGCAGCGTCACGGCCAGGGTGGAGTCGTGCAGGTTCTGGGTCAGGTTGGCCGACCCCGAGATGCTGAGTCCGATGTTCGAGAACGTGTGCGAGAAACTTACGGAGCTGGCACGCGTGCTCTGGGTGTAGGAGAGCGGATTGTACATGCTCTCGAGGTTCTCGCGCTCGTAGCTCTCTGAGGCAAAGTTCACGCGGGCCGAAAACGTAGTGTTCGGGTTCGCCTTCGAGCTTTTCGTGTGCGTCCACTGCACCTTCAGGCTCTTCGTCACGGAGTAGTCAGGCATGTTCTTCTCCCCGTCGACCGTGCGAAGGAAGCTCACGTAGATGTTACCGTTGTAGCGGTAGCGCTTGTTATAGTTCATCTCACCGCTCAAACCCCACGAGCCCTTCGTATAGATTTCGCCGAGCGCCTTGAAGTCCATGTAGTCGTTGATAGCGAAGTAGTAGCCGCCGTCGCGCAGGTAGAAGCCGCGGCTTGTCTCGTCGCCGTAGGAGGGCATGATGAAGCCGCTCGAATATTTCTTGTTGATAGGGAAAAAGCCATAGGGAATGCCCAGCGGGAGAGGCACGTCCTCCACCACGAGGTAGGCCGGGCCGAAGATGGTCTCTTTTCCGGGACGCACCTTGGCGCGCGAGAGGGAGAGGTAGAAGTGCGGGTGCTCCGCGTCGCAGGTGGTGTACTTCGCGTTTTTCAGGAAGAGCGTGCCGTCGTCGGTGCGCTTCGACTGCCGGCTCTGCAGGAAGCCGTTGCCCTGGGTGGTGGCCACGTTGGAAATGAATCCCTTCTTCGTCTTGAAGTTAAAGGACATGCGCTCGCTGTTATACGTGTCCGAGCCCTGCTGATAGACGGGCTCGTCGCTGGCCGTGCCCGTCGTGTCGCGCTTGCCCTCGGCATGCACCAGGCTGCTGTCCATGTTCATCGTGATTTTTCCGGCATCGAGCTGCATGTCCTGATAGTTCACCTTGGCTTTGCCGAAGAGGAAAGCCAGTCCCGTCTCGGCGTCGTAGACCAGGGAGTCCTCGGCCGTATATTCTATGGGAGCGTCGATGCCCGGCTCGCGCTTTTTCACGGAGTCCGTCCGCGCCGTGTCGGCCGCCAGGCTGTCGCGGAGCAGTAGCGTATCCGCCACGACAGGCCGCGGCAGGAGCGAGTCGGCGGCCCCGGGGCGCGCCGCCGTGTCGCGCGGCAGGAGCGTGTCGGGCGCGCCGGCCGTGCTGTCGGCCACGCT
>CASELH010000061.1 GCA_949288715.1 uncultured Bacteroides sp. | reverse complement strand
ACAACTTGAATTCTTCACTGAATACTTTTCGTTCTTTCGACATAGTTATTACACATTTATTTGTTTCTAAATGTGTCTAGGTATGTCAGTAGAAGACAATTTGGAATACCGGATAACTTTGGCAAAGAATGTTGCCCTCTTTGTAAATGGCGGATTTGGCATGGACATAGGTTTGGCGGGCTCTATCACTGCAACCAATGAGGGAGAGGATGAGCCTTACTATGAAGACAAGTCAATATACAACTCTGATGAATGGACTACCCAAAAGCGCTTTAATCTGTCTTATGAATTTGGAGGAGGCGTTCAGGTGTATGGAGTACAGGTAAGTTTTAATGTTGCCAAGGGCTTATTGAACCACTCTAATCAAGACGGCATTTCTATGAAAGTGAACAAACCGATGATGATATCTGTTGCCTATGTGTTCAGTGGTAATTAAATATTTGGCAACCTTGGTTGCTATATGTGGGGGAGCTATTTTGCTCCCCCTTTATGGTCAGAGCCTTAGGGAAAGGGCTTTGAAAAGCCATGCTGCGTTCAGGCAGGAGGCACAGGAACAACATGCGAATTTCCGGAAAGAGGCGAACCGGAAATATATGGAATTCATGCGGCAAAAATGGCTGTCTGTGGGAATGAATCCTCCGGTGCATGTGCCTAAGGTGCCGCCGATACCGATATTTGAGATTGATGACACTGTGCCGGAGTTGGAACCGGTGGAGATGGATTATGTGGAGATTGTTACGCTACCTAAACCCCAACCTCGTCCTCAGCCTATTGAACCTATACCGGAAGTGGTAGACCCCCAGGTCTCTTCTATGGACTTCAGTTTCTACGGAACTGCTTGCAAGGTGCGGGTGCCTAAGAAAAATAAGATAACTATGGGGATGGTGGAGGAAAACCATATTACGGATGTGTGGAATGATTTTTGCGAGGATGAATACAATAATCTTTTACGGGATTGTATGCAATTGCGCGAACGATTGCAGTTGTCCGATTGGGCTTACTTGAATATGTTGGGCACGTTGTCCAAGGAGTATTTGGGCGATGGCAATGAGGCGATGGTGTTGTGGGCTTATCTTATGACTCAGACAGGTTACAAGGTTCGCATGGCTTATATGTCTGACCGTATGTATTTGCTGGTGGCTTCTGTAGACCGGTTGAGTACCCTTACTTCTTATACGGTTAAAGGTGAGACTTTTTATCTGGTAGATAATGGTGAGGAATCTGCGCCAAGCTATTTGAATATTATGCCACATCCGTTTGATGGTGAAAAGAAACTGGATATGAAGATTTATGCCTTACATCAATTCGCTTGGAAACCTTCTGAAAAACGCAGGATGACTTCTACTTTAGATCCAGAGGTCTGTGTGGATTTGTCGGTTAATCAGAATCTGGTTGATTTCTATAATGATTATCCGAGACCTTATACCATACCGGATCCGGACGGTGTCAGTTGTTGGAAATTTTATACCAATGCGCCTTTCAGTGAGGAGGTTAAAGCAGAATTGTATCCTGTTTTGCGTAAGGCGATAGCCGGGAAGGGACAAATAGAAGCTGCCAATATCATCATCCACTTTATGCAGACTACTTTGATCTATGGGTATGATGACGAAGTGTGGGGATATGATCGTCCGTTTTTTGCCGAAGAAACCTTATTCTATCCTTATTGTGACTGTGAGGACAGGGCGATTCTTTTTTCTCGTTTGATTCGTGATCTATTGCATTTAGACGTGGTTTTGTTATATTTGCCGGGACATTTGGCTGCGGCTACAGCATTTACGGAGCCATTGGATGGCGCATATTATGTGATTGACGGACGAAAATACTATTATTGTGAGCCAACTGTTACTCCTTATGCTGATGTGGGATGGATCCCACAAGATTATAAGAATGTGAAAGCTACAATTATTAAGTTAAACTGAGTGTGATGGTTTTATAAGTTCGGTCGGAAAAGTGTGTGAAAACCCATAAAGTTCGGTAGGAAAAATGTAGTAAATGGCTGAAAGTTCGGTAGGAAAAATGTATGTTTTTACTTAGAACCTTATAAAACAGTATATTGGCACGTATCGGAATATCGTGGAGCAATTAAGTAGTGAAAGGATGAGGCAAAAAGGACAATGCTTGTCCTGGCGATGTCATTCCGCACCGAAGCCCCCCATACCCAAGCCTTTTGGAAATGAAACCCAATGATTTATTTTGAGATTTAAAAGAATAACGCTAATTTTGCACGCTCTTTGAGTAGTGAAATTAAGTATGAATCAAATAAATAATTTGTAAGAATGAACGTTTCGTTACAAAACATTGACAAGGTGAATGCGTTGCTCATCGTAAAAATGGGCAAGGCAGATTATCAAGAGAAAGTAGACAAGGCGCTGAAAGACTTGCGCCACAAGGCCCAGATGCCCGGCTTCCGCAAAGGCATGGTGCCGGCAAGCCTGATAAAGAAAATGTATGGCCGGTCGGTGCTGGTGGAAGAGGTGAACAAGTTGCTCGGGGAAGCGACGTATAATTATATTAAGGAAAACAATGTCAACATATTGGGCGAGCCCCTTCCTAACGAAGACCAGCAGGTGGAGATTGACTTCGACACGATGGAGGACTTCGAATTCAAGTTTGACATCGCCCTGGCGCCCGAGTTCAAGGTAGAGGTAAGCGCTGCCGACAAGGTGCCTTACTACACCATTGAGGTGACCGACACTATGGTGGACAACCAGGTGAAGATGTACACCCAGCGCAACGGCAAGTATGAGAAGGTGGACGCCTATGCCGACAACGACATGCTGAAGGGTCTGCTGGCCGAGCTTGACGAGGAAGGCAACACCAAGGAAGGCGGCATACAGGTGGAAGGCGCCGTGCTGCTGCCCTCCGACATGAAGAACGACGAGCAGAAGGCCATATTTGCCAACGCCAAGGTGAACGACGTGCTGGTGTTCAATCCGCAGGCTGCCTGGGACAATAACGACATCCGCGTGTCTACCTTGCTGAAGATTGACAAGGAGACGGCTGCCAACGTAAAGGCTAACTTCAGCTTTCAGGTAGAAGAAATCACCCGCTTTGTGCCGGGCGAACTCGACCAGGAAATCTTTGACCAGGTGTTTGGCAAAGACGTGGTGAAGACGGAAGAAGAATTCCGCGCCAAGGTGAAGGAAAGCATTGCCTCCCAGTTTACCTCGGATAGCGACTACAAGTTCCTGGTGGACATGCGCGCGCTGCTGATGGAGAAGGTGGGCAAGCTGGAGTTCCCCGACGAGAAGCTGAAGCGCATTATGCGCCTGAACAATCCTGACAAGGACGATAAGTTCGTGGAAGACAATTATGCCAAGAGCATCGAGGAGCTGACATGGCACCTCATTAAGGAGCAGCTGGTGAAGGCCAACGACATCAAGGTGGAGCAGGCCGACATTGTGAATATGGCCAAGGAGGCTACCCGCATGCAATTTGCCCAGTACGGCATGCTGACGGTGCCCGATGAGTTGCTGGAAAACTATGCCAAGGACATGCTGAAGAAGCAGGAGAATATAGACGGACTGGTGAACCGCGTTATTGAGTCGAAGCTGTCGGAAGCTTTGAAGAAGCAGGTGACGCTGGAGCCCAAAACCGTTTCCGTAGAAGAGTTCAACAAGATGTTTGAATAATAGCCTTAGCACGCCCTTCGCCCGGCGGCGGAGGCGTGAGGATATTGAAGCCGGTTGCCGCATGTACGGTGGCCGGCTTTTGCTTTTGTGGCTGTTGCACCGAGGTGCGGGGGGATGCCTCCTGCCACCCTGTCATAAAGATGCGGCCTGCGCATGGCTTTTTGACTGTACAGAATATTTGGCAAACTTTTTGTAGGGAGGCGGGTATTTAATAAGGTGTTTTTGATGTAAGAAGATATGAGCAGAAAACATAACAGAAATAAAAGATACAATAATATGAACCAGAACGAGAAAGATTTTGAACAGAAGGAAGAAGTGAAGGAGCAGATGGCTCCGGACGCTGAGACTGCGCAGGAAAACACTGCGGAGGGAAAGACTTCGGAAGGCGAAGGCAACGCCTTGGCAAAAGAATTGGAAGAAGCCAAAGAGCAACTGGAGGTGCAGAAAGACAAATACTTGCGGCTCTCTGCCGAATTTGACAATTACCGCAAGCGCACGATGAAGGAAAAGGCGGAACTGGTGCTGAATGGCGCTGAGAAAACCATTGGCAGCATACTGCCTGTGCTGGACGACTTTGAGCGTGCGCTGCAAAACATGGAAAAGACTGCCGATGTGAATGCCGTGAAGGAGGGCGTGGAGATAATCTACAACAAGTTCATGAAGGTGCTGAAGGAGAACGGGGTGAAGGTGATTGAAGCCAAAGGCCAGCCCTTGAACACCGATTTCCATGAGGCCATAGCCGTAATTCCCGCGCCGGAGGAAGGCCAGAAAGGCAAGATTCTGGACTGCGTGCAAAACGGCTATACGCTGAACGATAAAGTGATACGCCACGCTAAAGTAGTAGTAGGAGAATAATTCACAGAGCATAGCGGAGTCATGGAAAAAAGAGATTACTACGAAGTCTTAGGGGTCGACAAAAGCGCGTCGGCCGACGAAATAAAGAAAGCATACAGGAAAAAAGCCATCCAATATCACCCGGACAGGAATCCCGGCGATAAGGAAGCAGAAGAAAAATTCAAGGAGGCCGCCGAGGCTTACGACGTGTTGAGCAATCCGGACAAGCGTGCGCGTTACGACCAGTTTGGGCATGCGGGCTTGGGCGGCGCTGCCGGCAATGGAGGTCCGTTTGGCGGATTCAGCGGGGGCATGTCCATGGATGACATTTTCTCGATGTTCGGTGATATATTTGGCGGGCATAGTGGTGGCTTTGGCGGTTTTAGCGGCTTCGGAGGGGGCTCTGCCCGGCAAGCGCGTTTCCGTGGCTCGGACTTGCGCGTGAATGTGAAACTTACGTTGAAAGAAATTTCTACCGGCGTAGAAAAGAAATTCAAGCTGAAAAAATACGTGCCTTGCAGCCATTGCCACGGCACGGGAGCCGAAGGCAGCAGCGGCACGGAGACATGCCCCACGTGTAAGGGCAGCGGTACGGTCATCCGCAACCAGCAGACCATCTTGGGCACAATGCAGACGCGCACCACGTGTCCTACGTGCGGCGGCGAAGGACGCATTATCAAGAACAAGTGTAAGGAGTGTTCCGGCGAGGGCATCGTTTACGGTGAAGAAGTGATTACGGTGAAAATCCCGAAAGGCGTGGCCGACGGCATGCAGCTGTCCATGAGCGGCAAAGGCAATGCCGGCAAGCACAACGGAATACCGGGCGACTTGCTTATACTGGTAGAAGAAGAGCCGGACAAGGAGTTGATACGGGATGAAAACGACCTGATATACAACCTGCTGCTCAGTTTCCCAACCGCAGCCTTGGGAGGCACGGTAGAGATTCCTACCATAGACGGGAAGGTGAAGGTGAAAATAGAGCCCGGCACACAGCCCGGCAAAGTGTTGCGGCTGCGAAACAAGGGGTTGCCCAACATCAATGGTTATGGCACGGGCGACTTGCTGGTAAACGTCAGCATCTATGTGCCCGAAACATTGAGCAAAGACGAGAAGAAGGCGTTGGAAAGCATGGAGAATTCTGAGAATTTTCGGCCCAATGTCTCGATAAAAGACAAGATATTCAGAAAGTTCAAGAGCTTCTTTGAATAGCATCCGTACCGCTTGCAGGCAAGCACGGGGAGAGGGGTGCCAAAGTGTAGACAGCTGCATTTTGGCACCCCTCTCCCCGTTTTCGTTCGGCTGCATCGGCGCCGTGGCGGCATTCCCTGCGCGAGGGTGCATGGTTCCCTGGGCTTGGGAACGATGTTCCCTGGCTGTGGGAAGCGGATTCCCTGGCTATGGGAACTGTGTTCCCTGGCTGTGGGAACGACTTTCCCAGGCTTTGGGAAAAGCTGGGAATATTAAGCTGTTGTCATACAAGCGTTTGTAAGTCCTCGGGTGGCGCGCCGGATGGTGCCAAAAAGAAGGCCGTGCCAAGGCTGCTGGTTCTGTCAGCATGTTGACACGGCCTTTTGCCGTTACTGCCATCCGCCTGCTCCACTATGCCTGCGGGGAGGCGGCGCTGTCTTGTTTCCGCCAAGAGCGGATGAAGTCTTTTACGAACAATATCCACCCCACGCTGCCTACGCCTGCCAAAAAGACAAAGCCTATCAGAATCATCATTTTGTTGGGCTTGGATGCCCGCAGGGGCACTGTGGCGGGTTGCACTACTGTGTAGACGGGGGTTATCTCCTGCACTTTGGCTTTGGCCATCTGCAGCTGTTGGGATACTTGTGTGTAAACCTGGTACGTCAGGTTCATTTCATTCTGCAGGCGTTCCTGCTCTACGGCAAAACTCCGTAGGATGATGTTTTGGTTGGCGTCTACAAACTTGGCATATTTCTGCTGAGCCTCTTCATAGTTGTTCTTGGCCTCTTCGTAGAGCTTTTCTGTGAAAGCCAAGTCGTGGCGGGCTTTGTTGGTGCGGTAGTCGGTGATGTAGTTTTGCAGGCAGTGCATCACCGTGTCGGTCAGCGAAGCGGAAATCAAGGGGTCCTGCATGGTCACGGACAGGGTGGTGACCCCGGTCTTCTTGTCTACAGTGACGGAGATGCGGCTATTCAATGCGCCGGCTATGCCGGTTTCTTCCGGTGTCAGGCGGAAGGTATCAAACCCTTCACTTTCTTCTCCTTCAGCATCGTCATCGCTTTTGAACAGGGACAGTGTCCAGCCTACTACCTTGAAGGGGGCCGATATTACAGCGCTCCACCAGGGGCTGCGCTGCTCGTCCTTCAGATAGGCATACAAGGTGGTGTCTATCTTGCCTTCTTCGTCCTTCACATGGATGTTAAACAAATCGACCAGGAAGGGGGTGGAGCTGACGATGTCCGGATAAAGTTCGGGCGACAGGGCGTCTTCTCCTGTGGAATTTCCCAGATTTATTCCTGCCATGGCGGCTAAAGCGCCCATGCTTCCACGGCTTGTGCTGCTTCCGGTTTCGGGGGCCAGCGTCACTGTGGTCGAGTATTCCTTCGGGGTGCTGAAGCCCACTATTAACGCTACGATGACTGCGATGCCACAAGCTTTCAGCACCAGTTTGCGGGAAGCCCATACCTTTTGGGCCAGTTCTATCAGGTCTATTTCCTGCTCTTCCGGCTGCTGGTTTGTTGCCTTATTTTGCTCTTCGTTCATAAAACTCAAGTTATTTAAAGAGGTTAACCAATGTGGCGACCATGGTGGCCAGCGATGCGGCAGAGGTTCCCATGCCTATGATTTCGGCCGGACTCATCCGGTTCCTGTTATCCTTTTGCGGAACGATGATTTCGCACCCCGGCTCAATGGCTTTTGATTTCGATTTCAGCCTGGATACGGTGCCGTTCATATACACCACATATACTTTGCGCTTCTTGGCGTTGTTGCCATATCCGCCGGCTTGGTTGATGTAGTAGCGCAGGTTTTCGCCTTTTTTATAAGAGACGGTGTTGGGATACATCACGGCGCCGTTTATTTTCACCGTGTTGACATATTCGGGCACCATCAGCAGGTCGCCTTCCCGCAGCACCATGTCATAGTCCGATCCGGGCTTTTCCAAGGCGAGGTCTAAGTTGATACCTACGGAATAAGTGTCTGCCACGTCAAGCTTGTCCATGGCGATGGAGTCTCCGCTCATGCGCGCCATGCGCAGCATGTCGTCTTTGCGCCGCAGTTCTTCTTCTGTCATCTTGCGCACCAGGCGGGCGCCTTTTACGTAGGCTTCCGGGGTGATGCCGCCTGCTTTTTTGACGAGGTCGCTCAGGCGTTCGTTCTTTTTGGACAACGCGTAGCTGCCGCTAAAGAGCACTTCGCCTTCTACGGTTACATTCTGCTGGGGATGGTAAGCCGGACTCTTGCGGATGTACACTTCATCGAACGGGGCGAGGTGGAAGTCTTCGCTGCCTTGCCCGATGAGCAGTCCGTCTTTCAGGTCGAAGACAAAGGCCTGCCCAATGGTGGTGCTGAATTCTGAGCTGCGGGGATTCTTTACGCGCCGGGCCACTTCCACTTTGGTGGTGGCTGCTGCCTCCAGCAGGCCTCCGGCTTGCAGCACGAGGTCTTCTATGGTCATGTTGTCCGAGTAAAGGTAGGTGCCCGGGTTGGCCACTTCGCCATGGATGGTGAGTGTGCGTTCTTCTTGCAGATCGTGTATGCTGGGTATGTAGAGCACGTCGTTCTTTTGCAACGGAATGTCGGCTACAGTGCCGTTTATCACTCCTTTTACATCGACGGGAATGATTTCGTGCGTCAAGTCTTCGTGCTCGCGGTCAATAATGGCGCGGTTCAGGAATGCATCGCCTCTTAATCCCTCGGCTTTGCTGATTAATTGTTTTACCGTGTTTACTTCAGTGCCTATCTGGTATAAACCTTCGCGATAGACGGCGCCGCGGATTTCCACACGGTTCTCAAAGCGTTGCAGAACGGAGTCTACGCTTACTTCATCGCCATCGTCCATGCGGAAAGTGGCGAAGTCTGTGTTGTCCACGTTGTAAATCTGCTGCTCGCGTCCGCTTTTCCGGATGACGCGTACGGCCTTCTTGTAGGCATCTCCGGTGAAACTGCCGGCGTAGTCCAGCAGGTTGTGCATGGTTTCTTCGGGTTTTAGTTCGTAGAACATGGGGCGCTTTACCTTGCCGGTGATGTGCACCAGCGACTGGTAGGGGCTGACGATAATAACGTCGCCATCTTGCAGGCGGATGTCGTCTTGAATCTTGCCTTGCATAATGTAGTCATAGACGTCGAGGGTGGCAATGACGTCTTCACCACGCACTACCTTGATGGCGCGCAGGGTTCCGATGTCGTTCACACCTCCGGCGCGATACAGGGCGTGGAATACCGATGCGAAGGCTGACAGGGTATAGGTGCCGGGAACAACGACCTCGCCCATCACGTTTACTTGGATGGAGCGGATTTCGCCCAAAGCTAATTTAACCTGGGTGGAGGGCAGGTTGCCCGATACGCCGGAGTAGATGCGGGCAAATGCCTGTTTCAGGTATTCGTTGGCTTCTTCTACCGTTTTGCCGCTGAGGTATACCGGCCCCAGGTTGCTCACCAGGATGCTACCTTCGGGCGATATGGTCTGCCGGATGGTTGTCTCCGATGCTCCCCACACGTCTATAATCACCTCGTCGCCGGGCCCGAGGCGGTAATTGAGCGGGGTGGCTATGTTCATGCTGGGCTCAAACGTCAGGTTGGGATTGGTGAAGATGTTGTGCCCGAAAATCTGTTGGGTGGGGTCTTTTTCTTCCTCCTCTTCCATGGGCGGATACATCTCATCATACATGGCCAGGGAGTCTTCTTGTGCCAGTTCTTCGTCTGTCATCAGTCGGTTTGTGGCGCGCAAGTTTGTCGGGTCGTTGGCCGACGTCCGTCGTTGTTGGGATTCGTCTGTGTATTTCTTCTGGCTCCTCTGCCGCGAGCGGGTGTCCATCCCTTCTTCATCTGTGGAGTAGCCGGATTGCTTGGCTTCATATTCTTCGCGGATTCTTTCCACTTGCTCCTTCGTGATGCCCCGGCGCATCAGCTCCGAAACGATTTGTTTTTCTGCCTTGCCCGCTTTTTGGGCATTTTTTACGTACTGAATGACTTGGTCGTCTGTCATTTGCTGGGCTATGGCGGTTCCGCCTAAGATGAATACCAGGAAAAAGAATGTGATTAGCCTGCGCATAAGTTTTTTCGTTACTGTTTGAATCCCTATATTTTTTATAATCGGGGCAAAGTTATGAATATTATTTATATTAGCCTCTTTATTCCGCCGGTTTTGATGCGCAATAATTGCTTTGCAGGCAAAGTTGCAGGGAAAAAAGCAGGATGTAGCCTGCCTTTTTGCGAAAAAAAGCGTGAATCCTTTTGTAGTTTGAAATAAAGCAGTACCTTTGCACCCCGTAATTAGGTTATGCCGATATAGCTCAGTTGGTAGAGCAACGCATTCGTAACGCGTAGGTCGCCGGTTCAAGTCCGGCTATCGGCTCTCAGTTAATTATCCATCCTTGTGGCAAACGCCATCAATACTTATTCCTTTTCATTTTATTGATAAGTGCTCGGTTTCTCAATGGAAAGATTGAGTGCCGGGGATAGAACACCGCTTTGCTGGCGTTCCAACGCCCCTTTGCTGGCGTTTCAACGCTCCCTTGCTGGCGTTGGAACGCTGCCTTTCCGGCGTTGCAGCAGTGTCTTTATGGCCAAGGAGGTGTGTCAAAAAAACTATGAACATTTTTAAAGTGTTATATATTAGGCGCGGATTACGCGGAATAACGCGGATTTAAAATAAGCTTAATCCGTGAAATCCGTGTAATCCGCGCCTAAAAGAAAGTGTTTATGGGAGGGTGACACACCTCCTTGAACGTGTTTAGTCTTTGGCTTGGTGCACAGTAAGTTGCGGGAAGGGGAAGCCGATGCCTTCGTTGTTGTAGACGGCGTAGATGGTCTTGTTGATGTCGAAGTAAACATCCCAGTAGTCTTGGCTTTTCACCCATACGCGGATGGCGATGTTCACACTGCTGGCATCGAGGGCATGGATGGCTATGAAGGGGGCTGGCTTCTCCAATATCCGGCTGTCGGCAGCCAAGATGCGGCGGGTGACGGCTTCTACTTTGTCGAAGTTTTCGCCATATTCCACCCCGATTACCCAGTCGACACGCCGGGTGTCCTCGCGGCTGTAGTTCACGATGGTGCCGCTGCTCAGTGCCCCGTTGGGGATGTACACCACTTTATTGTCGGCCGTGGTCAGGATGGTGTGAAAAATCTGTATTTCGCGCACCGTGCCCGATTCTCCCTGGCTTTCTATCCAGTCGCCCACCTTATACGGGCGGAACAGGAGGACGATGAGCCCGCCTGCAAAGTTCTGCAAGTTGCCCGAGAGTGCCATGCCCACCGCCACGCCGGCCGACGCGAGCAAGGCTGCAAACGAGGTGGTCTCCACCCCCAGCTTGTTGACGATGGCCACGATGAGCAGAATGGTGAGCAGAATGTTTACCAGGCTCTTGGTGAAGCTTTGTATGCCGGCATCCACGTGGCGGCGCGTCAGTATGCGTGCCAGCATCCGGTTGAGAATCTTGATGAGGAAGCGCCCTATGATGAAGATGAGCAAGGCGCCTATAATGTGTCCCCCTGCATTGACTCCCCAATCCATCAGTTTCTGGAGTACTTGTTGCACTTTGTCGACGTCTTCTGTCGTGGCGGCTTGTGTCGTTGTCAGTAAGGTCTGTAGTATCATGTTGTTCATTTAGCGTTGATTCTGGTTATTCGGCTGTCTCCATCAGGTACTGCTTGAAGTCGGCAAAGGCCTTTGTCATCGGCATGCTTTGCTTTTCTCCTTGCATAAAGGCCTGCAGCTTGGCCGGAATGGTTATTGGCTCGCCGATGATGCGCTCCACCGTGTCTTTGAACTTGGCCGGATGGGCTGTCTCCAGGAAGAAGCCCGTCTCGCCGGGGTGCAGCCCCTCTTGCAGGGCGCGGAATCCGCACGCTCCATGGGGGTCGAGCAGGTAGTGGTGTTCTTGCCACGTGTGGAGCACCGTGTCGGCTATCTGCTCGTCGGTGTAAGTGGCTCCGCTGATGTCGGCAGCAATGGCTGCGTGGCTGCCTCCGTAGAGGTCGAGCACCCGGGCAAAGTTGCTCGGGTCGCCCACGTCCATGGCGTTGGCTATGGTGGCTATGCTGGGGCGGGGCGAGTAGATGCCTGTCCGCAGGTATTGGTAGAAGATGTCGTTGCGGTTGTTGGCAGCGATAAAGCGCCCTATGGGCAGCCCCATGCGCTTGCCGAACAGCCCGGCCGTGATGTTGCCGAAGTTTCCGCTGGGCACGCAGCACACCAGGGGCGAGTTTCCGCCCGTCAGCCGTTTCCACTGCGCATAGGCGTAGAAGTAGTAGAAGGCCTGTGGCAGGAAGCGTGCCACGTTGATGGAGTTGGCACTGGTCAGCTCCAGACGTTCGTTCAGCTCCTTGTCCATGAAGGCCGACTTTACCAGTGCCTGGCAGTCGTCGAATGTCCCGTCCACTTCGAGGGCGGTGATGTTCTGCCCCAGCGTGGTGAACTGCTTCTCCTGTATCTCGCTCACCTTCCCTTTGGGGTAAAGCACGTAGACGTGTATGCCCTCCACGCCCAGAAAGCCGTTGGCCACGGCGCTGCCCGTATCGCCCGAAGTGGCTACCAGTACGTTGACTTGCCGCTTGCCCTCCTTGCGGATGAAGTAGCCCAGCAAGCGTGCCATGAAGCGTGCGCCCACGTCTTTGAAGGCCAGTGTCGGCCCGTGGAAAAGTTCCAAGGAGTAGATGCTCCCGGTGACTTGCACTAAGGGCACGTCGAAGTTCAGCGTGTCGCAGACAATGCTGTGCAACGTGTCGGCAGGTATGTCTTCCCCGAAAAACGCGTCGGCCACCCGGCAGGCTATCTCTTGAAAGCTCATGGTGTCGATGCCTTCGTAGAATGAGGGCGGAAGCGCCTTTATGCTGTGTGGCATATACAATCCCCGGTCTGGGGCAAGCCCTTTTACGACGGCTTCTTCCAGCGTGGCGTCGGGCGATTGGTGGTTGGTGCTGTAATAGTTCATAATTCAGCGATATTAAGTGAATGATATAATACGTGTGGAATGGTTGCCGTATTCGGAGGACCCTACTAAACCTAATTGGTATACCCCTACTAAGCCTAATTAGTATGACCCCACTAAGCCTAATTAGTATACCCCTCTAAATGGTCGTTTAGAGCACCCTCTAAATTCTCGTTTAGAGGCCCCTCTAAATTCGGCTCACTCTGCTGCCGCCATGAAGGCGTTGATAAACTCGTCTTCCTTCAGCAACCCGTAGTAGCCTTGCCGGGCGGCGGCTTCATCAAACGTCTGCACCCCGTCGGGCGTGATGCCCGGGTGCCAGATGAGGAAGGGTACCGGCTCGGCGGTGTGCGTGCGCAGCTGGCAGGGGGTGGGGTGGTCGGGCAGCACGGCCATGGCCACCGGCTCGTCCCAGTCTTTCACTGCCCGGTAGATGGGGCCTACTACGCGGCTGTCCAGATTCTCTATGGTCATTATCTTGAGCGGGATGTCGCCTTCATGGCCTGCCTCGTCGCTGGCCTCGATGTGCAGGTAGACGAAGTCGTCCGTGCGCAAGGCCTCGAGTGCAGCGGCCACTTTGTTCTCGTAGTTGGTGTCATACAAGCCGGTGGCTCCTTCCACGTCAATGCGCCTCAAGCCGGCGTAGTAACCGATGCCGTTTATCAGGTCGACAGCCGAGATGACTGCCCCGCGCCTTACCTGCGGGAAGCGTTCAGACAGGCGTTCCATCCGGGGGCGGTAGCCCGGGCTCCAGGGCCAGATGCTGTTGGCGGGGTCTTTGCCCTCTGCCATTCGTTTCAGGTTGACGGGGTGGTCTTTCAGCAGGGCCTGCGAGCGCAGGATGAGGCTGTTCAGCAAGTCGGCCGTGTCTTGTGCCTCCGGGCATTCGGGCTTTATCAGCAGGGGGCGGAAGGGCTTCAGCGGCACGTCGTGGGGCGGGGTGCAGTCCAGCCGCTTGTCGCCGCCCTTCACCACGAGCAGATGCCTGTATTGCACGCCGGTGTAGAAGTGTATGCGCTCGTCGCCCAGTTGCTCTTGCAAGAATTTTATCAAAGTGTCCGCCTCTTCCGTTGTGATGTGCCCGGCCGAGTGATTCTTGATGACGTCTCCCTCTATGCACACCAGGTTGCAGCGCATGGCCATTTCCCCGGGTTTCAGGTCGATGCCTATGCTGGCTGCTTCCAGCGGCCCGCGGCCTTCATACACGCGCGGCAGGTCGTAGCCCATGACGGACATGTTGGCCACCTCGCTGCCCGGGTGGAATCCCGGTGCTACGGTGACGAGGCGCCCGGTGCGCCCCATGCGTGCCAGGTTGTCCATATTGGGCGTTTGTGCGGCTTGCAGCAGCGTTTTCCCTCCCAACGAAGGCACAGCCCAGTCGGCCATGCCGTCTCCTAAGATAATGATGTGTTTCATAAGTCCTCCCGGTTAAACATTAGCAATGCTCATGATGTCGGCAAACACGCCGGCGGCGGTTACGCCTGCCCCTGCCCCGTAGCCTTGTATCATCATGGGGTATTCGCGATAGCGCTCGGTGGTGAGCAGAATGATGTTGTTGCTGCCTTCCAGGTTGTAGAACGGATGGGTGGCCTCCACTTCCTCCAGGCCTACGGATGCCTTGCCGTCTTCCAGCCGTGCCACGAAGCGCCAGTGCTTGTGCTCGGCCTCGAGCACCTTGCGGCGGGCTTCAAATTTCGCGTCGAGTGTGGGCACCTTCTTCCAAAAGTCTTCCAGCGAGCCTTCAAAGAAGTTGTCGGGCACAAACAGGTGCTTCTCCACATCGCTTTGCTCCAGCCGGTAGCCGGCCTCCCTGGCCAAGATGACCAGCTTGCGGATGACGTCTTTCCCGCTGAGGTCTATGCGCGGGTCGGGCTCCGAGTAGTGCTCCTCTTGCGCCATGCGGATGGTTTGGCTGAAAGGAATGTCTGCGCTGATTTTGTTGAATATGTAGTTCAGCGTGCCGCTCAGCACGGCTTCTATCTTCAGAATCTTGTCGCCGCTGTGCACCAGGTCGTTGATGGTGTTGATGACGGGCAGGCCCGCCCCCACGTTGGTCTCAAACAGGAATTTCACGCCGCGCTGGCGGGCTATCTGCTTCAGCTCGCGGTAATTCTCGTATTCTGATGAGGCGGCAATCTTGTTGGCGGCCACCACCGATATGTTGTGTTGCAGGAAGTCCTTGTACAGCGAGGCCACCTCGGGGCTTGCGGTGCAGTCCACGAATACGGAGTTGAAGATGTTCATCCCAATCACCTCCTTGCGCAGCGTCTCGGTGGTGCTCTTCTTCCCTTTGTCTTTCAGCTCCTCGCGGAAGTGGGCCAGGTCGAAACCTTCGCGGGCAAACATGGCCTTCGAGGCATCGGCAATGCCCACCACGTTCAGCTGCAGGCCGTTTTCCTGCATCAGCTTCTGCCGCTGGCTGTGTATCTGCTGTATCAGGCTGCCGCCCACGGTGCCTATGCCGCAGATGAAGAGGTTCAGCACCTGGTACTCAGACAGGAAGAACGAGTCGTGTATCACGTTCAGCGACTTGCGCAGATAGCGGCTGTCCACCACAAACGAGATGTTGGTTTCCGAGGCGCCCTGCGCGCAGGCAATGACGTTGATGCCGTTGCGCCCCAGCGTGCCGAACAGCTTGCCGGCAATGCCCGGCGTGTGCTTCATGTTTTCGCCTACGATGGCCACCGTGGCCAGGTCTTTTTCTGCCTGTATGGGCGATATTTCCCCCATCTCTATCTCTTTGGCAAACTCTTCGGTAAGCACTTTGCAGGCCAGGTCGGCGTCGGCATTGCGCACGCCTATGGAGGTGGAGTTCTCCGACGAGGCCTGCGACACCAGGAACACGCTGATGCCGTTCTTGGCCAGCGCCTTGAAGATGCGGTAATTCACGCCGATGACGCCCACCATGCCCAAGCCTTGCACGGTGATGAGGCTGGTGTCGTTGATGGACGATATGCCCTTGATGGCCTTGCTTTGCGGGTCGCTCACCTCTTGCTTGATGATGGTGCCCGTGCCTGTGGGGTTGAACGTGTTCTTTATCAGTATAGGTATGTTCTTGTGGCACACGGGGTAGATGGTAGGCGGATAAACCACCTTGGCGCCGAAGTTGCAAAGCTCGGTGGCCTCCACGTAGCTCAGCTCGTTGATGGTGTAGGCGGTGGATATGACGCGCGGATCGGCAGTCATGAAGCCGTCCACATCCGTCCAAATCTCCAGGCTGTCGGCATCCAGCGCGGCGGCAATGATGGCGGCGGTGTAGTCCGACCCCCCGCGCCCTAGGTTGGTCACCACGCCCGTCTCCTTGTCCGTGGCAATGAAGCCGGGCACCAGCACGCGCTTGCCCCGTCCGGCAAAGGCTTCGCGCACCAGCCGGTTGGTCAGTTCGGCGTCGAGCACATGCTTGGAGTACTTTTTCTCGGTTTTGATGAATTGGCGCGAGTCCAGGTATTCCGCGCCCGTCAGCCTCGAGGCTATCAGCGACGACAGGCGTTCGCCATAGCTCACCACCGTGTCCGAGGTCTTTTGCGAGAGGTCCTTTATCAGGTATATGCCTTGAAAAATGTCCTTCAACTCATTGAGCAGTTCGCCCACTTGCCGTTGCAAGGCGTTTTGCTCGTCGCCTGCGGGAAATACCTCCTTCACCATCTCCACGTGGCGGTACACTATCTTGCGGAATTCGTTTTCGTAGGCCGCGTCGCCTGCCGCTGCTATGTGGGAGGTGTTTATCAGCTTGTCGGTGATGCCCCCCAGGGCCGACACTACAATGATGACCGGCTCTTGCTGGGCCTCTACGATTTTCTTGACGCTTAATATGCTGCTTGCGGAACCTACCGACGTTCCGCCAAATTTCATAACTTTCATAATGCTGTGGTTGTAGTTGAACAAATAAGGGAAGGCACCAGTGCCTTGCGCGCCCCTACGGGGCATTTCCCCTGTTGAAAATGTGAAAAAGTAAAGCTGAAACAGTGTAACACGTAGAAACACAAAAAACAATCCCTAACCCCGAAGGGTCATGGTTCGCATGGATGTGACGGTATATGGACAATATCCTTTTATCATTGCACTTTAGATAAGTGTTGCAAAAGTAGCAATAAAATCGTTCAATCTATCACTTCCCGTCACTTTTTTGCGATAAAAATGCAGATTTCTGCCTGTTTGGCTTCCAAATACGCTTCAAAAGCCCTTGGAGTGAGCCTTTACAGGTGGCAGAACAGCGATACGAAGAAAGGCACGCTCAGGTCCACCAGGATGCCGTGCAGTATGGCGACGGGAATGAACTCCCTGCCCGAGTGCTGCGTGATGGCCGGTAGCAGCACGTCCATCGAGTTGACCCCGGCCGCCGATATGGGAGCCAGCCGCCCGAAGTACTTCCGGATGAGCGGCGCGCCCAGCAGGGCCATCATTTCGCGCAGAATGTTGGCCAGCAGGGCTATGGTGCCCAGCTCTGTGGCTATCTGCAGGCCCACCGACGGTTCCTTGAACTGCGTGATGAGGATGGACGACAGCGAGTAGTAGGCAAACCCGCTGCCCACCGCCATGCAGTCGAACACGCTCCAGCGGCTCAGCAGCAGGCTGGCAAAGGCCGAAAACAGCAGCGTGCCCGTTATGGTGGCCAGGGGCACCAGCAGCATCTTCAGCCTCAGGCTGCCGGTCAGCTCCTTGAGCTGCTTGTGGCACCCTATGCCGATGCCCACCTGGAACATCAGCGCATAGAGCACGTAAATCGAAACATTGGGCACGCTGAAACCTTCGCTCCCCAGGGCGCCCAGCAGGCAGCCGGCCACGAAAAAGGCCAGTACAATGAGATTCCCTTTCATAGTCGTCAGTCTTTTTTGCGGAAAAACAATCGGTACACTGCCTGGGCGGCCAGCATGCTTCCGGCCAGTCCGGCCACGGCCAGCAGTGCCGCCTGCCAGCCGAAGCGGCCCAGGTTGGACAAGATGAGCGGATTGGAGCCTACCGACACGCCCAGCGTCAGCAGCAACAGCCAGATGGTGGGCGGAATGCTCTTGTTGACCCTCTGCAAGAAGGAAAGACGGCGCAGCGCATAGCCCACAGCAATGCCTGCGGCCATAATGGATATAATGGTGAACATGGAAATGCACAATTAAGCAGTGAAACAATACGGCTATAGCGAAAAGAAGAAAGATGCCCTTGCGGCCTCGCGCCACCCGAAGCTGCGGGCAGGCCGTATTCAGATGAAGCCGCTGAACCAATGCACGTGCATGGCTCCCCGGGGCGGCAGGCCTTGCGGCGCGCGTGCGCAGAGTGGTCCGGTAACGTGTGATGCGGTCATTGTCATTGTGCGTTCATTATTAATTTCGGCGCAAAGGTAAGCCAATTCTGCATATTTTCCAAATAAAAATGCAAAATGAAGGCTTTTTTGCCTGCTGTACTCCCCTGGGGCATCAGCTATCCGGCTGAAAGATTCAGTTTTAGCTTATACGACAAATGGGAATTTAGCGCGCGCAAGCGCGCTTTAATGAAGAATTAAGAATGAAGAATGATGAATTCTCAAGGATGCAAATGCGGTGGTAACTGAATTCCC
>CASELH010000060.1 GCA_949288715.1 uncultured Bacteroides sp. | reverse complement strand
CTTTTACCCGTTGTCAAGGTTTGGGAAATTAGTTCTTTACTTTGCAGCCGGAATTGTGCCCGGAAGCCGGAAGGTTGCTGTGAATATGGCTTATACCATATTATATATAGCACTTTCCAGGCATAAAGAAACGGAAACTCAAATCAAATTATAAACTTAAAAACAAAGAAGAATTATGGAAAAGAAAGAAATGTATTTGGCTCCGGAAGTAGAGGTTCTGGAGGTAGAGGTGGAAAAGGGATTCCAAGCAAGTGGTGAAGGCCCTACGGTAGACGTTGACGAAGGTGCTCTGCCTTTCTAAACTGAGAATGAACAAACAACTATTTATTAATTAATTAATAATCGAATGAAAACAAAACATTTATTTGCAACAATGATGTTGCCTGCTTTATTCGCTGCTTGTACTAACGAGGAGCTGATAAGCACGACAACGACAAATCCCAGCGACTTGTCTGACAGACCGATTGCCGGCGATGTAAGACTGAACTTCTCCATGGACAATGACATCATGACCCGTCTGGACAACAATTTTAAGTGGACGGCAAATGATAAAATCGGTGCCTGCTTGATGGATGATTATGATGCATCTGGCTCAAAAACAGCAGAGCTGAAAGCTCCTTGGATGAAGTACTACACATTTATCGACTACATCCACACCAACTATCGCTATACTTTCGATGGCGAAAGTACGTGGAACAACGGCGACTTGTTGTGCCAAGGAAACTACTTCTTCTACTATCCTTACGATCCTAATCTGAACAGCCGCACCGCTTTCGAGAAGTACTTGAATGCCAACCAAGAGCTGAAGGACTTGGAGAATCCGCGCCAGCTGATCAACGACAACCAGATGTATCTGGGTTATAAATACGTAGAAGGTGCTAAAGTAGGCGACACCCAGCCGCTGAATGTAGACTTGAAACCTGTGTTTGCATTCCCGGCATTCATCATCAAGAACGAAGGTACCGCTCCTCGTACTATCGAGAAGATTGCGTTGCAATATCAAGATGCTAATGAAGTTTGGGAGTTGGTGGCTACCGTGAATCCGGAACGAGTGACTACTAATCCTGCCACTACATACACTGAAGATCCTACCCAGGCTGTGGAGTGGAGCAGCACGCCTACTTTGGACAAAGAGGCTACAGGCTCTGCCAAGCAGATCCAGGTGGTTATGCCCGAGAACACCGTACTGGGCGCAAACGAAACATTGAACACTTACATCGTTGTTCCCGCAGGTGTTTATGCAAATGGTACTGATACGAACAATTCTACTCCTGACCCGTTGGATGATAAAAAGAATGTTACTTTATATATTTACACCACAGACGGTGTTGTAACTGCCCCGCTGGATGCAAAGCATGAAAACTCCAGCACTGCAGGTGGTGCAAGCCAATACAACGTAACCAACGATGTGGCTTTTGCAGATATCTATCCTTACAAAGTAGAAGACAAATACTTTGTCTGCCGCGTAGGCTTCGACAACTTGGCCGTTGAGAAACCGGGTGAAACTACCATTTCTTCTACTGAAGACTTGGATACTTACCTGTCTTGGTTCAAGAACACTTCCGGAACAGGTGGTGTACAACTGACCATCAACACGCTGGGTGACGATGTAGAACTGAGCAAGGCTGCATACGACATCTTGAACGGTAACAAACTGATTAAGGCTACTTTCAAGGGTAACTTGACTTTGGCTGAAGGCGTAGGTAGCAATGTGCTCGACCTCATCACAATTGATGGAACTGCTGTACGCACGCTGACCAACAAGGCTAACATCAATGTACCTGCATTGGACAAAAATGTGAAGTTGGTTAACGAAGGCACTATCACGCTCTCCTCTACTACGACATATACAAACAAGTTCGTAAACAACGGCACAATGAATGTTACTGCCCCGAACGCACAGTCTACCGTGACTCTGAACAATCTCCAGGCTGGAGACTTTGCAAACAATGGTGAGTTGAACATCAGCGGCAATATGAGCACAGGTGGCGCAGTTGGCATTGTGAACAATGGTGAGGTGAACATCTTGAGCGGTACGACCAACGGAAAGATTTCAAACGGTTTCACTGCCAAGGATGAAAGCTACACGAACGGTGTAATCAATGTTGCAGCAAGTGCAACTTGGACAGTGGCCGGCACAACTGCTACCAACAGCGGTGTCATCAACAACAACGGTACAATCGGTGTATCTAGTGCTGCTAAATTTGTCAACAACGGTGCTCAAAACTATGGCACTAAGGGTGCTACTTTCGAACCTACCATCAATAACTACGGAAGCATCCGCAACATTACCAACAACGGTATTGTGAAGATGATGAACGAATCAGCTTCTTACAGCACAGTTGCTATCACTAGTGCAACAGGTAAGGTAGACAACACTATCTGCAACAACCAGATTACTGCCAGCAGCAATGAGACAATCTACTGCGAGGTAAGCGCTCCGAAGACCTTCACGGAAGTGAACGAAATGGTAGCTAACTCTGGCAGCCAGTTGGTACGCTTTGTAGAAGGAGCTAACACTCTGACTATTGATGCTACAGTAGCTCAAGATGGAACTGTAACCGGCAGCATTATCGAGGTTGATCAAATTGAAATAGTAAGCAACTTGACCGTCGCTACTGAGAATGCCAACGCAAAGGCACGCATCTATGGCGAAGGAACAACCAACGATTTGCAAATCACTATCGCTGAAAAGGCTACCGCAACCTTAGGCAACGGCGTAAAACTCTATGTCGGAAGAAGCCAGAAGGGCACGGAAGTTACTGCTAACGGCACGCTCAAGGTAACGAACAGTGCATATCTCACTGCATATAATGCTGCAAACGGTCAGCTGACTATCAACGGTAATGTAGAAAACTACGGTCAGATAGCCGGTACAGTTTCTCAATACGTAGAAGGTGCAACTACAGGTTGGACTGGTAATAGCTCAAGCACTACTGCTATTTCCTTCAACTAATATAATCCTAATATAGGACAATTTAGGAATCCCCGCCTGCCTCTGTGCAGTGCGGGGTTTCTTTTTTACTCCTTGTGTCATGGCACAATATCGCTGCCCCGCCCGCCTTTCAAGCCCACCTCCTCACTCATTATAACCCACTTCCCCGCCTCCCCCGCAGAATTCTTCATTCTTCTCTCTTCATTCTTCATTAATTTCCTTACCTTTGTGGAGAAACCAAGAAAAGAAGAAATCCATGCAACCCTATCGCGACCGCTACCTAAACCCCTATACCGACTTCGGCTTCAAGAAGCTGTTCGGCACCGAGGTGAACAAAGACCTGCTCATCAGCTTCATCAACAGCCTGTTGCACGGGCGGGAGAAGATTAAGGACCTCACTTATCTTAACGCCGAACACCTCGGCGTGGGCGAGGCCGACCGCAAGGCCATATTCGACGTCTACTGCGAGAACGAAAACGGTGAGAAGTTCCTCGTGGAGATGCAGCGCGGCGAGCAGCAGTACTTCAAAGACCGCAGCCTCTACTACGCCACCTTCCCCATCCGCGAGCAGGCGCACCGCGGCGACTGGAACTATGAGTTGAAGTGCGTCTACATCATCGGCATCCTCAACTTCTGCTTTGATGACACCGACCCGGGCGAGTTCCACCACGAAGTGCAGCTGCTGAACAACCGCACCTACAACGTGTTCTACGACAAGCTCACCTTCATCTACCTCGAGATGCCCAAGTTCAACAAGACGGAGGACCAGCTGGAGAACCTTTTCGAGAAGTGGCTCTTCGTCCTGCGCAACCTTTCCCGTCTGCTGGAACGCCCCAAGGCCCTGCAGGAGCGTGTCTTTGCCAAGCTGTTCAAGGCAGCCGAAATCGCCAAGTTCACTAAAGAGGAGTATGATGCCTACGAGGAAAGCCTCAAAGTCTATCGTGATTGGAAGAATACGATTGATACGGCGGTGATGAAGGCGGTGAAAAAAGCGACACAGAAGGCACGCAAGGAGGGCTTAAAAGAAGGTTTAAAGGAAGGACGTGCGGAAGGCTTGAAAGAAGGACTGGAAGAAGGACGTAAAGAAACCACTTACGCCATTGCCCGCCAGTTGAAGTCGGAAGGGCTGCCTGCGGCAACCATCGCCAAGGCTACCGGCTTGAGTGAGGAAGAAATAGGTAAGCTTTAAGAAATCCCTTAAAAAGAGGAAAATTTTCCCAATTAGGCAGTAAACCGGACTTAACTGGGCAAAGATTTTTTCCTAACTGGGAAAAATAGCACTGTGCGAAAGAATGCGTTCTCCTAACGCATAAATATGAAAATCCCCGCGCTGCGCTTGACAGGCGGGGATTCTCATTATTCAAGACCCGCAAGGGGTAGAGTTCGTTTATCAGTTACCGAAGGAGCCGTCGTCAACCTTGATGACGCGGAAACCGATGGTGACAGGAGTGTCGGGCTTGCCATCTGCTTTTACTTTCGGCAACGTCAGGTTGTTGCTTCCAGCTGCCCAGTAGTCGCCGCCACGCATTTCCTCTACGAGGAAGAGGTCGGTCTGTGCAGGTGTCTTGCCGAACGGCTCTGCCCAAGACTGAACATCGGCCACTTCGAATGCCTTGCCGAACTTCACTTGCTTCAAGGATTGTACTCCGTAGAAAATGTTACCCTTGATGGTTTCAACGTTCGGGAAGTAAACGTATTCTACCTTGGTCATTCTGAAAGCATCGCGTTCGATGGCTGCGATACCTACAGTCAAAATCTTAGTGTCTTTGCTTGCACTGATGAGGCCAGATTCGTTGAATGCTTCTTCACCGATAACGGTAGCCTTGCTCAAATCCATATACTCCAGTGCACCGGCTTTCAAGAAGGCTTGTTTACCTACACTGGTCGGAGCCACCTGCTTGCCGTTCAGCAAGATGCTTTCGATAGCCGTAGCACCGCTGAAGGCTTCGTCGGGGATATTAGCGTTGGCCACGTTCACCTCTTCCAAGCTGGTTGCGCCCTTGAATGCGGCAGTTGCGCTGGCATTGTCCATCAGCTTCACAACACCGTTGATGGTGGTCAAGGCTGTACAGTTAGCAAATGCGTTCGGAGAGAGCTGTACGCCGTCTTGTACGGTTACTTCTACCAAAGCGTAGCCGTCGAAATTGATGGTGCGGGTCAGAGGCCATGCAGCCGTCATGTCTTCGATGCCGCTCATGTCGAGGGTTTCCAAAGTGCCCTTAGTATCGGTGTTGAAGAACTTCTCGTTGATGTCGGTCGTCGGGAAGTTGTAGGAAGCCATGTTCAAGTTCTCCAGAGCATCGAATGCCTCTGTGCCAGTAGCACCCAGGAAGGCAGAATTGATCTCGGTAACCTTAGGCATAGTCAACGTCGTAACGCCGGTGAACGACTTCAAGCCGCCTGCGGGGATACTGGTTTCTTCGGCCAGTTCCAGCTCGCTCACTTGCGTGAAGAGGTTCAGGTTGGCGAAGTCGGCATCTTCGAGGTCGCAGTTCACTACGATTTTCTTGATGTCAGTCAAAGCAGGTAGTTGGAAGTTTCACCCCATACCACTTTGTCTTTTGTGGCGTTGAACACGTCGGCTACCTTGCCCTTGTTGATGATAAGGGTCTTGTCGCTACCGCTTTGGTTTACTACCAAGTAGTTGTAGTTGTTGATGTCCAGCGGGATGATTTTAGTTACGGCGTTGGGAAGTCCATTGGCGGTGAAGGCACTCCAGTTGCTCTTGGAAACCAATTTCTCGAAGTCCTTGGCATCTTTCTTCGTGCCGTCCAGTGTGAAGGTGATATTCTCGAAGTTGTAAGTCACAACCAATACCTCGCCGTCTGTCAGCTCGCTGCGGTCAACCGGGGCAACGGTCATGTACACAGAGTTGGCATCCGACCAGTCTTCTGCGGAAGCGATGTTTACAGTTACTTTGTTAGCATCACTTGTTTCTGCCCAATTTGTCTCAAAGCCAGTCTGAGTACCAATTACAGTATACTTCTTACCGGTAGCATAAGCAAGATCAGAACCGGCTACCCATTGCGTAGGATCGGTTGCATCTTTTTGCTTGGTCTCCAGTACCACGCTCTTCAGCGCACCAAAATCCTTAGCGAACTTGTCAACGCCCGTAGTTGTGAAGCGCAGCACGGGGAAGGGGCGGGTCAGTTCCAGGTTAACTTTTTCGCCTACAGAGCTGTAGTTATCATCACGTGATGCGGAAGATACCGACCACATGGGAGCATCTACTTGGTTGGGGCGGTCAACGTCCTGGTTGGCGTTGCTCCCGTCTGTTGTCAACTCCAGGCTTTCCAGCTCACCGGGAACCACTGCACCTTGCGGCGTAAGTTTTGATGCCACAGCGCTTGCTTTTACGCCACCGTAAGTAGCCACGATGGTAGCGGTCTTGCTGTTGATGGCGGCGGCATCGTCGGTAGCTTCAATCGTCTGCAACTCCAGCATGTCGGCATCGCTTGCAGCGGTAAAGCGGCCTTGGCCTTGGCTTTGGGTAGCTTTGTAAGAGGCAGGCTGGTTGGTCGTAACGTCCCACGTACCGCTTGTCTGAGTGGCGATACCTTTGCTGGTGCTGTTAGAACCATAACCGGTTGTTACGGCAGTCAGATTGAGTCCGAATACATTAATGCGGTCTTGTTCAGCATACCAGAAGAAAGGATACGTCTTGTTGTCTTCATAGAGCTCACCTTTCGTTCCGACGTTGTTGTTGGCAAGGGTTGCTTCAAAAGTCAGTCCTTGTCCCTGTGCCTGCGAAGACGGCGCATTGTTCAGCAAGTCGTCCTCTTGGGTACATGCAGCTGCCAGTGCGACAACTGCGGCGCAATATAAAAACTTCTTCATTTGAATAAATTAATTTGGTTTATGTTTCCTAATTCTTATCTCCTCACTAAGCGAGTCGGCTTACATGGGGTTTTCGCCACCGGCAGGCACGTCATCGCTTCCTGCGAATCCCTTCTCAACCATCACCTCCAGAACCTCTACTTCCGGAGCCAAATACATTTCTTTCTTTTCCATAATTCTTCTTTGTTTTAAGTTTATAATTTGATTTGAGTTTCCTGTTTCTCTATGCCCGTAAGGTGCTATATATAATATGGTATAAGCCACATCTTCAGCAGCCTTTCGGGCACAATTCCGCGGGCACAATTCCGGCTGCAAAGTAAAGAACTAATTTCCCAAATTAGTTCCGCCCGTATCTCACTGACTATCAGCGCTAATCAAAACAGGCAAATACTGCAATCCAAGGACGCACCCCCGCCACACAGGCTTCCCGCTGCGACGGATTCTTCTTTGACACCACTTTTTGACACCACTCCGGCAGCCATAACCTACTGGAAGACAAGGCAGAACACCAACCTCTGTTTTGGCGTGACACCAGTTTTTGACACCACCTTGCCACGGCGTGTCAAAATAAGTCTCAGATAGCCTTGTCTTTCTTCAGCAGGCGGAAGAAGTTGCCCATCAGTTCTTGCGAGGAGGCGCGCATGTAGCGCTGGAAGGCTTGCATGGAGCGGTGGCCGGATAGCAGCATAATGTAGTTCACCGGATAGCCGCGTTTGTAAAGATTGGTGATGCAGCTGCGCCGCGCCGTGTGGAAGCTCACCAGTTCGCACTTGCGCCAGGTGCGCACCTGCACCACGCCGCCGCGGTGCTCTTTGCGGCTCACGGGTTCGTCCAGATGGCAGCGGGCAGCCAAGCGCTTGATGATGTGGTTGGCGCGCGTCTTTTTCAGCACCGGAAAGCCCGTTTGCCGGTAGTGCTCCACCAGCGGGGCTATCTCCTTGAGGATGGGTATCTCCACCAGGTCCTTCGTCTTGCTTTGGTAGAGGGCAATGACGCCGTGGCCTATGACGGCTTGCCCGAGTCGCTGTAAGTCACTGATGCGCAATGCAGTGTAGCTGGCTATCACAAACATGTCGCGCACCTCGCGCTCCTCGTCGCTGTCCACGCGCACCTCGCCCAGGCGGCGCACCTCGCGCTCGTCCAGATACACTTGCTGGCTCACGTCGGAGGGCAGGGCCGTCTGCACCTTCAGGAAGTAGTTGTTGGTCGTGGCCTCCAGGTCATACGCCCGGTGCAGCAGGTTTTTTATCACCTTCAGCGTGTTCATAATGGTGTTTTGAGTGTATTTTTTCTGCCTCGCGCCCCGCCCGTAGGTGTAGTTGTAGAGGTATTCGGTAAATCCGGCAAAGAAATGTTTGTCAAAATCCTCGAACGATTCCGGAAGCCTGCCGCACGCCTGTCCGTAGCGCTCCAGTCTGTCCAGTGCTCGGCGGTAGGTGTCGCGCGTGCTCTCCACGCCTCGCTTGCCCTTTCGGTTCACCCCTGTGGCATACTGCTCTACCAACTGTTGTAAATATTCCAGCGGATTACCTCCGCCCAGGCATTCAACTTTTTTCTGATGCCGCCTCACCGCCCGGCGCACCACTTCCGCCGTCAGCCGCTCGCCCCGCTCGGCCAGCTGCCCGTCCGCCTCGCCCACCAAGGCCTCCATGCGGTTCAAGCAGTCGTTTATCTGCCTCAATCTCAGCTGCTCGCGCCGGTTTGTGCACGCCTCTATCCGGCAGCGGTATGCCCGCGTATCCCAATACTGCGGCTCCACCCTGAGCCGGGTGTATGCCCTCAGGCGCTTCCCCTCCACGGTGGCCACCAGCATGATTTGTGTCAGCCGCCCCCTCTCGTGCGTCTGCTTCAGGTTGAACCTCAGTACCACATTCCCGTTTCTGTTTAAGCTTCTTGTCGTTTCCATTTCTGTTTTCTATTTTTAATATGTAAAGAATAATTTGCCTGGCTGCGCTGTGTATCTTGTTGGCACGCAGATGGCGCAGACGGGCGCAGATTTACGCGGATTTTAAGGGCTCCGCCAGTATCTGTCATTGAAGAAGCTCCTACAAGTACAGAGAGATGCTTCACTGCGTCCGGAATGACAAAAGAAGGAATCCGCGTTTATCCGCCCCATCCGCGCCATCTGCGTGCCATCGTAAACTCACAGCTAAATTCCCATTTCTCAATTTTTAATTCTCAATTTTTAATTCTCAATTCTCAATTCTCAATTCCTTACAACCATTCCCCATACCCGCTCCTTACCATCTCCTTACCCTCTCCTTACCTGCTCCTTTTGCGGGCTTTCGTCTTAGAAAGGAAAAAGAGCGGACAAAGCACGGCGAAGGTAGGGGCAAAGTCCGGACAAGGCGGCAGCAATGCGCAACTTTGTCCTGCCGAACTTTCTTCGCGGAAAAATTTCCGGATACCATATTATATTAGTACCTTTGCGGCACAAACCTTTATATGAAAGAAGATAGTCTATGGAAAAGAAGCAGGAAGACAAACAGACAACAAAGCCCGCCACTAAGACGGAAACGAACGGCAAGGAGCAAACGCCAAAGCGGAGGACCAACAAAACGTGGGAGGCATTTGGCAGATTGAAGGGAAGTTTCACCGTCTACGACCCCAACTTAATGTTGTAAACACATCGAAATGAGGTATTTGATAGACACGAACATCTTCATCTATGCTGTACTCGACCGCGACTCGCTGAGCCGCGACGTGAAGGCCATTTTGGAAGATCCGGATACGGTGCTGAACATCAGTGCCGAATCGGTGCGGGAACTGATTGTGGCCTACAACAATAAAGGACTGTGCTCCAAGCGTTGGAAGACGGCGGAAGATATGGTGAATGCCATTGAAAACGAATTCTTTATCCAAATTCTTCCCTTGAAGAAAGAGCACATGAAAACCTATGCCCGCATGGCGCTCAATGAGGCACAGGGCCACAAAGACCCCTCCGACCACCTCATCATAGCCCACGCCATCACCGAGCGGCTGCCCCTCATCTCGAGCGACACCCGCTTTGAGTTCTACCGCAGCCAGGGGCTCGATCTCGTATTTAACAAAAAATAGCTGCCACGACACCCCGATGGAGCATTTTTTGTAACCCCAAGTTCATACCAATCAAGAAGAAGAACTTTTTTGCTGAATCTATCAAAAAAAACGTTCCAAATACTTGTAAATATCAACCGAAGCCATTACCTTTGGCGATAAAATGTTAGCATTAGACTGTAAAACGTGAAAAAACAGTATATTAATCAAATTAGTGAGTGAAAAACAAATGTAGAAAGGAGTAAAACTATGAAAAGGAATAAAAGTTCACCGCCATAGAGGCAGGAAAGCAAGGCGAAAGAGCCTATTTCTCAAGGCAAAATAAGAAAAATTTGGGAAATTAGTTCTTTACTTTGCAGCCGGAATTGTGCCCGGAAGGCTGCTGAGGATGTGGCTTATACCATATTATATATAGCATCTCGGGCACATGGAAAGACAGGAAACTCAAATCAAATTATAAACTTAAAAACAGAAAAGAATTATGGAAAAGAAAGAAATGTATTTGGCTCCGGAAGTAGAGGTTCTGGAGGTGATGGTTGAGAAGGGATTCGCAGGGAGCGAACTGGTGGATGCTCCTAGCCACGGAGACGGCTTCTAAGCGAGAGAAAGACATATATATAACAAAGTTTAAGATATGAAGAACAAAGTTTTAATGGGGACATGCGCGCTGGCTGCTTGCCTGGCTGCATGTACCAATGAAGAATTGTTGCCGGTACAATCGGACAACAACGGCACTACTACCACGGAAGCTGCATTCGTGGGTGCTGACTTGGCAAGCAAAGGCATGAACATTATTGTAAACGATGGCGGCGTGGGCACGCGTGCTACCGATGGCAAGTGGGATGCCAACGACCAGTTCGGATTGGGATGGTTTAATTACGGTGTTCAGATGTCCAGTGAGCAGGTGTATAATACTTGGAAAAGTAAGGCTGCCGCAGGATATTCTTCAACTGACACTAAGCTGTATGCTAACCACATCTTTACCCGCCAAGGCAATGACTTCGTGACTACCACGGACGTTTACCAAGGTGCTTACTTCGTGTATTGGCCGTATGAGAAGCTGGGCGCCATCACCGACAAGGTAGTTGAGGTGAACAAAGCTCCCCAAACCAAGGACTTCGATTGGGAAATGGACAACGTGGCCCTGCACCTCTCTGCACAAGACTTTATTAAGGCTGAAGAAGGCGTAGACCCCGAGACCAACATGCTGACCAAGGAGTTTGTATTGACTCCGGTTGTCAATGCCTTGGCCGTACAGGCTGAGCCTGAAGAAGCCATCACGGGCGCAACGGATGAGGCCGGCAAGTATCTGCAAGGCTTCGAAATTACGAAGCTGGTAGTGAACGCAGGCGGTAATGCCAACACTACGAAGCCTTTCGTAACTAAGGCAAACTTGGCTCCCAGCTACTTGCCTAAGGTGGTTGTGAAGAACAATGCCATCGACGTGAACGCTACCCTCGATGCTATGGACGTGGCTACGAACAAGGCTACAGGCACGTCTGCCTCTTACTTGAAGACAAATCCTACAAGAACGACTTCTGCCTCTCTGACTACCGACATTGATGCCGACATGACGTTGGGCGAAGGCGGCAAGATTCGTGCTTTCTTCTTCCCCATCCAGAAGGGCGTGACTTATACTGCAGCACAATATCCTACAGCAACCGTTACCGTAGGTCGTGCAGCACAAGGCAATGTGGCAGGTTATGCATTGGGAACATTCAATGTCGCTTATAACGCCACCAACACTGTAAACAACGAAGCCTTTGCCGAAAAGCTGAAAGACGCTTTGAGCACAGAAAACGCCACCAAGGAAGGTGCCGTTACGCTGACCAAGCTGTTGCGCACCAACACCGTAGACGGTAGCGACGACTACACTTGGCAACCGCTGAACCTGACTGCCATGCTGACGCTGGACAACTTCACCCCGACACTGACGAACATCAAAACACAGGCTCAATACGAAGACGTTGTGAAGATGATCGACGCATTGGTAGCCATCAAGGGTGCAGAGTGGACAGAAGCCAAGTTGAAGAACAAATACATCACGCTGAGCGGCAAGGTTGAGTTTGACGAAGTCATCGCCCCGGCCAACGGCTTTGAAGTTACCATCCGTGCTACCGGCAGCAGCGCCATGGTCATCAAGAAAGATGCAAAGGTTACATGGCCTGAAAACCTGCTGACGGACGACAACATGAACATCACCATCGAGAAAGATGCTGAGCTGACCTTCGACCCCGCAGAAGCTGCTGCCATCAACGCCGCCATCACCAACAACGGTACTATCTATGCAGGCGAACTCGCTTCTATCAGCAACAAGACTGCCACAGCTTTGGACAACACCAACGGTCGCGTTGAAGTAGAATATGGCGCATACGTTTACCCGACTAAAGACAAGAACGGTATCATTGCCTTCGAGTTGACTAAGGAAACTGTAGACCCCATTGCCAAGATCAACGTACTGGTTAAGGGTGGCAAGGAAGAACAAGCCAACATCAACACCTTGATTGTAAACGCTACTACCCTCGACTTGGATGCCAAGGTTGAAGGCGTTGACGGTGAAGAAGACCGCTATGAAGGAACAGTTGGCGCAAGCGCCGGACAGGCACTGACCAACCTCGCAGGTGTGAGCGTTGAACTGGAAGGCGGCAACGTCATCTCCAAGAACCTCGGCCAGGTGAACAACGTTATCGCTGTAAGCGGCGAGAACACCATCACCGACATCCGTCCGCAAGGCGACATCACGGTAGAGAAGGGCGCTACGCTCAACATCAACACCGATGAGAAGAACCCGAAGAATGTATTCCTCACCAGCGGCGCAACCGTTGAAACCGAAGGTACGTTGAACGCCAACACCACCATCTACACTACTTACGTAGTCAACAAAGTAGGTACGATGAACGTGAAGAAGGGTGAACACATCTACTACATCGACAACAACTACACCCAGGGCGGACAGACTACCGGCGAAGTGGTAAGCACAAGCGGGTCCAAGGAAGCACAGGCTGTAGCAAATGTAATGGATGCTTTGATGACCGGAGCAAACAATGCAGTAGTGACTTCTGAAGAAGCATTCCTCGCAGACTTGAATAAAAATGTTCCAAGTGGCTACAATCCCGACCGCGTAGAAGGTGCATACTATGTAGCATTCTACAACACATTGAGCACATGGTTGGAAAGCATTGGTGAGGAAGGGTTAGATACTGAAAAAGGTACTTCAACAATTACTCCTGCAATGCTGGCATTGTACAGCAGCATCACCGGCTATGAGTTCAAATGGACAGGTGCTGGCGCATAACGATTGCGATTCATTCCTAATCCACACATAAAGCAAAGGCTGCCCCATAGTGCGGGGCGGCCTTTCTTTTTCCAGCCTTAGTATCCCCGCCCCGGTAGCGTAGTATCGCCACCGACCAAGCCTACCAACACTACCGTCCCGGCGTTCCTACGCCACTACCCCCTCATTATAAGCCCTTTACCCACCGTTCCCACAGAATTCTTCATTCTTCCCTCTTCATTCTTCATTAAAATCCGTATCTTTGCCGTGCTGTCCCCGTCGCACAGGGATTTCCCCGGCGGGGCAGGGAAAGGAAAACGTTTCAAGCATTATGTGGATACTTATCATCGCCCTGGTGGCATTGGGCGTGGTGGCTGCCGTGGCGGGCACCGTGCGCAACCGCAGGCTGAGGCAGAAGGTGGAGAGCGGCGAGCTGGACGCCATGCCGGAGCCTGTGGAGGTGGACGCGGAGTGCTGCGGGCAGCACGAGGTGTGCGAGAAGGAGAGCCTGCTGGCGGCTGTGAGCAAGCGGGTGGAGTATTACGACGACGAGGAGCTGGACCGCTTCATCGGCACGGCGGCGGATGCCTACACGCCGGAGCAGGTGGATGAGTTCCGCGACATTCTCTACACCATGCGCGATGACGACGTGGCCGGCTGGGTGCGCAGCCTGCAACTGCGCGGCATCGCTTTGCCGGACGAGGTGAAGGATGAGGTGTTCCTCATTGTGGGGGAGAGGAGGGGTTAGCTTGCACTTTTCCTTTCGCTTGTCCGAAAGAAAAAGATGCCAAAGAGAAAGGACCCTGGCTGTGCCCGTCGGGCTACTCCGGCCAGCTTTCAGCCTAAAGGGCAGAAACTCGCTTCGCTCATACAGTCTGCCCTTTTTAACGGCTTCAAGCCGCCCTCCGCTTCACGCCCGCCGGTCAATGCCGGAAGCCATGCGGCATCAAGCCGTGCTATCTTTTCTTTTTGTGGCAAGACAAAAAGAAAAGTACATAAATGTATATAGATTATGGAACTACTGCAATATACTTTCTTTCAACACGCTTTGCTTGGCAGCCTGCTGGCCAGCATCATCTGCGGGCTGGTGGGGACGTACATCGTGGCGCGGCGGCTGGTGTTCATCAGCGGGGGGCTGACGCATGCCTCGTTCGGGGGCATCGGGCTGGGGTTGTACCTGGGCGTGCCGCCGCTGCTCACGGCAGCGGTCTTCGCGGTGCTGTCGGCCTTCGGCGTGGAGTGGCTGGCGGGGCGGAAGGACATGCGCGAGGACTCGGCCATCGCGGTGTTCTGGGCCTTGGGCATGGCGGTGGGGGTCATTTTCACCTTCCTGTCGCCCGGCTTTGCGCCCGACCTCTCGGCTTACCTCTTCGGCAACATACTGACCATCACGCGGGGCGACCTGGTGCTGCCTGCCGTGCTGGCGGTGGTGCTGGGGGCATTCTTCGCGCTGTGCCTCAGGGCGATAGTCAGCGTGGCGTTCGACCGCGAGTTTGCCCGCTCGCAAGGCCTGCCGGTGCAGGCGCTGGAGTATGTGCTGATGATGTTCACGGCGCTCACCATCGTGGCCTGCCTGCGCATGGTAGGCATCGTGCTGGTCATCTCGCTGCTCACCATCCCGCAGATGACGGCCAACCTGTTCACCCAGCGTTTCCGCGGCATCATCGGGCTGTCCATACTGATAGGCTTTGTCAGTTGCCTGGGCGGGCTGTATGCCTCGTTCCGGTGGGACGTGCCGTCGGGGGCGTGCATTATTTTCGTTTCCATCGTGATATATGCGGTGTGCAAGGGGGCGAAGGTGTTGCAGGAAGGTTTTGGAAGGAGGAAGAAGATATAAATGGGGATTTAGATAGCACACAGATGACACAGATTCTACGTGATGACCACAGATTTTTCCAGTATCTGTCATCCTGAGCGGAACGCAGTGAAGTCGAAGGATCTCACATAAAGTACGTTCCTGTAAACGTGAGATTTTTCGACTACGCCCTTCGGGCTTCGCTCAGAATGACAGATACATAGCGAAAAAATAAAAACTGTGTAAATCTGTCCCATCTGTGTCATCTGTGTGCCGCCCTGATAAGTTATCATTTATCTTTATATCGACATTTAAGAACTTAATTATAACACAGAAAGTTATGGAAATAAGAATCCAATCGTTGGAACAGATTCATGAAGCTGCGCGGCAGTTTGTGGAGGCGATGGGCGACAACACGGTCTTCGCCTTTTACGGCAAGATGGGGGCGGGCAAGACGACGTTCATCAAGGCCGTGTGCGAGGAGTTGGGCGTGACGGATGTCATCACATCGCCCACGTTTGCCATCGTCAATGAGTATCGCTCGGACAAGGGCGGCGAACTGATTTACCACTTCGACTTCTACCGCATCAAGAAGCTGGAGGAGGTGTACGACATGGGCTATGAGGACTACTTTTACAGCGGCGCACTGTGCTTCATAGAGTGGCCCGAGCTGGTGGAGGAGCTGCTGCCGGGCGATGCCGTGCGGGTGACCATAGAGGTGGCCGACGACGGGACGCGCACGCTCTCTCTGGAAGAATTTGCATAAAGCAGCGTGTGTATGGTAAGCGGATACATCATACAGGGAATTTTTGCGTTGGCAGGCATCGTGTCGGTGCTGGCCGCCGTGCTGGACTGGGAGTGGTTTTTCACGGCACGCAATACACGGTTTATCGTGCAGAACGTGGGGCGCCGGCAGGCCCGGTGGTTCTACGGCGTGCTGGGTGTGCTGCTGGTGGGGATGGCGGTGTTTTTCTTCTTCAACACCCCGCCGGCGCCCGAGGGATGAGTGCCGAAGCCGGCGTGACGGGATAAAAAGTGGCGCGGATTGCGCGGATACACGGATTAAACATTTGTAAACATAATCCGTGAAGTCCGCGCAATCCGCGCCAAAAGTTGTAATGGGGCTCAACGAGCTTATTCGTCGCCTAAAGACTCGGCATACTCCAACTCGCCCTGTACGACGAACAGAATCTCCTCGGGGTCATATTCGCCCATCCCGTCCGTGCGGGCCTCCTTGACGATGAAGTCGACGATTTTCTCCAGGTCGATATCAATATAGCCGTCTTCGTCGGGCGTTTTGTCCAAAAGGTCGCTGTTGCTGTAATACTCGTCAATCAGGTCGAGGAAGTAGTAGAACTCGTCGTCGGAGAACTTCTCCTTCAACTCCTGCGGCAAGTAGTTCTTGATGTACTCGATGGTCTTTTCGTCATCGATGTCGCTCTGCATAAATTCGTCTTCCTGTGCCATAGCCTTTGCCTTTTTAACGGGTTATTTCAGTAAAGCCTCAATCTTGGCCACGTAGGTAGGCTTGGGGGCAGAGCCCACCTGCTTGTCTACCAGTTGGCCGCCTTTGAAGAACAATACGGTGGGAATGCTGCGTATGCCGAAGTCGGCCGACACATCGCCGTTCTCGTCTACATCGCACTTGCCGATGACTACTTTGCCTTCATACTCGGCAGCCAGCTCGTCGATGATGGGACTCACCATGCGGCAGGGCCCGCACCACGGTGCCCAAAAGTCTATCACTACAGGTTTTCCTTCCGACAAAATCTCTTTGTAATTGTTGTCCGTAATCTCTAAAGCCATTTCTGTAACGTTTTTAAAGTGTTTATGAATGATTCTGAAAGTATCGGTGTGGGCAAAGATAGCGCAAAATATTGGTAATCTATGCCTCACGCCTATGAAATTCGCGGGGCGGCCACCCTTTTTCCATCCGTCAGTTGATGCGGAAGTCCAGTTCGGGGCGCTCCTTCAGGAAAGAGACCAGCTCCCTGCCCACAGAAAGCTTGACGGGACGCGACACGAGGTTGACGTCCATCTTCGCTTCCTCGTCGACCACCTTGAAGTAGAGCGAGGCATTGCCCGGATGCGCTTGGGCCACTTCGGCCAGTTCGTCTACCAGGGCCTTGTTCAGCACGCTCAGCGGAATCAGGACGGTGATTTTCTCTATCAGCCGCTCCTTCACGTCGGGCAGCAACTCCATGGAGGTGATTTTCAGCTCACACTCAGTAGGTTTCCACTGCTTGGGCTGGCAGCGCGCCTTGATGTAGAGGAAGGTACGCTCGCTCAGGTATCCCTGGTAGGTGACCCAGTCACTGCCGAAGAAGGGAATCTCTGCCGCGCCTGAGTAATCTTCAATTTTGGCTATGCCGTAGGGATTGCCGTTCTTGCTGATGCCGCGGCGCACGGAGGTGACGATGCCGCCCATGGTGATTTCCCGGCCCTGCAGATTGGCTTTGTTTTCCAGCTCGGCCATGTGCGTGTTGCACACGTATTGTAAGACGATGGAGAACTCGTCCAGCGGATGGGCGGAAAGGTAGATGCCCACCAGTTCGCGCTCCTTATTCAGACGTTCGAGGTCGCTCCAGCGTTCGGCCTGGGGAACTTCGGGCGTGGCAATATCCACCATGTTGTCTCCGCCAAACAGCGAGTTGGCGGCTATGGCGCGATCGGCCTGGTAGCGGTTGCCGTAGCGCACCAAGATGTCGATGTAGGATTCATTCTTTGCGTTGACGACGAAGTATTGCTCGCGCTTCAGCTCGGGGAAACTGTCGAAACCTCCGGCCAAGGCCAGGCATTCGATGTTCTTCTTGTTGCAGGCATTGAGGTTGACGCGCTGCACGAAGTCGAATATACCTTTGAAAGGGCCGTCCTTCTCGCGCTCGTCCATGATGCTCTGCACGGCGCCTTCGCCCACGCCTTTCACGGCACCCAGCCCGAAGCGGATGTTGCCCTCCTTGTTTACCGTAAACTTCAGGTTACTTTCGTTGACGTCAGGACCAAGCACCTTGATGCCCATCGACTTGCACTCGTCCATCAGCTTGGTGATGTCGGTGATGTTCGACAGGCTTCGGCTCATCACTGCGGCCATGTATTCGGAGGGATAATTGGCTTTCAGGTAAGCCGTCTGATAAGCGACCCACGAGTAGCAGGTGGCGTGCGACTTGTTGAAGGCATAGGAGGCAAACTTCTCCCAATCGCCCCAAATCTTTTCCAGCACTTTCGGGTCGTGCCCGTTCTTCTGCCCGCCTTCAATGAACTTGGGTTTCATGTGGTCCAGCTTGTCGCGCAGCTTCTTGCCCATCGCCTTACGCAAGGCATCCGACTCGCCACGGGTAAAGTTGGCCAGCAGGCGCGAGAGGAGCATCACCTGCTCCTGATAAACGGTGATGCCATACGTATCCTTCAGGTATTTCTCCATGATAGGGATGTCGTACTCGATGGGTTTGCGGCCCCATTTACGGTCGATGAAGTCGGGAATGTAGTCCATGGGGCCCGGGCGATAGAGGGCGTTCATGGCTATGAGGTCTTCGAAAGTGCTGGGCTGAAGCTCGCGCAGGTACTTCTGCATGCCGGCCGACTCAAACTGGAAAGTGCCAACCGTTCTGCCGTCGCAATATAGTTTATAGGTAGCGGGGTCGTCGATGGGGATGTTGTCAATGTCCAGCTCGATGCCACGGTGCAGCTTTACGTTGGCCACGGCTTCCTTGATGATGGACAAGGTCTTCAGGCCTAGGAAGTCCATCTTGATTAAGCCGGTGTCTTCAATGACCGAACCTTCGTACTGGGTGACGAGCATCTTTTCGCCCGTCTCCTTGTCGTCGGCAGTGCTGACGGGTACCCAGTCGGTAATGTCGTCCCGGCAGATGATGGTGCCGCACGCATGGACACCTGTGCCCCGCACATTGCCTTCCAGCATCTTGGCATATTTTATGGTGTCGCGCACCAGTGGGTCGGATGAGTTTTCGGCCTCTTGCAGCTCGGGCACGTAGGCGATGGCGTTGGGAAGGTTCAGCTTCTTGTCGGGGATTTTGTCGGGCACCAGCTTGCACAGGCGGTCGGACTCGGACAGGGGGAGCTTTTCTACCCGCGCCACGTCCTTGATGGCCATTTTAGTGGCCATGGTGCCATAAGTAATGATGTGGGCCACTTTCTCCTGCCCATACTTCTCCGTCACCCAGCGCAGCACGTCGCCACGCCCGTCATCGTCAAAGTCCACGTCGATATCGGGCAACGAAATACGGTCAGGGTTAAGGAAACGCTCGAACAGCAGGTCGTACTGTATGGGGTCTATCTTGGTAATGCCCAGGCAATAGGCCACCGCCGACCCGGCCGCCGATCCACGTCCCGGGCCTACGGACACTCCCAGCTGCGTGCGGGCGGCGTTGATGAAGTCTTGCACGATCAGGAAGTAACCGGGGAAACCCATGGTCTTCATGATGTAGAGCTCAAAATTCAGTCGTTCCTTGATTTCCTCGGAAAGCGGGTCGCCATAGAGTCTTTTGGCCCCGTCAAAGGTGAGCTTTGCCAGGTAGTCGGCTTCCAGCTTGATGCGGTATAGCTTGTCGTAGCCGCCCAGGCGTTTTATCTTGGCGTTGGCGGCCTCCTCGTCCAGCACCACATTGCCGTTTTCGTCTTGCGTGAATTCGTCGAAGAGGTCTTTCTCGCTATACTTCCGGCGGTATCCTTCTTCTGTGCCGAAGTCTTCGGGAATGGCGAAAGTAGGCATGATAGGGGCGTGGTCGATGGAGTAATATTCCACCTTGTCGAGTATCTCCAGGGTGTTGGACAAGGCTTCGGGCACATCAGCAAATAGCTCGTTCATCTCAGCTTTGGTCTTCATCCACTCTTGCTTGGTGTAGAGCATGCGGCTGGGGTCGTCCAGGTCTTTGCCCGTGCTGAGGCAGATGAGGCGGTCGTGCGCTTCGGCATTATCTTCGTCTACAAAATGCACGTCGTTGGTGCAGATGACCTTAACATCGTATTTCTTGGCATATTCCAGCAGCTTGGCGTTCACCTTTTGCTGCAGGGGGTAAGCCTCGTGGTTGGCACGGGCTACGGTGGCTTTATGGCGTTGCAGTTCCAGATAATAATCGTCGCCAAAGAGATTCTTGTACCAGCGGATGGCCTCTTCGGCTGCTTCGTATTGATCGGCCACAATCTTCTTCGGCACCTCGCCACCCAGGCAGGCCGAGCAAACAATAAGTCCTTCGTGATATTTCTCCAGTTCGTTGCGGTCGGTACGGGGACGCATGTAGTAGCCTTTTGTCCACGCGCGGGACACCAGTTTTATCAGGTTGTGATAGCCTTTTTCGTTCTTAGCCAAGACAATGAGGTGCCAACCGCTTTGGTCGGGCTTGCCCTCCTTTTTGTCCAACGTGCGGTGGGCCACATACATCTCACATCCGATAATGGGCTTGAACAGTTTGCCCTCGGCTTCGGCAATCTTGGCACGGCAGTCGGCCAGCTCGGCCTCCTTGTCGTCGCATGCTGTTTCTCCGCTTTCAATGGCGGCCATCCGTTTCTTCAAGTCCTTGATTTCCCCTCGCGGGCCGCCGTTTTTCTTGTTCACATAATTATAAAACTCCTTAATGCCGAACATGTTGCCATGGTCTGTAATGGCGATGCCCTTCATGCCGTCTTTCATGGCCTTATCCACAAGCCTGCTTACACTGGCCTGGCCGTCGAGCAGCGAATATTGGGTATGCACGTGTAAATGAACGAAATCCTGCATTATAGTCGAACCTTTCTAAAATTGAGTGCCTAAAGTTACAACCAATGCCACGTACAGCAAAAAATATTCTCCAAAAGTTATCAACAATCGTTTTTATAAGTCTGTTTTCTTGTCAGGTTTTCAAAATAAGCCTATTTTTGCAGATAATTTGGAATAGATAAATACAACGATTATACATGCGTCGGTTGAAGAAACTAAAAAAGATACATATCCACCGGGAAGGAACCCACACATTGGCGGCAGGCTTGCTGGCTCTGCTGGCCATAGATGCGGCATTATACTTCGGCTTCGACAACAAAATACCGTTTTACGTTGCTGCCGCCATCAGCCTGTTCACTTATGGCATTATGGTCAACTTTTTCCGTTGCCCCATCCGCCTGTTTGGCGCAGATACCGAAAAAGTAGTGGTTGCCCCGGCCGATGGCAAGGTGGTGGTGGTAGAGGAAGTGGAAGAAAACGAGTACTTCCACGACCGGCGCCTCATGGTATCTATCTTCATGAGTCTGACCAACGTGCATGCCAACTGGTATCCGGTGGACGGCACCATCAAGCAAGTGAGTCACCAGAATGGCAAGTACCTCAAAGCCTGGCTACCCAAGGCCAGTACTGACAACGAACGTTCTACTATTGTCATCGAAACCCCTGAAGGCACGGAAGTGATGGCCCGCCAGATTGCCGGCGCCATGGCACGGCGCATCGTGACCTATGCCGAAGCCGGCGAAGATTGCTACATCGATGAGCACATGGGCTTCATAAAGTTCGGCTCGCGTGTAGACGTATTCCTACCCCTGGATACTAAGATATTGGTGAAACTAGGGCAAAAGACGGTGGGTAATCAGACCGTCATAGCCCGACTCTCGTAACTTATCATTCTTCCAACCGCCATGCCCAACTCCATTACCCGACACATTCCGAACTCCGTTACCTGCCTGAACTTGTTTTCGGGCTGCATAGCGTGTGTCATGGCTTTTGAAGCCCGCTACGAATGGGCGTTCTTCTTCATCATTCTCAGTGCCGTGTTCGACTTCTTCGACGGCATGCTGGCTCGCCTGCTTCATGCTTACTCCAACATCGGGAAAGACCTCGACTCGCTGGCCGACGACGTCAGTTTTGGCGTGGCTCCCTCGGTGATGGTGTTTTCCCTGCTTCGCGAAATGTGTCAGCCTGCCACGGGCGTCCTTGCGTGGTTGCCTTATGTGGCCTTTCTTATTGCCGTGTTTTCTGCCTTGCGGTTGGCCAAGTTCAACAACGACTCCCGGCAAACCACTTCGTTCATCGGGCTCCCGGTTCCTGCCAATGCCTTGTTTTGGGCTTCCCTGGTGACCGGCGGACACGACTTCCTGCTGGCACACCTCTACCTGCCGGTGTGCCTCGTGCCGCTCATCTGCCTGTTTTCGTGGTTGCTGGTGTCCGAAATTCCCATGTTTTCGCTCAAGTTCAAAAGCTTGAGGTGGAAAGACAATAAGGTGAGCTTCACCTTTCTCTTGGTGTGCATTCCCCTCTTGGCCTTGCTGGGAGCATGTAGCTTTGCCGCCATCATCGTGTGGTACATCATTCTTTCATTGGTAGCTTGGAAAAAAGCATAACCCCCCTCATCATCCTTTTTTACTTATGTTCAAGATTCTCGGTATATTGTTCTTCGGGCTTATCGCCCTGCTGCTTCTCGGCGTGGCCATACTGGGCCGCGTGCTGGGCGGTATTTTCGGCATGAACTCGCGCACCTTTCGCGGGCATGCCCAACGCGGAGGGGGAACTACCCACTCCAAGTCCTCCTCAGACAATCGGCAGGAGACCGTCACTACGGACAATACTGCTTCACGCCCCAAGCGGGAAAAGCTCTTTGGCAAAGACGAAGGGGAATATGTGGAGTATGAGGAGGTAAAAGACGATAAATAAAGGCAGCCTCCCCGCTCACGTCGCATCAACGGCGTTTAGCCGCAAAGAAATCTTTCATTAAGGCCGCACATTCCTCGGCCAATACACCGCTTATTACTTCCGTCTTTGGGTGCAGAGCCTGGGGGGCATAGCGCAAGTAGCCGCGTTTTTCATCCTCTGCCCCGTAAACCAGGCACTTCAGTTGCGCCCAGCCTATGGCGCCTGCACACATCACGCAGGGCTCTACCGTGACATACAGCGTGCATTCGTTCAAGTATTTCCCCCCCAATGTGGAGGCGGCGGCCGTGATGGCCTGCATTTCGGCATGGGCGGTGACGTCTGTCAGCGCTTCCGTCAGGTTGTGGGCGCGGGCTATGATGCGGCCTTTGCACACCACCACTGCCCCTATGGGTATCTCGCCCCGCTCGTAGGCCTTGCGCGCCTCCAGCAGTGCCTGCTTCATGTAAAACGTGTGGTCGTTCATCTCCTCATGTCGTGTTCGCCGAACAGCGTCGGGTAGTCTTCTTCCATGTTCTTGTAGATAAACCTGAGGATGGTTTCCCTGAACCAGCGCGACTTGTTGGTGATGCGGTATTTGGCCAGATAGCGGTCCACAAGGCGCAGTTCCTCCTCACTCATCAGGCACACGATGCGCTGCTGGCGCTTCGGCGTGCTTGGTGTAGCTTTAGGGCAGGTTTTATCTCTTTTTCTCATACGTGTGCAAAAGTAGGAAAAAATCGCAGAAAACCCTATTTTCACCCCCTTTTCTTCTGTACAATCCCAAAGAAATCACTACTTTTGCCCGCGTCTCCCTCCGCTACAGGCAAACAAGGAGGGGCAAGCTGAAGGCAAAGGTATGTTGAAAATAAGAATTCGGAAGAAACTTTCACCCTGGTGGGCTTACGTATGGGGCAACCGCAAGCTGCTGTGCCGATTGGTAGGAGCGGGCATTGTGGTGGCCATCATCATTACACTAAGCATGCCCAACGAATACGAGACCACCGTTTTCACCGTGGCCGAGGCCCGCACCGTCTCGGTAGACGCCGCCGGGGGCGTGACGGCCAGAAATGCCATGGGCTCGGAACGCATACGCGATGCCGTCTTGCCAAGCCACTACGCACGGGTCATTGCTACCCCGCAATTCCTGCTTCCCCTTTCCCACATGACGGTCAGGCTCGACGATGAGGCCGGCACTACCCTGACGCTTTACGAATACCTATCCACCCGCATCAGCCGCCCGTGGTGGAGTTACATCATCCGGGGCATCTTCCGCCTTCCCGCCCTTTTGCTTTCGCCTTTCCGTGGCAATGACGATGCCTCCCTCTTGCAAAACCATACTACAGCCGACACCGATTCTTTGGCCGCTTCGCCCGAGGGTGTCACCCGCATCACCCGGCGCGACGCCGCTGTGGCCAGTGCCCTGAGAAAGCGCATTTCGGTAGAGATAAACCGCGACAAGCAAAGCGTGGCCTTGAGCGTGCGCATGCAAGACCCGCTGGTATCGGCGCTTGTGGCCGACAGTCTGCAGGCCGCCATACAGGCTTATGTGACAGATTACCGCACCGATAAAGAATTGAACTTGCTGAGACAAAATGAAGCTTTGCTCGAGCAATCCCGCCAGCGCTACTACCAGGCGCAGGAAGAGTATGCGCGCTATATGGATGCCAACCGCGACCTGGCCCCGCTTGCTGCACGCATCGACCGCGCCAACCTGCGCATACGCATGCAGCAAGCCTTCACGGAGTACAGCCGCCTCACTACCCTTGTGCAGGCCAACCGTATGCGCGTGGCCAACAAGCGGCCTGTGCTCAAGGTGATAGAGCCTGCGCACGTGCCCGTACATCGGGCTTCGCCTTCCTTGCTGCTCAACGTTGCCGTCTGCCTGCTGCTTGCCTTGGGGAGCGGCATAGGGTGGCTATACCTCAAGCGCAACCGTTTCATCATCCGCTGGCGCAGACGCCCCTCACGCCCCCGGCGTTACCGGTTTGTGCTGATGCCTTCGCACAGAAGGGTGGTGGCTGATGCTTAGAGCTTACCTATTTCTTCCTCACTCAAGCCGGTAGCCTTGGCGATGGTTGTCGCAGGCAGCCCTTCCGACTTCAGCTGGCGAGCAATGGCGTAAATAGTTTCTTTGCGCCCTTCCGCACGCCCTTCCGCCAATCCTTCCTTGCGGGCTTTCTGCGTTGCCTTCTGCACAGCCTTCTTCACCGCTTTCTGTACCGCCGTATCAATCGTATTCTTCCAATCGCGATAGACTTTGAGGCTTTCCTCGTAGGCATCATATTCCTCTTTGGTGAACTTGGCGATTTCGGCTGCCTTGAACAGCTTGGCGAAGACGCGCTCCTGCAACGCCTTGGGGCGTTCCAGCAGGCGGGAAAGGTTGCGCAGGACGAAGAGCCACTTCTCGAAGAGATTGCTTAGTTGGTCCTCCGTCTTATTGAACTTGGGCATTTCGAGGTAGATGAAGGTGAGCTTGTCGTAAAACACGTTGTAGGTGCGGTTGTTCAGCAGCTGCACCTCGTGGTGGAACTCGCCCGGGTCGGTGTCGTCGAAGCAAAAGTTGAGGATGCCGATGATGTAGACGCACTTCAGTTCGTAGTTCCAGTCGCCGCGGTGGGCCTGTTCGCGGATGGGGAAGGTGGCGTAATACAGGCTGCGGTCTTTGAAGTACTGCTGCTCGCCGCGCTGCATCTCCACGAGGAAATTCTCGCCCTGCTCGTTCTCGCAGTAGACGTCGAATATGGCTTTGCGGTCGGCCTCACCCACGCCGAGGTGCTCGGCGTTGAGGTAGGTCAGGTCCTTAATCTTCTCCCGTCCGTGCAACAGGCTGTTGATGAAGCTGATGAGCAGGTCTTTGTTCACCTCGGTGCCGAACAGCTTCTTGAAGCCGAAGTCGGTGTAAGGGTTGAGGTAGCGGTCGCGATAGGGTTGCATGGATTGTCTTCGTTTTGGTTTCTCCACAAAGGTAAGGATTTTAATGAAGAATGAAGAGGGAAGAATGAAGAATTTCTGTGGGAACGGCGGGCAAAGGGCTTATAATGAGCGCGTCGGTGTGGTTGAAAGGCTGGCGGGGCAGTGATGCTATGCCGGGGAATGGGCATTAAAAAGAATCCCCGCGCTGCGCGGGGCAGGCGGGGATTCTTATTGAGTGAAAAGAATGGGAATACTCCCATTCTATATTAATCTACTATTTATTGTACATTGAAAGTACCATGGTTCTCATAGTTGCCATCAACACCTGTACCCTTCTTAGCATAGATTTCAGCATTGTTGTTGATGAGCAAGAAGCCCTCTCCTTCAATGTTCAGAGTACCATCAGGACTACTACCGTTTGTACCAAGAACTAATGTCGTTGTCGGAGTCAGTGTCGTTGTCCCTGCAGCGATAGTAAAGTCTGTGCTACCAAGGAATCTGATTTTCTTTTCCGGAGCATTGATTTTCAAATCACCGATAACTCTTACAGCAGCCACAGTGACGCTCAGGTCTGTATCTTCTACATCGCCAGTCTTGGTCGTCATCTTGATTTCACCACTGATATCGAGACGGCTAGCCTTAGTAGTCTTAACCAAAGTTTCCAGGTCTTTCACTTCAACAGCTTCCGTAACTTCACAGTAGATTGTTTCAGCAGTACCTGCTGTCAAATTCTCAGCAGCTACGGTGTTGTCAATTTCACCGGTACTTGCGACATTCGTCGTCAAGCGGGCAGATTTCACAACCATTTCGACAGTACCGTTGTTGGTAACGCCGTTGATAACGCCGCTGTTGTTGATCATGCCCTCGAATTCCAAAGCACCTGTCAGAGCATTGTAAATCAGATTCTCGTTGTTGGTGAAAGTGCTAGTGCTGGGAACTGTGATTGAACCCGTTGTTGCAACATTGATGATACCATAGTTGGCTGTTGTAGCCCACTTCGTAGCCCATGCGCCATTTACATTGAGCACACCATCCTTGGATTGATTAGCACCATTGATAATCTTACCATCCAAAGTAACATCTTCATTAATGGTCATTGCACCATTGTTGGTGATGCCTCCTGCTGTGATATTCACATCGGTAGCAACAGCGATTGTACCCTTATTGGTGTTTGTGAAAGGATGGCTGTTTTCCATTGCAACTGTCATTACCTTACCATCAGCAGCTTGGAAGTTGATTGTGCCTTCGTTTGTAACACTTGTAGCTTTGAAGTCATAGCTGTTACCTGCCAATGTGATCGTGCTTTCGTTCGTCAAAGACTGGGCAGCCTTGAAATCATTTTCTACTGTCAAAGCAGCCTTGTTGACAATATTGAGTTTGCCGCCTGCCTTGATGCTAACTCTATCCAAAGCATTTGCCGGAGCATCAGCCGGAATAGTTACTGTAGCGTCAGCATCGCTTGTCAACTCCAATGTCAAGTTCTTATTGTTGTTCAAGATGTCATAGATAGCCTTGCTCAACTCAACATCTTCTCCGACGATGGTTGCCTCAACCGTGGTGGGAACGGTTTGGTCTTTCTGCCAGCCCAAAAGGAGTTCGAAGTCTTCCGTGTTGGATACAGTGAATTCCTTCGGTGCAGAGATAGCTTCATAAGAGAAGCCCATGTCGATAAGCATGCCGTTATCCGGTTGGAAGTCTACGTAGGCACCTTTGGTCCAAACGTTATCAGAAGGAGCACCACTGGCTTCCTGCTCTTCGTTCTTCACGTTCAGGTAGGTCTTAACGATACCCTTGTTGGTGTAGACGTACATCCACAAAGACTTGTAGTCTGCGCTACTGTTGTCAGCGTCGTAAACACCGGCAGGTATTACCACATAGCCTTGAATGGTTTTACCGGAAGACAGTGTACAAGCTGCATTGTCGGGCATGGCTACAGAAATTTGTTCGGCAGTAGTCTTGTCGATCATTTTGTAGTATTCTGCACCGTCAGCCAGCACATAGGGGTTTTGTGCGTTAAACGTTGCACTTGTAGGGTCAACCTTCAACGTAGTGTTGAATGGAGTTACAGTACCTTCTACATTCGTGCCTGTGTTACTTGCAGCATTATCCACGATCTTGAAGGCTACCTTCTCGATAGTGACAGGCTGCGGAGAAGAGTAAGCGATGCGGAATGCAGGGTATGCAAATACGCCCTTCATGCTTACATTCAGTTCATCGTGGTCCTCACGATCGCCGTAGATGGCGCTGTGGCCCAAGAATACCTGGTTGTCGAGCACTGTCTTACGATAATTCAATGTGCCGTCAGCATTAGCTTCCAATTTCTGCTCAGCTTCTAGTTCTTGCTCGAAAGCTTCACGAGTATTCATTGTCTCATCGTAAGGATAGTAGAAGAAGTAGTTACCTTCGCACATCAAGGCATTGTTCTCAAACAAGCCGGTTTGTTTATTGTAGGCAAACTTGTAGTTGGTCTGGATGTAATCCTTCAATTTAAACCACTGGCTCCATATCGTATTAGGCTGATGGTAGTCAGAGGTAATTTCATCCATCAAGCAAGCGCCTAACAAGTCAGTGCTTTCCCAAATGTACTTGTTGCCGTCCATAGACAAACGGGTGTCGATTTGTTCACCCAGATTCAAATTCACGGCAGGAACATTTACCATTTGACGGTCATCAAGCGACACGTTGCCGGGAGTGGTCTGTTCCAAAAGCTCCTCGTTTGTACAAGCTGCAAACAGAGCAGGTAATGCAATTGCAGTTAATAAATGTCTTGTTTTCATTTTACAGTAATAATAGTTTGTGTTCAATTTTTAATCATTCCTACTTTTAGAAGGGGAAATTGCCGTCTTCTATTTCGACACCGCTTCCTGCGAATCCCTTCTCAACCATCACCTCCAGAACCTCTACTTCCGGAGCCAAATACATTTCTTTCTTTTCCATAATTCTTCTTTGTTTTTAAGTTTATAATTTGATTTGAGTTTCCTGTTTC
>CASELH010000059.1 GCA_949288715.1 uncultured Bacteroides sp. | reverse complement strand
TCTGTCATTCTGAGCGCAAGCGAAGAATCTCCTACTTGCTCCTGCTTTTAGGAGATGCTTCACTAACGTTCAGCATGACGAAAAGAAATAAATCTGCGTAAATCCGCGCCCGTCTGCGTCATCTGCGTGCCATCGCATACACACAGCGCAGCCCGCTAAATTACCATTTAATTTTGTACATTTATTTATAAATGAAAAAGGTATATGCAGAAATCATAGCAGGGATAATCCCCTGCAAAATGGCCCGGAACCGTTGGCGCGGCCTGTTGCGCTACGGCGTTTTCAAAGCCTTGAAGCTGAGGTGGCGGCTGTGGCGCGACCACACGCCGCCCCGTTATTACCTGGCCGTGTGCGCCATAGCCAAGAATGAAGGGCCTTACTTCGAGGAGTGGATAGAGTGGCATCGGCAGCAAGGCGTCGAGAAGTTTTATATCTACGACAACGAGAGTACGGACTGTACTAAGGCAGTGTTGGAGCCTTATATCGCTTCCGGGCTGGTGGAGTATCGCTACTGGCCGGGGCAGAAACAGCAACTTGCCGCCTATGATGACTGCTTTGAACGCCATAGGCTGGAAACGCGTTGGCTGGCTGTAATCGACTTGGATGAATTCATTGTGCCGGTGAAAGACCGCACCATCCCCGACTTCCTGCGGCGCATGGAGAAGTTCTCCGTGGTAGAAGTGAATTGGCTGGTGTATGGCAGCAGTGGCGCAAAGACGCACGAGCCGGGCAGAGTGATGGAAAGGTTCAAGCGGCACTCCCTCCCCGGACACCGGTTGAACACCCACGTCAAGAGTATTGCTGACCCTCGGCGCGTCTGCACCATGACGGGGTGTCACGAGGCGGCACGCCTGTTCGGCCGTGCAGCCGACTCGCACGGCATGCCGCTGAAGAAAGGCTTCCGCGACCGTTTGCCACAGCAAGACATCATTCGCATCAACCACTATGCGGTGAAGTCGTACGAAGAATTCTTGGCCAAGCGCGCTAGGGGCCGCGCCCGCGTGACCAGTTTGCGGGATATGGACTACTTTGAACAATACGACCTAAATGATATGGACGAGGCGGTGCAAGGTGCTTAGAACATAAGCCTGGATATGGCGTAGCTGAAAAACTTGCCTTCAGACATCATGCGGCTTACGCGCGCTACGTTGTCGCACATTCTGTCGTAATCCACCTGCGCTAATCGCCGATATATTCCGTTTATCTCGCGCAGGGAATCCACGCAGATGCCGATGCCGTTTTCTTCTACAAACCTAGCCATCGCCGCCTTGCGCCATATTATGATGGGCAAGCCGCAACGCATGTACAAAGATACTTTGTGGGGCGTGTTTACCATGAGGTATTCCCCCCAGTCCCCGCTGCAGCAATCTACGGCATCCCCGTCCCATACCAGTCCGAAGTCTCCCTCTATGTTCGCTATCAACGCGTCGGGCTCCATGAACCCCTTGTCATTAAACTTTTCGGGGTTTGCGGCGTGCGATTTGTCAAACCCCTTTCCGTATACATTGACTGTGTAGCCTTCAATGTGATGCCCGAATTTGTATAAAAAACTGTTCTTTCGGCGTGCCAATTGTCCGGCATAGGCTATTTGGTGCGAAGGGCACTTGCCTTTCCTGTCTGTACATTCTGAGTTCGACAGAAAATCGAATGCTTGGAGTATTTCCAAGCAACCTTTCCCCTTATATCCTGTGAAGCCATTGTCGCGCAGCCATTGGCATATGGTCGGGTTGCAGCCTATAAGGTCGTCGGACATGTTCAGTCGCTGCATTTCTTTCTTTACCGAGCGGTTCTTTTTGCGGAAGCACCCCAAGTCGTGCACAAAGGTGACCACGCGCGATCCGCGCCAATGGGCCAGGCGGCAAATGGTCTCATAATATTTTATTGGATATTGTAAGACAAGCATGTCGCCTTTGTTTATCCGATCCGGCATGCGCATGGTGGTAATAAGCATGCGTATGAAATGGAGTAGGCGGTGCTTGCTTACCATGTGACATTTCCCAATGGCTCGGAATCCCATGTCTTTCATTATTTGCTCAATATCCCAGCGCGCTTTGCTTCCTGCGTCATTGATGTGCTTATATTTGTAATCTTTTGGTAAAAAGCAGTTCATAATGAAGTGTAAAAAGTAGTAATGTGACCCCTATGTTTATAGGGCAAATGAAGAACATCGGCAAACGGATGCTATTTTTCGAATGCCGATTTCTCCGGAAACCGTTTTTTTAGATAGACTTTCGCCTTTATTCTGTCGCTATCCGTGGCATATTCCGAATCGTTCATGCAGAACAGCATGGGGTGGCATTTCTCCAACCTTTTATAGTGCCGATCTTTATGTATCATGATATGCATCGATTCTTCTTTGGAGACATAGCGCAGCAGTCCATGCTTTTCTGCCAAAGCGATGTATGAAATTACGCTACGGTGTACATCTTTGTTGTTACGCATCCGGTTTTGGTTGTTGGCAGAAAATTCATCGCGCAGCACTTCCTCCACAACTCGCCGGTAGTCGCTTTTGAGATAAGCATCTATGTTGTGGTGGGGTAGCCCTGTGTAGTAGACTCCATACCTGTTGTTGACTAGTTGCGAGGAGCGTGCTAGCATCTTGCTGTAATTTTTCAGCGGTTTTTGGAGTATCTTTTCGCGACAGAACCATTGTAATCTTCGGAAAGGTTTGCGTGTGAGCCGTATAATGGGGAAGCCTTCCGATGTGAAAAAGTCATCGGGCGTGACGGTCATGTTTATGAACATGTCATCGTTGGCAAACAGAAATCGTTCTGCAAGTCCTGGTATCCGGTACAGGAAATGTTCTATCAAGCTGGAATTGAAGCAAGGCAAACTTTCCGGCGGCATGATTTCGGCATGGTCTATTATCCTGACCTTTGTGTTTGATGTGTCTAACCACGCGGGTATCTGGTTATCGGTGACAATGAATACCCGCCGTATCCAGGGCGCATACTTTTCTACCGATCTCAGGCTGTATTTCAGTTCGTCATTGTCGGCATACCGGCCTTTGCAGTTCACTGGCAGATTTTCTTGGGGCAGACCTATGAAGGCGTTATGCTTTGCCTGCCATGCCGGGTCGTTTCCATCTACCCACAAGTATACTAGGTCAATTTCGTTGGAGTCACTTTTCATGCTCTATTTTCTGTTTGATTGCAGGATATTTTTCTAAGATAGCCTTCAGCGCGGCAGCGTTCTTATCGGTGCCCGACTTGAAGTTGGTGGTTTTCAAAGACAGTTGTTTGGGCTTCCCCAGTCCGTGTGGCTTGTTGTGTCCGAAGGGAACAGGCACAATCGGAGTTCCATTGGCCACTGCTGCCGCCCAGAACCATATATCGTCCGTTGTCGGAGCTATTTGGGTGAACAGATTTTCATCGAGCATCTCTTCCTTTAAAGAGTGGGGGGGATAGAGAACTCCGCCTACACCCGTTTGAATATTCTTAAAGCCGCAGTGAATTTTCTGCCCCACGAAGTTGTACCACCTGTATTTGCTCCATTTATGATAGGGCTTGTCCGGCTTCATCCTTTTGGCGCGATGCGCCAGTACAGCACTTGGTATTTGCTCATGCAAGCGCAGCAAGTCGCGCAACATGTGTCTGTGGTAGGCCACGTCATCGTCTATTGTTACAATGATGGCATCCGGGAAGTCTTTCAGTGCCGGAATCAGCTTCCGGTATGAACGGATGTCCCAATCATAATTTCGTATCTCAAAGATTGAACTATTCGCTGCCAGTTTCAGAAGGTCTTGTGGAATCCCTGCATTGCCAAATTGTGCAACGGTAAGGTACAACACCACCTTGTCGGGAAGAACGGAGCCTTTCAAAATGGATTGTATGGCTCGGGTGGCGTATGATATTGCCGGCGGGAATGACGTTAGCGATACAATGACCTGTTGTTTTGGAATATCCGGATTCATGTGCTTTCATTAAATTTGTTTATGCAAGAGGATGGGGCAAAGATACTATATATTTACAGGGTTGCCAAATGGCGTGCGCTTTTTAAGCACTACTTATACCATTCCGAGTACATCAGGTAGTTGTGCGCTATCTTCTGGTTCAATTCCTTTGCCTGCTCGGGATCTACTTTCTTGACGAACTTGGCGGGGACGCCTGCCCACACGGTGCCCGGCTCAATGACCGTGTGGCTCAGCACCAGCGCGCCGGCTGCCACGATGGTGCCTTCGCCCACTACAGCATGGTCGAGCACAGTGGCCCCCATGCCGATGAGGGCATAGTCTTTGACGGTAGCCCCATGGATGGTGACATTGTGCCCGATGGACACGTGGTCGCCTATTTCAATGACCGACTTCTCGTAAAGCGTGTGCAGCACGCTGCCATCCTGTATGTTCACCCCGTTGCCTATGCGGATGGAGTTGACATCACCCCGCAACACGGTGTTGAACCACACGCTGCAGTCGCGGCCCATCTTCACATCGCCTATCACTGTGGCATTGTCTGCCAAAAAACAATTCTCTCCAATTTCCGGGGTAAATCCCCTTACTGATTTAATGAGTGCCATATTTTCTTAAGTTATAAATGGGAATTTAACTGTGCATTTAGATGGCACGCAGATGACGCAGATATAGCAGATGACCGCAGATTTATTTCTTTTCGTCATGCTGAACGTAAGTGAAGCATCTCTCACATAATAGGAGATTCTTCACTGCGTTCAGAATGACAGATAAATGTCTCAGTTATTAAAAATCTGCGTAAATCTGCGCTCGTCTGCGTCATCTGCGTGCCATCGCACACACAACGCAGCCCGACAAATCATCATTTAAATAGCCCATGTCGCCCGTGCCAGCCAGTTGCGCTCTTCTTCGTTGAGGCTGGGCGATAGTTTTTCATATACCATTTGATGGTAACTGTTCAACCAAGCCGTTTCATCCGCTGTTAGCATTCCCTTAATGATGCCACGCGTGCAGATGGGGCAAAGGGTCAGCGTCTCAAAGCGCAGGTAGCGGCCAAACAGCCCCTCGCCCGCAGGTACGGTGAGCAGCAGGTTCTCGGTGCGCACGCCGTGGCTGCCTGCGCGGTAGACGCCCGGCTCGTTGCTGGTGACCATGCCCGGCAGCAAGGCCACGGGATTCTCCTGCATGCGGATGCTTTGCGGCCCTTCGTGCACGTTGAGGAAGTGCCCCACGCCGTGCCCGGTGCCATGCAGGTAGTTGGCATGGTGTTGCCACAAGGGCATGCGTGCCAGTACGTCGAGTTGCGCGCCGCGCGTGCCTTCAGGAAATACGGCAGAGGCAAGCGCAATGTGCCCCTTCAGCACCAGGGTGTAGTCCAGGCGCTCATCGTCGGTCAGTGGGCCGAGGGCAATGGTGCGGGTGATGTCCGTCGTGCCGTCCAGGTATTGTGCGCCCGAGTCGAGCAGCAAGAAGCCCCGGGGGAGCAGGGGGGCATCGGTTTCCGGGGTGGCCTCGTAGTGCACAATGGCCCCGTGCGCGCCGTAGCCGGCTATGGTGTCGAAGCTTTCGCCCTTGTATAGGGGTTGTGCGGCACGCAGTTCGTGCAGCTTGCGGTCAATGCTCATTTCCGTTTCCCCGCCTTGCGGCACGGCCTGCTCCAACCACATCAGGAAGCGTACCAAGGCTACCCCGTCGCGCTGCATGGCGGCACGGATGCCCTCAATCTCCTGCTCGTTGCGCACAGCCTTCAGCAGAGCGACAGGCGAGGCCATCTGCCGCACGGTGCAAGTAGTGGCACGCAGGGCGGTGCTGAGGGCGTAGTTGGTTTGCCCGGGTTGCAGTCCTACGGTTAGCCCCTGCATTCGGGACAGGAAGCCGGTGATTTCTTCGTACGGATGCCACGTGATGGCGTGTGCGGCCAGGTATTCCGTCACTTCGCGGGTCAGCTTGGCGGGGTCGATGAAGTAGTGCGCCTCCTTTTCGGTTACCAGCAGATAGCTCACCACTACGGGATTGCAATGCACGTCGTCGCCGCGCAGGTTCAGTGTCCAGGCTATCTCGTCCAAGGCGGAAAGCAGCAAGGCCTGCACCCCGTCCTTCAGCATCTTCTGGCGGATGTCGGCCAGCTTGTCGGTGCAGTTTCTGCCTGCATAGTGCAGGGGATATACCTGTGCGGCAGCTTCCGGCATGGCGGGACGGTCGTGCCAAATGCGGGCAAAGGGGTCGGCCATGCACTTCACGCCAATGCCTGCCCCGGCCAGCTTTCCCGTCAGCGTTTCTGCCTCACGGGTGGAGAACACGGTGGCGTCTATGCCCACCGTTCCGCCCGGTTGCAATTCTTTGGACAAGAAGGCGGGAATGTCCGGCGTTTCGGGCAGCATTTCCTTGAAAAGGCCGATGCCCGTGCCCTCCAGTTGTTCGGCGGCCTGTAGGAAGTAGCGTGAGTCGGTCCACAGCCCCGCCTTGTCTGTCGTTACCACCACGGTGCCGGCCGAGCCGGTAAAGCCCGAAATCCACTCGCGGGCTTGCCAGTGGGGCGCCACATATTCGCTCATGTGCGGGTCGGTGCTGGGCACGATGAAGGCCTGTACGCCTTCTTCTGCCATTATTTTCCGCAAGTCTTCAATGCGTTGCTTTATTGTCTGTTTCATAGGCTGTTATGCTTATGTTGATGACCAATGTCGTTTTCACTCCCCAAAGTTACGCTTTTTTGCGACAAATGCGGCGGAAAACGCGGTTGTTATCCTTCAAAATAGCCTTTTAACTTTTCCGGCATCTCCATTCCCTCCTCTTTGAGGCGGCGTAAAAGGCTTTTCCCGCTGTCCGTCAGGGCGAAGTGCATTTGGCGTTTGTCGCAATCCCCCAGACTGCGGGTCAGCAGGCCTTTCTTTTCTACGGCTCCTATCACCTTTGAGGCGTGCGAAGGGGTCATTCCCGTGCATTCGGCTATGGTGCTTGCGCTTACGGTGTCGTTGCCCACGCTGCATAGCACCATGGCCTCGTTCAACTTCAGGCCATAGTTCTCCGTCAGTTGGTTCTCCAGCATGGTAAGTGTCTGCAGAAGTTCCCGCATTGCGCAGATGCATTGTATCTTTTCCATTTGTCTCAGTCTTTATTGTCGGGCGGGTTACTTTAAATAAACAGATTTACGTTGGCTTGCTCCGCGCGCTCCATGTAGGTGGCCACGCCGCCTATGCTCACGCCATCCAGCAGTTCTTCTTTGCGGATGCCCATCACGTCCATGGACATCTGGCAGGCTATGAACTCCACACCGTTTTCCTGCGCCTGCCTGCGCAGTGACTCCAGGGAGTCTATGCCTTTCAATGCCATCAGGTGGCGCATCATCTTGGCGCCTATGCCCAGCATGTTCATCTGCGAGAGCTTCAGCCGGAGGGAGCTGGAGGGCAGCATCCACCCAAACATCTTGCCCCAGAAGTCTTTCTCCACGCGCGGCTTGTGCTGCTTCTTCAGCACGTTCAGGCCCCAGAAGGTAAAGAAGATGGTGGTCTTCTGCCCGGTGGCTGCTGCGCCGTTGGCCAGGATGAAGGTGGCCAGCGCCTTGTCCAGGTCGTCGCTGAACAGGATGAGCGTTTTGCCCCGCCTTGCGGCAGTCTCGGCCGGCGCTTTGCAGGCATCAGGTGCCGACTTTTCTATGCTGACGCTGTAGGTACCGCTTTGGGCGGATGTCGACAAGAAGCGGTGCCCCGTGCAGCGGCACCAGGCTTCGGCGTCGCGCGGAAAGGCCGCGTCTGTGGCCAGCACCTCTATCCGCTCGCCCGGGCGGAGGTTTTCCATGCTTTTCTTCAGTTTCAAGATGGGGCCGGGGCACTGCATGCCGCAGGCATCCACCTTTATCACCTTGGCACCGCCGGGAGCTGTGGCCGGCTGAGGCTTGCCGGAAGGCCGGTGGCCGCCCTCTCCGTCGGGCGGAAGGCATACGGGCGTGGTGGCGGCCAGGTAGGTCTTGAGTCCGCCCACCAGGTTGCGCACGTCTTTGTATCCGTGTCCTTTCAGTATGTTGGAGGCCAGATAGCCGCGCAGGCCCACGGCGCAATACACGTAAACGGGCTTGTCAGCCGGAATCTCCTGCAGGCGTCCGCGCAGGTCGTCCAGTGGCACGTTCTTGGCGCCGTTTATGTGTCCCAAGGCATATTCGTCAGCCGTGCGCACGTCCACCAGGGTGACTTTAGACAAGTCGGCGGCTTGCAATTCCCGCCAGTACAAGGGCGTCATTTTGCCGGAAAGAATGTTGCCCGCCACATAGCCCGATATGGCTACCGGGTCTTTGGCCGAAGAGAAGGGTGGGGCGTAGGCATGCTCCAGCTGCGTGAGGCTGTGCACCGTGCCGCCTTGCTTGATGGCCAGGGCATACTGGTCAATGCGCTTGTCTACCCCGTCGTAGCCCACTATCTGTGCGCCATACAGCCGTCCGTCGACAGGCGAAAAGGTGATTTTTATATCCATCTGCGAGGCACCCGGATAGTAGCCCGCGTGTGCGCCGGAGTGGATGGTGGCCGAGAGGTAAGGCATGCCCATCTGCTTCAGCCGCTTGGCTGGAAGTCCGGTGGAAGCCACCGTGAGGTCGAATACCTTGGCGATGGAGGTGCCTATGGAGCCCTCGTATTTCTCGCGGTTGCCGAAGGTCATGTTGTCTGCCACGATGCGCGCCTGCCGGTTGGCCGGACCTGCCAGGAAGTTCAGCCAGGGTTTGCCTGTCAGGGGGTGCGGATACTCTATGGCGTCGCCCACGGCATAAATGTCCGGGTCAGAGGTCTGCAGGTACTCGTTTACCCAGATGCCGCGCATGTCGCCCAGCTTCAGTCCGGCTTCGGAGGCCAGGCGCGTCTCGGCACGCACCCCTATGGAGAGCAGCACCAGCTGGGCATGCAGGCGGATGCCCGACTTCAGGCGCACGTCCACGCCGCCGTCGCCGCCCGCCGGCTCAAAAGCCTCTACTGCCTGCTGCAGGTAGAGTTTCACACCCTTCTCCTGCAAGTGCCTGTGCACCAGTGCAGCCATGGAGAAGTCTATGGGACCCATTACCTGGTCGGCCATCTCCACCACGGCCACTTCTGCCCCGGCCTCCTGCAGGTTTTCCGCCATCTCCAGCCCGATGAAGCCGCCGCCTACCACCACGGCCTGGCGCACGTTGTGCTGCTGCATGTACTGTTTGATGCGGTCCGTGTCGTCCACATTGCGCAGGGTGAAGATGCCCACGCTGTCTATGCCCGGCAGGGGAGGCCGCACGGCAGAGGCGCCGGGCGAGAGCAGCAATTTGTCGTAGCCCTCGGTGTAGGTCGTTCCGTCGCTGCGGCGTATGGTCACCTCCCGCCGCGCCGCGTCTATCGCCGTGGCTTCCGACTGCGTGCGCACGTCTATGTTGAACCGCCGCCCAAAGGCCTCCGGCGTCTGCACAAACAAGCGATCGCGCTCGCTTATCACGCCGCCTATATAATATGGTAGTCCGCAATTGGCATAAGAGATGTACTTGCCCCGCTCCAGCAAGATGATTTCCGCTTCTTCCGTGTTCCGCCGGATGCGTGCTGCCGCTGTGGCTCCTCCGGCTACTCCGCCTACAATGATGTACTTCATAATGTTTCTGTCGTTTGGGGGTTAAAACTGTTTCCTTCCCGGTACTTCTTGTCTATTGTAAATAGTTTCCATTGGAATATTTTGTGCAAAGGAAATAGTTTTCGATGGATTCTGCAAGTGTTTAGCGAAATATATTCGGTATTTCTTCTGAATTTAGGATTTATTTGTTTTTCATTGAGTGCTATTGAAGGTTCTGTATGGAGGTGTGTCAAAACCTTCTGAATGATTTCTTTTAGGCACGGATTACGCGGATTTCACGGATTAAGTTTATTAAATCCGCGTTATTCCGCGTAATCCGTGCCCAATATATAACATTTGAAGGCATTCATAACACCTTCTGGAGTAGAGGGGGAGTTTGCGCATGGCGCAAGGAATGTCGGCCTCTATTCTGGCTTTTTGTTTATTTTCAGTTCAATGACAAAGGCTGTTAGCAACCCCAGTCCTCCCATCAGTAACACGCATGCGCCAAATACCAGCGATGGTAATCTGTAGTAAGCAACTTTATCTTCGAGGAATCCCGGTATTGTGGTCGCGCATATCAAGTAGCCCAATAGCAGCCCGATTCCTATTCCCAACAGCAGGCAGCCGCATTTTAGTGTAGAAAAAGACAAGTGAAAACCATAATGTTGCAGCATGTTCTTGTTCGGCCATAGTTCATTGCTCTTTTCCAGTTGCATAATTCGCTCGCGGCGGCATACAAACAGTTCAAATAACTTGTAGATACCCAACACAATAATACCTGTAATAAGCGGTACCGTAATAAAATCCATCATAATAGTAATTGTTTTAATGATTAATATTTATTCCTTTGTACCTGTTAGACGCATAGAGGCGGGCAAGGTTACATTGAGCCGAATAAAAAAATGAGGGTAGAAAGAAAATAGGCATATCACTGTAACCTAAGGCGTAGCATTGCGTCTAATAGGTAATTATGGAACCGGAAACAGAAAAACATATTATCGATTGTGTCCTTAATGGAGACACCGGGAAGTATGAATACTTTCTGCGGGCATACAGCACGCAGGTGTTCAATCTGCTTTTCCGGCTTTCCGGTAACAGGGAAGATGCCGAAGAACTCACCCAAGATGTCTTTCTGAAGGCTTACTGTAAACTCCGCACCTTCCGTGGCAAAAGCAGTTTTTCCACTTGGCTGTATGCCATAGCCTATCACGTGGGCATATCTTATGCACGGAAGCGTGACTTTAATACTTGTGTGATGGATGAACGGGAGTTGTCGGTGCTTTCGGATGCTGTGGTCGATGAGGCGTTGGATGATGAAAGCGAAGAACGCATCCACTTGTTGCAAAAAGCTGTTTCCCGGCTTGAACCGGAAGAAAGACTGATTATTGTTCTATTTTATAAAGAGGAAAAAGATGTGCAGGAGGTAGCCCGTATTGTCGGTGTCTCCCCCGGCGCCTTAAAGGTACGGTTGCACCGCATCCGCAAGAAGATATATTTGTTAGTGAAGAAAGAGGAGGAACAGTTATGGAAATAGGCAGGGATAAAGGATTGAAACAGGCTTTGATGCAAGAAGAACCGGTCAGATTGTCTTCCAATTATTATTACCGTATGGTGAAAAAGGTGGAAGAGGCGGCACAGTTGCAGGAGCGGAAGGCCGGACGGCGTATGGCTGTAGTGTTGCTGTGTGTTTCCTTGGCTCTTGCCGCAGGTGGCATTGCCGTTTTGTCGCATTATTCCCCCGATGTTTTCAAGGTAGATTTGCTGCAGGTGGTAAACGACAGTTGCAATGTGCCCGCCATGCCTCTGTGGGCATTGGGCGTGTTAGTCGTGCTCTTGTTGCTTTTCGATTATTGGATGCGTAAGGCCTATTTCAAGCGTTCTTTCGGTAAAAAGTAGCCCCTCATGGTTGACGCAGACAGAGGCGGAAGTCTCTACCGGATATGGCAGTTCTCCGTCGTGAGGGGCACTTTGCCCTGTGCGGCGGAGAGCTGCGGACGGTAGAATTGCCTTTCCCGTTTCTTCGGTTCAATTCCCCAATATCTTCTTCACATGCTGGTGCAAGATGTGGAATGCCGGCTCGGCCATGGCGCCGTGGTCATACCCGCCTATCTCGTACAGGTAGGTTTCCGTGTGCCCTGTCAGCTTCATCATGCGCCACATGTAGGCATTCTCCTCGTAGCGGCCAAAGAGCTCCTGCTCGCGGTCGCCCGTGATGAGTACCAAGGGCGGGGCATCCTTCCGCACGTGGAACAACGGGGCATACCGGTCGATGGTAGGCTGCAGGTTGCCTATGCCGTTCATGTCCCGGTAGGCAAAGTGGCTTATCATCTGCCCGCTGAAGGGAATCAGCCCGGCAATGGAGTCGGCATCTATACCATATTTATTAAGCCACTGCTTGTCCAGTCCCAGCATGGTGACGAGGTAGCCGCCGGCCGAGTGCCCCGACAGGAAGATTTTCTGCGTGCTGCCGCCATATTTGGCAATCTCCCTGAACGTCCAGGCCACGGCCGCCGCCGCGTCGTCCAGGCAGGCGTTGATGTCTACGCGGGGCAGCAGCCGGTAGTTCACGGCCACCACCGCCATGCCGTGCTCCCGCAGTTTGGCAGGGATGGCTTTTTGCCCGCTCGTCAGTCCGCCGCCGTGAAACCACACCACTACGGGGCAGTCCTTCGCGTCGGTAGGGTGATACACGTCCAACTTGCACCGCTCTTGTGCATAGGCGTCGGTCGAGGTGGTGTAAGTCAAGTTCCGCTCGGTGGCATAGTGTGCCTCTTGGGCGGAAAGCTGGAGGCATGCCAGCATGCCCAGGATGAAAAGAAAAGTTCTCATAAGGTTGATAACGTGTTTGTTGAGAATGCGAATAATTGATTTAACCGGATACAAAAATACGCAGAAATGCCGGAATATGCACACGCGGCGGGCGGAAAATCCTGTCGGTAACCAACATTTACAATCCCGCTACAGACCTCATTCGTACCCCACTCGTACCCCATTCGGTGCTGGTTCGGTTGGCCTTCGACCCTATGGAGCGGAAAAAGAGCGGACAAAATAAGACTGAATTGGGTGGAAGTCGGCACTTTTTAGGCGGAATGTTTTGTGAATAAATAAACTATGTGTAATTTTGCGGCTCAAATCGTCCGGCATGGGCGGTTATTTATTCATTAACCATATTAAATACTTAAAGCTAAAAAAATGATTGTAGTACCTGTAAAAGAAGGCGAGAACATCGAGAAGGCGCTGAAGAAGTTCAAGCGCAAATTTGAGAAGACCGGCGTGGTGAAGGAATTGCGCAGCCGTCAGCAATTCGACAAACCCTCTGTAATCAAGAGACTTAAAAAGGAACACGCTGTTTACGTACAGAAACTTCATCAACAGGAAGATTAATAATTCGTAAAATCGTTTGAATTATTGAATTCTTTTTCATACATTCGTTGCATGAATTACTAATAGGAGTGCGACGATATGTTGGCGACAGACTCTTTTCTTGAGTATCTGCAGTTCGAGCGGAACTACGCGGCCGGTACGGTTTCCTATTACCTGGCTGACGTGCACGAATTGCAGGAGTTCGGCAAAAAGTTGCGTGGCGATGTGGAGCCTGCGGATGTGGATGCGGAGCTGGTCCGTGACTGGATTACTTCGCTGATGGACGAAGGCTTAGCCTCCAATACCATTAACCGGAAACTGAGTTCGGTGCGCGCCTATTTCAAGTTCCTGCTGAAACGAGGGGAAGTGGCAACCGACCCGTTGCGAAAGGTGACGGGGCCTAAACGGAAGAAACCGCTGCCCGTATTCGTGAAGGAGAAGGAAATGGACAGGCTGCTGGACGACATGGACTTCGGAGAAGGCTTTGAAGGATGCCGTGACCGCATGGTTGTGGAAATGCTCTATGAAACGGGCATGAGGCGTGCGGAGCTGGTCGGGCTGAACGATGTGGATGTTGACTTCTCGGAATCGGTCATCAAGGTGACGGGAAAACGAAACAAGCAACGGCTCATACCGTTCGACGAGGAGCTGAGGCATTCCATGGAGGAGTACATGGCGGTGCGCAATGACGCCGTACCGATGAGGTCGGGCGCATTTTTTGTCGGGAAGAAAGGACGACGGATTTCGCAGAGTGTCGTAGCACAGATTGTGAAACAAAACCTCTCGAAGGTAGTTACGATAAAGAAGCGGAGCCCGCACGTGCTAAGGCATACCTTTGCAACGGTAATGTTGAACAATGGCGCCGACCTGGATGCCATAAAGGAGCTGCTGGGGCACGAAAGTCTGGCCACCACCGAGGTCTATACGCACACTACGTTCGAGGAACTAAAAAAAGTGTATAACCAAGCTCATCCTCGAGCTTAAAGAAAAAGGAGGTAAGTATGGAAGTAAGAATTCAATCGATTCACTTTGATGCATCAGAGCAATTGCAGGCTTTTATTCAGAAAAAGACTGCCAAGTTGGAAAGGTTTTACGATGATATAAGGAAAGTAGAGGTGTCATTGAAAGTTGTGAAGCCTGAGACTGCTGAAAACAAAGAAGCCGGCGTGAAGGTATTGGTAGCGAACGGCGAGTTTTACGCTAACAAGGTGTGCGACACGTTTGAAGAAGCCGTGGATTTGTGCTTGGAGGCGTTGGAAAAGCAGCTGGTGAAGTACAAAGAGAAACAAAGAAGCAAATAATTCCGCTAAAAATTTGCGGGAAAGAAAATAATGCGTAACTTTGCAGCCGTTTCGCTCACACTACAGAACGTGACGGCTGTATTTTTGAGCAATTCGCCTCTTTAGCTCAGTTGGCCAGAGCACGTGATTTGTAATCTCGGGGTCGTTGGTTCGAATCCGACAAGAGGCTCGAAAGTGACGAAAAGGGAAAAAGATATTAGGGCAAATTCCAGAGTGGCCAAATGGGGCAGACTGTAAATCTGCTGGCTTACGCCTTCGGTGGTTCGAATCCATCTTTGCCCACCCATCTTGCTGTTATAGCTCAGCGGTAGAGCACTTCCTTGGTAAGGAAGAGGTCCCGGGTTCAAGTCCCGGTAACAGCTCAAAATAGTGAATGCTGATTATTAATCAAATAAATAACAAGTAAAGCTATGGCTAAAGAGAAATTCGAACGTACCAAACCTCACGTAAACATTGGTACAATTGGTCACGTAGACCACGGTAAAACCACGTTGACGGCTGCTATTACTACGGTGCTGGCTAAGCAAGGTCTTTCTGAAGTTAAGTCTTTCGACCAGATTGACAACGCTCCGGAAGAAAAGGAAAGAGGTATTACTATCAATACCGCTCACGTAGAGTATGAGACCAAGAACCGTCACTATGCACACGTTGACTGCCCGGGACACGCCGACTATGTAAAGAACATGGTAACTGGTGCTGCTCAGATGGATGGTGCTATCATCGTTGTGGCTGCTACCGATGGTCCGATGCCTCAGACTCGCGAACACATCCTGTTGGCTCGTCAGGTAAACGTACCGAGACTGGTTGTATTCATGAACAAGTGCGATATGGTAGACGACCCCGAAATGTTGGAGCTCGTTGAAATGGAAATGCGCGAACTGCTGTCTGCATACGATTTCGATGGTGACAACACTCCTTTCATCCAGGGTTCTGCTCTTGGCGCATTGAACGGCGTGCCCAAATGGGAAGAGAAGATCATGGAGCTGATGGATGCTTGCGACACTTGGATTCCTCTGCCTCCCCGCGATATCGATAAGCCTTTCTTGATGCCGGTTGAAGACGTGTTCTCTATCACTGGTCGTGGTACTGTAGCAACTGGTCGTATTGAAACTGGTGTTGTTAAGGTAGGTGACGAAGTTGAAATCCTTGGCTTGGGTGAAGATAAGAAGTCTGTTGTAACAGGCGTTGAAATGTTCCGCAAGCTGTTGGATGAAGGTGAAGCTGGCGATAACGTAGGTCTGTTGCTGCGTGGTATCGACAAGAACGAAATCAAGCGCGGTATGGTGCTCTGCAAGCCGGGTCAGATTAAGCCCCACTCTAAGTTCAAAGCTTCTATCTATGTTTTGAAGAAAGAAGAAGGTGGCCGTCACACTCCGTTCCACAACAAATATCGTCCTCAATTCTACCTCCGCACAATGGACTGTACCGGTGAAATCACTTTGCCGGAAGGTGTAGAAATGGTAATGCCGGGCGACAACGTGGAAATCACTGTAACGCTGATTTATCCGGTAGCCCTGAACGTTGGTCTGCGTTTCGCTATCCGCGAAGGTGGCCGTACGGTAGGCTCTGGCCAGATTACTGAAATTCTGGACTAAAATAAAACCCTTAATCGGTTCCCGGTGAAACGGGAACTGATTAAGTTCACACGGGAGTAGCTCAGTTGGTAGAGCACCGGTCTCCAAAACCGGGTGTCGGGAGTTCGAGCCTCTCCTCCCGTGCTAATGTTATTGCAATGAAAAGAATTGTATCTTATTTGAAGGAAACTTACGACGAACTTGTTCATAAAGTGTCGTGGCCTACGTATTCTGAGCTGTCCAGCAGTGCAGTAGCTGTATTATCTGCTTCCCTGATTATTGCGCTGGTGGTGTTTGTGATGGACTTCTGTTTCCAGAATATCATGGAGTTTGTTTATCCTCATTAATTTTAAGTAGAAATGTCTGAGATTGAAAAGAAGTGGTACGTGCTGCGTGCTATTAGCGGAAAGGAAGCGAAGGTAAAGGAATACCTTGAAGCTGATATTAAAAACAGCGAGCTTGGCGATTACGTGTCTCAGGTATTGATTCCCACTGAAAAGGTTTATCAGGTTCGCAACGGCAAAAAGGTTGTGAAGGAAAGAAGTTATCTTCCCGGATATGTTTTGGTGGAAGCTGCTTTGGTGGGCGAGGTTGCCCATCATTTGAGGAATACTCCCAATGTCATTGGCTTTTTGGGGGGGACTGACAAACCGGTACCTCTGAGGCAAGCAGAAGTGAATCGCATACTCGGTACGGTCGACGAGTTGCAGGATGCCGTGGAAGACGTGAGCATCCCGTATATCGTCGGTGAGACTGTAAAGGTGAATTACGGTCCGTTCAGTGGTTTCAGCGGTGTCATTGAAGAAGTGAACACTGAGAAGAAGAAACTGAAGGTCATGGTAAAGATATTCGGGCGGAAGACTCCGCTGGAATTGGGCTTTATGCAAGTTGAGAAAGAATAATTCGGGTTACGCCGGGTTGTTCTGTCATTTTATGTAATCAATAATTTTTTTTTGAAAATGGCTAAAGAAGTTGCTGGATTAATCAAATTACAGATTAAAGGTGGCGCAGCAAATCCATCTCCTCCCGTGGGTCCTGCTTTGGGTTCCAAGGGTATCAATATTATGGAGTTTTGCAAGCAATTCAACGCCAGAACCCAAGACAAAGCAGGAAAAGTTCTTCCTGTGATTATCACTTACTACGCAGATAAGTCTTTTGACTTTGTCATCAAGACTCCTCCCGTAGCAATTCAGTTGCTTGAATTGACCAAGGTGAAGAGTGGTTCAGCTGAGCCTAATCGTAAGAAAGTTGCCGAGATTACTTGGGAGCAGGTTCGTACGATTGCCCAAGACAAGTTGGTTGACTTAAATTGCTTCACTGTGGAGGCAGCCATGAAGATGGTTGCAGGTACAGCTCGTAGTATGGGTATCGCTGTAAAAGGGGAGTTCCCGGTTAATAACTAATAAACTTCAATTAGAATGGGTAAACTGACAAAAAATCAAAAGTTGGCTGCTGGAAAAATTGAAGCAGGGAAAGCATACTCTCTCAAGGAAGCTTCTCAGTTGGTTAAGGACATTACTTACACCAAGTTTGATGCTTCATTGGATATCGATGTCCGCTTGGGCGTTGACCCGCGTAAGGCTAACCAGATGGTGAGAGGCGTGGTATCACTTCCTCACGGCACTGGTAAAGTGACGCGTGTCTTGGCGTTGTGTACGCCGGATGCTGAAGCTGCTGCAAAAGAAGCTGGAGCCGATTATGTTGGTCTTGACGAATATATTGAAAAGATCAAAGGCGGATGGACGGATGTGGATGTGATTATCACCATGCCGTCTATCATGGGTAAGATTGGTGCTCTGGGACGCATCCTGGGTCCGCGTGGCCTGATGCCTAACCCGAAGAGCGGCACCGTGACTATGGATGTTGCCAAGGCTGTAAAAGAAGTAAAGCAAGGAAAAATAGATTTCAAGGTAGATAAGAGCGGTATCGTTCATACTTCTATCGGTAAGGTTTCTTTCAGTGCTGAGCAGATTCGCGAGAATGCTAAGGAGTTTATCTCTACACTGAATAAGTTGAAACCGAGTGCAGCCAAGGGTACATATATTAAGAGCATTTATCTTTCGAGCACGATGAGTGCGGGTATCAAGATTGACCCGAAATCAGTAGAAGAAATCTAATAAAACGGAGAAGTAATGAGAAAGGAAGATAAAAACATTATTATCGAGCAGATTGCTGCTACTGTAAAGGAGTATGGTCATTTCTACTTGGTAGACACTACTGCCATGAATGCTGCTTCTACCAGCGCTTTGAGAGCAGATTGCTTCAAGGCCGGCATTAAGCTGATGGTGGTAAAGAATACATTGCTCCGCAAGGCTCTGGAAAGCTTGGAAGGCGTGGATTATTCTCCGCTGTTTGGTTGCTTGAAGGGTACCACGGCTATTATGTTCAGCCAGGTAGCCAATGCACCGGCTAAGCTGATTAAGAATAAGGCTAAAGATGGAATCCCCGGACTGAAGGCTGCCTACGCTGAAGAAGGCTTCTATGTAGGTGCTGACCAGTTGGATGCTCTTGTTGCCATCAAGAGTAAGAATGAGGTTATTGCCGAAATTGTTGCTTTGCTGCAATCGCCGGCCAAGAACGTTATTTCTGCTTTGCAATCGGGTGGCAATACTCTCCACGGAGTTTTGAAGACTCTGGGTGAAAGAGGCGAGGCTTAAGAACTCGCAAGAGGGCGGTTGGCTACACGAGTATGGCAATCTACCTCGACAAAAACAATTAAATTCATACAAAAATGGCAGATTTGAAAGCTTTTGCAGAACAATTAGTTAACTTGACAGTAAAAGAAGTTAATGAACTTGCTACAATCTTGAAGGAAGAATATGGTATTGAACCTGCTGCTGCAGCTGTTGCTGTTGCTGCTGGCCCCGCAGCTGGTGCTGCTGCCGCTGCTGAAGAAAAGACTTCTTTCGACGTAGTTTTGAAGAGCGCCGGTAGTGCAAAACTTCAGGTTGTTAAGGCTGTGAAGGAAGCTTGCGGTCTTGGCTTGAAGGAAGCTAAGGACTTGGTAGATGGTGCTCCTAGCACAGTAAAAGAAGGTTTGGCTAAGGACGAGGCAGAATCGTTGAAGAAAACATTGGAAGAAGCTGGAGCTGAAGTTGAACTTAAATAACATTGGCCTGTAAATCAGGTAACTCGGTTAGGAACCCTTCGTTAAAAGGGTTCTTAACCTTTTTGTGTATATATTTAAATTTTACTTCTACAAATCCATTATCAGATGTCTTCAACTACTGTAAATCAAAGAATTAATTTCGCTTCGACTAAAAATCCGTTGCCTTATCCGGATTTCCTGGAAGTACAATTGAAGTCATTCAAAGACTTTTTACAACTGGACACTCCGCCCGAAAAACGTAAAAATGAGGGATTGTATAAAGTATTTGCTGAGAACTTCCCTATTGCCGATACAAGAAATAACTTTGTCCTTGAGTTTTTGGACTATTATATTGATCCGCCGCGCTATAGCATAGACGAGTGTATAGAGCGAGGGCTCACTTATAGTGTCCCTCTGAAGGCTAAGTTGAAGTTGTATTGTACTGACCCCGATCATGAAGATTTTGATACGGTTATTCAAGATGTATTCTTGGGGCCTATCCCGTACATGACGGACAAGGCTACGTTTGTCATCAACGGTGCCGAGCGTGTTGTTGTTTCCCAGTTGCACCGTTCTCCGGGTGTGTTTTTCGGTCAAAGCGTGCATGCCAACGGAACGAAATTGTATTCTGCACGTATCATTCCGTTCAAAGGTTCTTGGATAGAGTTTGCTACAGACATTAATAATGTGATGTATGCATACATTGACCGTAAGAAAAAATTGCCTGTTACCACTTTGCTGAGGGCTATCGGTTTTGAGAACGATAGAGATATTCTTGAAATCTTTAATCTGGCAGAAGATGTAAAGGTTAATAAGACCAACCTTAAGAAAGTTATTGGGCGTAAGCTTGCGGCTCGTGTCTTGAAGACATGGATTGAGGATTTTGTAGATGAGGATACCGGCGAGGTTGTATCCATCGAACGTAATGAGGTGGTTATTGACCGTGAGACAGTGCTCGAGCCGGAACATGTGGATATTATTTTGGAGTCGGGCGTTCAGAATATCCTGGTGCATAAAGAGGAACCGAACCAGTCTGACTATTCTATCATATACAATACGCTGCAGAAAGACCCGAGTAACTCGGAGAAAGAGGCTGTGCTTTACATCTATCGTCAGTTGCGTAATGCCGACCCGGCGGATGATGCCAGTGCGCGTGAGGTTATCAATAACTTGTTCTTCTCGGAGAAAAGGTATGATTTGGGTGATGTAGGCCGTTATCGTATCAACAAAAAGTTGAACTTGACGACCGACATGGATGTGCGCGTATTGACTAAGGAAGATATTATTGAAATTATCAAATATCTGATTGAACTGATTAACTCGAAGGCTGACGTAGATGATATCGACCACTTGAGCAACCGTCGTGTGCGCACAGTGGGCGAACAGTTATCCAATCAGTTTGCTATCGGTTTGGCCCGTATGTCGCGCACCATTCGCGAGCGTATGAATGTCCGCGACAATGAGGTATTTACGCCAATTGACTTGATTAATGCCAAGACGATTTCTTCTGTGATTAATTCGTTCTTTGGTACAAATGCCTTGTCGCAGTTTATGGACCAGACAAACCCCTTGGCTGAGATTACCCATAAACGTCGTATGTCGGCTTTGGGTCCCGGTGGTTTGTCGCGTGAGCGCGCAGGTTTTGAGGTGCGCGACGTGCACTATACTCACTACGGTCGTCTGTGCCCCATCGAAACGCCTGAAGGTCCTAACATCGGCTTGATATCTTCGCTTTGTGTGTATGCCAAGATTAATGACCTGGGCTTTATAGAAACTCCCTACCGCAAGGTGGAGAACGGCAAGGTAGACCTTTCTGAAAACGGCCTCGTTTACCTGAGCGCTGAAGAGGAAGAAGGAAAGATTATTGCGCAAGGCAATGCCCCGCTGAATGATGACGGTACCTTTATTCGCGACAAAGTGAAGGCGCGTCAGGATGCCGATTATCCGGTGGTGGCTCCCGAAGAGGTGGAACTGATGGATGTATCTCCGCAACAGATTGCTTCTATCGCGGCTTCATTGATTCCTTTCCTGGAGCATGATGACGCCAACCGTGCCTTGATGGGGTCAAACATGATGCGCCAAGCTGTACCTTTGTTGAGGAGCGAGGCACCTATTGTGGGAACGGGTATTGAACGCCAGTTGGCACGTGACTCGCGTACGCAAATCGCGGCCGAAGGCGATGGCGTGGTTGACTTTGTCGATGCTACGACTATCCGTATCCTGTATGACCGCACGGAAGATGAAGAATTTGTCAGCTTTGAGCCTGCACTGAAAGAATACAGGATTCCGAAGTGGCGCCGTACTAACCAGAACATGACGATTGACCTTCGTCCGATATGCGAAAAGGGGCAACGTGTGACTACGGGGCAAATCCTTACTGAAGGATATTCTACGGAGGACGGTGAGCTGGCATTGGGCAAAAACCTGTTGGTGGCTTACATGCCGTGGAAGGGTTATAACTATGAGGATGCCATTGTGCTGAATGAACGCGTGGTTCGTGAAGATATCCTGACTTCTGTACACGTAGAAGAGTTCTCGTTGGAGGTGCGTGAAACGAAGCGTGGCATGGAAGAGCTGACTTCTGATATTCCGAATGTCAGTGAAGAGGCTACCAAGGACTTGGACGACAATGGTATTGTCCGGGTGGGTGCCCGTATTGAGCCGGGTGACATCTTGATTGGTAAGATTACACCGAAGGGCGAGTCTGATCCGTCTCCTGAGGAGAAACTGCTGCGCGCCATTTTCGGTGACAAGGCAGGCGATGTGAAAGATGCTTCATTGAAGGCCTCTCCCTCGTTGAAAGGCGTTGTCATTGGCAAACGTTTGTTCTCAAGAGTCATCAAGACCCGCAGCTCCAAGTTGGCAGACAAGGCTCTTTTGCCGAAAATCGATGAGGAGTTTGAAGAAAAGGCTGCTGCCTTGAAGAAAATCCTAATTGAAAAGCTGTTGAAACTGACAGAAGACTTGACTTCGGAAGGCGTCAAAGACTATATGGGAGCCGATGTGATTGCCAAGGGTGCCCGTTTCCATGCTTCCGATTTCAGTGACTTGGACTTTACCGCCATCCAGCTGAGTGGTTGGACCAAGGATGAGCGTATCAACGGTATGATACGGGCTTTGGTGATGAACTACATCAAGAAGTATAAGGAACTGGATGCCGAGTTGAAGCGCAAGAAGTTTGCCATTACGATTGGTGACGAGCTGCCGGCAGGTATTGTTCAGATTGCCAAGGTTTACATTGCCAAGAAGCGTAAAATTGGTGTGGGCGATAAAATGGCAGGTCGCCACGGTAATAAGGGTATCGTGTCGCGCGTAGTTCGCCAGGAAGACATGCCTTTCTTGGCTGACGGCACTCCGGTAGACATCGTATTGAACCCGCTGGGCGTGCCTTCGCGTATGAACATCGGGCAGATATTCGAAGCTGTTTTGGGTAGTGCAGGAAAGAAGTTGGGCGTGAAGTTTGCCACTCCTATTTTCGATGGCGCTACGCTGGACGATTTGAATGAGTGGACAGACAAAGCCGGGCTTCCCCGTTATGGCAAGACCACACTGTATGATGGTGGAACGGGTGAGGCATTCGAGCAGCAGGCAACGGTGGGCGTGACGTACATGCTGAAATTGGGCCACATGGTTGAAGACAAGATGCACGCACGTTCCATTGGTCCGTACTCACTGATTACGCAGCAGCCTTTGGGTGGTAAAGCTCAGTTTGGTGGCCAGCGTTTCGGAGAAATGGAAGTTTGGGCGCTCGAAGCCTTCGGCGCAGCCCACATCCTGCAAGAGATACTGACCATTAAGTCGGACGATGTTGTCGGACGCTCCAAAGCTTATGAGGCCATTGTAAAGGGCGAACCTATGCCTACGCCGGGCATACCGGAGTCGTTGAATGTGTTGCTGCATGAGTTGAGAGGCTTGTGCCTGAGCATTAACCTTGAGTGAGGATTAAGAGAACATAAAAGAGAGGACATTTTCAATTTATATTAATATTAAAATAAAGGTATGGCTTTTAGAAAAGACAACAAGATAAAGAGTAATTTCTCGAAAATCTCTATCGGTTTGGCTTCTCCTGAAGAAATCCTTGAGAATTCGAGCGGTGAAGTATTAAAGCCTGAAACCATCAATTATCGTACGTATAAGCCTGAGCGTGACGGCTTGTTTTGCGAGCGCATCTTTGGTCCCGTGAAGGACTATGAGTGCCATTGCGGCAAGTACAAGCGCATTCGTTACAAAGGCATTGTGTGCGACCGTTGCGGTGTGGAAGTAACAGAAAAGAAAGTCCGTCGTGAACGTATGGGGCACATCCAGTTGGTAGTGCCCGTGGCTCACATTTGGTATTTCCGTTCTCTGCCCAACAAGATAGGTTACTTGCTGGGCTTGCCCACCAAGAAACTGGATGCCATTATTTATTATGAGCGCTATGTCGTTATCCAGCCCGGTGTATTGGCTGGCGAGGTAGCCGAATATGATTTGCTTGAAGAAAGCGAATACTTGGATTTATTGGACAAACTTCCTAAGGATAATCAATTCTTAGAGGATTCAGACCCCAATAAGTTCATTGCCAAGATGGGTGCGGAAGCTATTTATGACTTGTTGGCACGCCTTGATTTGGATGCATTGTCTTACGAACTGCGCCACCGTGCCAACAACGATGCTTCGCAACAGCGCAAGAATGAGGCTCTGAAGCGCCTCCAGGTTGTAGAGTCGTTCCGTGCATCGCGCGGACGCAACAAGCCTGAGTGGATGATTGTTCGCATCGTGCCGGTTATACCGCCCGAGCTGCGCCCGTTGGTGCCGCTGGACGGCGGCCGTTTTGCCACTTCCGACTTAAACGACCTCTATCGCCGCGTCATTATCCGCAACAATCGTCTGAAGCGTTTGATTGAAATCAAGGCGCCCGAAGTGATTCTGCGTAATGAGAAACGTATGTTGCAGGAGGCTGTAGACTCTTTGTTTGACAACTCCCGCAAGTCGAGCGCAGTGAAGACTGATGCCAACCGCCCGTTGAAGTCGCTTTCCGATAGCTTGAAAGGTAAGCAGGGACGCTTCCGTCAGAATCTGTTGGGTAAGCGTGTCGACTACTCCGCACGTTCGGTTATCGTGGTCGGCCCTGAGTTGAAGATGGGCGAGTGCGGTATACCTAAGCTGATGGCTGCCGAGCTTTACAAGCCATTCATTATCCGCAAGCTTATCGAGCGTGGCATTGTAAAAACGGTAAAGAGCGCCAAGAAGATAGTAGACCGCAAGGAACCCGTCATTTGGGACATCCTGGAGCACGTGATGAAGGGACACCCTGTGCTGCTGAACCGTGCGCCGACACTTCACCGTCTGGGTATTCAGGCTTTCCAGCCTAAAATGATTGAAGGCAAGGCTATCCAGCTTCACCCGTTGGCTTGTACGGCATTCAACGCGGACTTCGATGGCGACCAGATGGCCGTGCACTTGCCTTTGAGCAATGAGGCAATTTTGGAAGCCCAGATGTTGATGCTGCAATCGCACAATATTTTGAATCCGGCCAATGGCGCTCCTATCACCGTGCCTGCTCAGGATATGGTGCTTGGTTTGTACTACATCACCAAGTTGCGTAAGGGGGCAAAAGGCGAAGGACTGACGTTCTATGGCCCCGAAGAAGCCTTGATTGCCTACAACGAAGGGAAATGCGATATCCATGCTCCCGTCAGCGTAGTAGTAAATGATGTGGATGAAAACGGAAACATCGTGAAGAAGATGATGCACGATACTTCCGTGGGCCGCGTCATTGTCAACGAACTGGTGCCTGACGAAGCCGGATACATCAATACCATTATTTCTAAGAAGTCTCTGCGCGACATCATCAGTCATGTCATCAAGGTGTGCGGTGTGTCGAAAGCGGCCGATTTCTTGGACGGCATCAAGAATCTGGGCTACTACATGGCCTTCAAGGGCGGCTTGTCGTTCAACTTGGGCGATATTATCATCCCCAAGGAAAAGGAAGCTTTGGTGCAGAAGGGTTATGATGAAGTGGAGCAGGTCATCAATAACTACAACATGGGTTTCATCACCAACAACGAACGCTACAACCAGGTGATCGATATCTGGACACACGTCAACTCCGAGTTGTCCAACATCTTGATGAAGACCATTTCTGCAGACGACCAAGGATTCAACTCTGTATACATGATGCTTGACTCCGGTGCCCGTGGTTCTAAAGAGCAGATTCGCCAGCTGTCCGGTATGCGTGGCTTGATGGCGAAGCCTCAGAAGGCAGGTGCCGAGGGCGGTCAGATTATTGAGAACCCGATTCTTTCTAACTTTAAGGAAGGCTTGTCTGTGCTGGAGTACTTCATCTCTACGCACGGTGCCCGTAAGGGTCTTGCCGACACGGCCTTGAAGACGGCTGACGCCGGTTACCTGACGCGTCGTCTGGTAGACGTGTCGCATGACGTGATTATCAATGAAGAAGATTGCGGCACGCTTCGCGGACTTGTGTGCACGGCTTTGAAGAACAATGACGAGGTCATTGCCACGCTTTACGAGCGCATCCTTGGCCGTGTGTCTGTACACGACATCGTGCATCCTACTACGGGCGAACTGATTGTTGCCGGCGGTGAGGAGATTACGGAAGAAATCGCCCAAAAGATTGAAGATTCTCCTATCGAGAGCGTTGAAATCCGCTCCGTGCTGACTTGTGAATCCAAGAAGGGCGTATGTGCCAAGTGCTATGGCCGCAACCTGGCCACCAGCCGCATGGTTCAGAAAGGCGAGGCTGTGGGAGTTATTGCCGCACAGTCCATCGGTGAGCCGGGTACACAGCTGACACTTCGTACCTTCCACGCCGGTGGTACGGCCGCCAATATTGCTGCCAACGCCAGCATCGTGGCCAAGAATGATGCCCGCCTGGAGTTCGAGGAGCTCCGCACGGTGGATGTAACCGATGAAGCAGGCGAGCCGGCCAAGATGGTGGTAGGCCGTCTGGCAGAGCTTCGCTTTGTGGACGTGAATACCGACATTGTGCTTTCTACGCACAACGTGCCTTATGGCTCTACCCTGTATGCATCCGATGGCGAAGTGGTGGAAAAAGGCAAGCTGATTGCCCGTTGGGACCCGTTCAACGCAGTTATCATTACAGAGGCTGCCGGTAAGATTGAGTTTGAGGATGTCATCGAGAATGTAACCTATAAGGTAGAATCCGATGAGTCTACCGGTTTGCGTGAAATCATCATCATTGAGTCCAAAGACAAGACCAAGGTGCCTACAGCCCATATCCTTACCGAGAGTGGCGAACTGATTCGCACCTACAACCTGCCGGTGGGAGGCCACGTGGTGGTTGAAGACGGACAGAAGGTGAAAGCCGGTGAAGTGATTGTGAAGATACCGCGTGCCGTAGGTAAGGCGGGCGATATCACGGGTGGTCTGCCTCGTGTCACAGAGTTGTTCGAGGCACGCAATCCGTCCAATCCGGCCGTGGTTTCCGAAATCGATGGTGAAATCACCATGGGTAAAGTGAAGCGCGGTAACCGCGAAATCGTGGTGACTTCCAAGACCGGCGAGATGAAGAAATACCTCGTCCCCCTGTCCAAACAAATCCTGGTGCAGGAGAACGACTATGTGCGCGCCGGTACTCCGTTGTCCGACGGTGCCATTACGCCGGCCGACATCTTGGCCATCAAGGGTCCTACGGCTGTGCAAGAGTACATCGTGAACGAGGTGCAAGACGTGTACCGCCTGCAAGGTGTGAAGATCAACGACAAGCACTTCGAGATTATCGTCCGCCAGATGATGCGCAAAGTTGAAATCGATGAACCGGGCGATACCCGCTTCCTGGAGCAGCAAGTGGTAGACAAAGTAGAGTTCATGGAAGAAAACGACCGCATCTGGGGCAAGAAAGTCGTGGTGGATGCCGGAGACTCGCAAACCCTGCAACCCGGCCAGATTGTGACTGCCCGCAAGTTGCGCGATGAAAACTCCATGCTGAAGCGCCGTGATATGAAGTTGGTTGAGGTGCGCGATGCTGTTCCGGCCACTTCGCGGCAGATTCTGCAAGGCATCACGCGTGCGGCGTTGCAAACGTCGAGCTTCATGTCGGCTGCATCTTTCCAGGAGACGACGAAGGTGCTCAACGAAGCCGCCATCAATGGCAAGGTCGACAAGCTGGAGGGTATGAAGGAGAACGTCATCTGCGGTCACCTTATTCCTGCCGGTACCGGTCAGCGTGAGTTCGACAAGATTATTGTTGGCTCTAAGGAAGAGTACGACCGTATGTTGGCCAATAAGAAGACGGTGCTTGATTATGCGGTCGATGAGAAGGTAGAAGAATAAAGCTACTTGATTGATAATTGAAGAAAGGCGCGTTGTGGCGAACACCATGGCGCGCCTTTTTTTGTGTGATTATACAACAACGCCATACTCACTCTCTCTTGAGGGCGAGGGTTACTATATGCCCGCTGAATAGTTTCGCTTGAAGATTAGGCAGTTAGGCGAAATGCACAGCTCTCGGAAAGAGGGTGGGGAAGCGTTTCAACCCCAGCTTGCCAGCGTTTCAACCCCAGCAAGCGGGGCTTGGAAGGCTACCGCACGGGGCCTTTAAGACCTGCGGCGAGGGCTTGGGAGCAAAAGGAACAAGCGACGGGGAAGCAATGCCACTTTTTACCAAATGCAAAATAGTATGTGAGGGGAAAGCTCTACCTTTGCGCCAACATTTTACATATAGTATCATAGAAATTTGAGAAAGCCGTATGAACTGGATTATTCTGATTGTTGCCGGGTTCTTTGAGTCCGGCTTTGCTTTTTGTTTGGGGAAGATGAAAGAAGTGTCAGGCACCGAATGGTATCTTTGGGGAGCCGGATTCCTCACCAGCCTTGTGCTGAGCATGACGCTGCTTGCCAAGGCGGTGCAGACGTTGCCTATCGGCACAGCCTATCCTGTGTGGACGGGCATCGGCGCGGTGGGCACGGTCGTGCTGGGCATCGTGTTTTTCCACGAACCCGCATCGTTCCTTCGCTTGTTCTTCATCACCACGTTGATAGCCTCGATTGTGGGACTGAAAATGGTGTCACATTAAACCTTGCCACCTATGGATTGGATTATCTTGATTGTAGCCGGATTGTTTGAAACGGCTTTCGCCTTCTGTCTGGGCAAGATGAAGGGCAAAAGGGGCAGGGCATACCGCCTGTGGGCTGCCGGTTTTGTGGGCTGCCTCGTTGTCAGTATGTGGCTGCTTGCCGTGGCGGTGCAGACGTTGCCCATCGGCACAGCCTATCCCGTGTGGACGGGCATCGGCGCGGTGGGCACGGTCCTGCTCGGCATCGTATGCTTCCGTGAACGGGCTTCGTTTGCCCGTATCTTCTTTATGGTCACGCTGATTGCGTCTATTATTGGTTTGAAAATGGTTTAACGATAAAGCGATATGTTTAGGGAAATGCGCCGTAAGCGGCAATTGTTGCCAACCGAGGAAAGCGTCGCCATCCTTCAGCGGATGACGAACGGGACGTTGGCACTTCACGGGGACGACGGTTATCCGTATGCCGTCCCCGTCAGTTATGTGTATGCCGAGGGCAAGATATACTTCCACACTGCCGTGAAAGGGCACAAAGTGGATGCCATCCGGCGGGACGCTAAGGTCTCGTTCTGCGTGGTGGAGCAGGATGACGTCAAGCCAGCCGAGTTCACCACCTACTTCCGCAGCGTGATAGTCTTCGGCAAAGCCCGCATCTTGGAAGACGAGGGCGAAAAGCTATCCGCCTTGCGCCTATTGGCAGACAAGTATTCACCCGGTGAGGCGGGATTGGAGGCAGAGATAGCCAAAGGTTTCCGTCATTTGCTGATGGTGGAAATCACGGTGGAGCATTTGACGGGGAAGGAGGCTATCGAGCTGGTCAGGGGAAAGAAAGGGCGCTCTTGAAATCCCGGCTACTATTGAATCGATAGTCTGCTGGTACTGTTGTCAATCTGCTTAATCACGCGGCAAGGATTGCCCACTGCCACGCAGTTGGCAGGGATGGAACGGGCTACTCTCGTATTCAGTTTTCATCAGCATTGCATTTTTAGTCGAATTCCACCTGCCAGTCCTTGTCCGAACGGGCGGTAAAGCACATTTCTATTTGTTGATAACTGTTCTTGTCCACCGACAATGGAGGCAGTTCGTCCAATCCGAAATAGCCGCTTCCCACGGTCTCTATATTCGGATGAAAACAGCCCCCTTTTACCTCGCAAAGCACAAACACCTTGCAGACGTTGTAAGCGTATGGAGGCTGATTGTGCAAATTGCGGTCGTGCAAAGCGATGACCCGCACCGCTTCTACATCAAGCCCGGCTTCTTCTTTCACTTCCTTGACGGTGTTCGACTTGACGGTCTCCATCACATCCACCCACCCGCCGGGCATGGACCAAGTCCCGTCATTTTCTTCTACCAGCAGAATCTTATTATCTTTGAAAATAGCCGCGCGGGTGTCGAGCTTTGGTGTTTGAAACCCCGTTTCATTGCAAAACAAATCTTTCACCTTTGCCAAAGAAAGCCCGCTCTGCAAGCTCATTATCTCGGCTGCAATTTCCCGGACACGTTCAAAACGCTCTTTGTCAAAAGGGTCTTTTGTATAAGTCAGCCCCGCTTGCGCAATAAACTGAAGCTCTTTAGCCCATTCCAACCATTGGTGTTCCTGCTCTTGTTTATCCATAATCTTTGCATATCATTTACTTAGGCAAAAATAGAAACAAAAAATCACGTTCCGTTTATCCTAATGTTAAAAAACGCCCATTGGCTCTTACGCTCCGTCTTTTCTGTTGAATGATAGCGGAGCTTACAAGTCCTGTTTCGTTAATTTACGAAATTCGGCAGTCCTCTTTATCGTCAATATGCTGACGCAATGGCATGGCTGGAGTCCAAAATGCAGTTAAGTTACAATGTGGACGTCGGAGGCATCCGTATGGTTATGCGCCAGAAGCCACCACCCGCCTATCACTGCCAGCGTCAGGATTTCCGCCAAGGGCATGGAAAGCCAGATGCCTTCCGTTCCCAGCAGCAGAGGTAGCAAGAGGAAGATGGGTATCAATAGCCCTATTCCCCGCAAGAAGACAAACGTCATGGCCGCCCTCATCCGCTCAATGCTTTGGCAATAGCCTACGATGGCGACATTCAGGATGAAGAACGGGATGCCGATGGCGTAGTAAGGGAACCCGTCTTGCGCAATGTGGGCGGCCGTGCTGTCGGAATTTAGGAACAGGGCGACCAGCAGATGCGGCACGAGCAAGAACAGTGCCATGACGACCAGACCGCACAGTAGGGAGGTAGCAAGCAGCAGTCGGCGTGCTTTTGCCACATAGTCCCAGCGGGAGATGCCGTAATTGTAGCTGATAATGGGCTGTGCCGACTGGGCCACTGCATTCCCGATGTTGAAGAAGAAAGGCGTGTAGTAGCAGGCAATACCGAAGGCAGCCACGCCGTCATCCCCCAGGAGTTTCATGAACATGAGGTTGCCCATGAAGATAAGCACCGCCAGCGTCATTTCGCCCAGCAACGAGGGTGAACCGATGCGGCAATGGTAGCCGACGTTGTGCAGGGAAAGGCACAGGCTTTTCCGGCTCAACTTCGGCAAGACGGGCTTCAAGGTCCGGGCATAAAACAGGAGATAGGCAAGCGCGATGATGCCGCCGGTCATCATGCTGATGGAGGTGGCGATAGCCGCGCCCTTCACACCCCAGCCGAGGGGGAAAATCATCAACCAGTCCAGCACGATGTTCATCAGCGCTGACACGACATTGCACCACATCGCGACTTTGGGCGCGCCGTCCAGGCGGATGATGAACAGCCCGATGAGGCTCCACATCTGGAACACATAGCTTGGCATAATCCAAAACAGGTAATCGCTGGCCAGCGGGAGCAACGTCTCGGACGACCCCAGCAGACGTGCAGACCACTGGGGAAACAGCATGGCAAGCACGCATACCACGGCAGTCAGCAAGGTGGAGAATAGCAAGGCCTGCGTCAAGTTCATCCGTGCCGTTTTTATCTTCTGTTTTGCCATCTGGATGGACACGACCACGGAGCACCCGGCACCGAGCATCAGCCCTATGCCGGAAAACACCTGATACACGGGCCCGACGATATTGACCGCGGCAACCCCCTCGCTGCCCACACCGTGCCCCACGAAGATACCGTCTATTGTGGTCATAGCCGATATGGACAAAGTGCCCAGCAAGGTGGGGATAAGCAGTTTGCGGTACAAAGTCGAGACATTTGTGTGCTTGAAATCAATTGCGTCTTTTTCCATATTCTTATGTTATATCTAATGGTGTTGAACGGTTGCAAAGGTAGAACGGTTTTGCCACACAAACGCTTGAATAATCTTGCCAACAACGGTACTTTTCGATACAAACCTATGGATGTTGGCACGACATCCCTTATCTTTGCACGGGTAATCTGGAGGAAAGACACCATGCAAGCTATCAAGTATTCATTACGGCCAGACGATGCACTGTTTTCGGCAGGAATAACGGATTTGCGGCAAAGCCACGGCGGTCTGGTTGACACCAACGGCTGCATCGCCTTGTTTGTCACGTCTGGTTGCGCGGTCGCGACGGTCAATTTCAAGCGACGCCCCTTGCGCCGGGGCGATTTCGTCGTGTTGCTCTATGATGGTACTTTTTCGATAGAGCGGAGTTCCGCCCTGTTCTCCGTCCGCTATGCCTCGTTTGCCTATGATGTGGTAGAAGAAGCCATCTACAAGCCGCTCTCCGACCGTTTTTGGGACGTATTGTATGGAAGCCCCGTATTCCGCACGTCAGCTGCCCAGAAAGACTTGCTGGATGCCTGGTGGCGGCAGTTAGGCTGGATGGAGCGCATGGAAGACAAAGCCAGCCAGGAAGAAATGTTGAAAAACAGCATCCGCAACCTGCTGATAGCCATCGATACGGAAGTGATGCGTAGCGGGCCGGGCAAGGCGCATGGCAATGAGGGAAGCCATGCGTGGATGCTCATCACCCGCTTCTTCAAGCTGGTGTCATTGCATTGCCGGGAAACGCGTGAGGTGGCATTCTACGCCAGCCGACTCTCCATCACCACGACCTACCTGTATAAGCTCTGCCGGAAGCACTTGCAGATGTCGCCCAAAGAGATGTTGGACCGGCAGACCGTGACGGAAATCAAGACTTATCTGGTCAATACGGATGTACCCGTCAAAGGCATTGCTGACGCTCTGCACTTTGAGGATGTGTCTTATATGTGCCGCTACTTCCGGCGGATGACAGGGATGTCGCCAATGGACTACCGGAGAAGTTTTAAGTGACTCAATCTCTTGCTCGCAAATACCTTGCCCACAGTGGCGCTATGGGGGTAGGAAATAAAAAAGGACGCACCGCAGATGCATCCTTTTTTATTACTGATAAGACAGGTGACTGATTATTCACCCAAGTGGATAGCCTCAGAGGGGCAAACACTTGCACAAGTGCCGCACTCGGTGCAGGCTTCGGGGTCGATAGAATACTTGTCACCTTCAGAGATTGCGCCTACCGGACACTCGTCAATGCAAGTTCCGCAAGCGATGCAGTCGTCACTAATTACGTAAGCCATTTTTGTTGTAGTTTTAAGTTGATAGTTCAAATTTGATGCGGCAAATGTAATGCTTTTCCCCGTTTGTTGTTATCTTTTCGGGCGTTTTTTGACTTAATTTGTATATCGTCTAAATAGTGGCAGGCATGTCTGGTTAGCGGGTTTTCAATAGAATTCAAGTCCGAAGCGTTCCTTCAATTCCATGAGTGCGCTGTTTTTTTGTGCCATCATTTGGAATTTTTCTTTGCGGCCATAGGCTTGTTTCTTTTCGGCGGGGGCGGCAATTCGCACGTTCATGGTGATGCGCCTGTTCTTCAGTTTTGCGCGCAGGTATTCTTGTATGGAGGGCGCGAGTGAGGTAAATTCTTTGGCGATGATGTCGTTGTCTACTACCGCCTCAAAAGTGTTTTCATTCAGCAGGCCGACGTGCATGGCCTGCATCCGCCGCGCCATGGCAATTTGTTCGTGGGGCATCTGGCGTGCATATTCTTTCCAATAGTCGTTTATGTCGCGCTCATTGACGATGTAGTCGTCTTCTTCGGCGGGCGTGCTTGCCGGTGGGGCAGGGGCTTCGGCCACGACCTGCGTGCGTTGTGCTTGTTCGGTGTATTTTATGGATACGCCGAGGCCTGCCTTTTTGAGGCTGGGCACTTTTTTATGCTCTTTTTCTTTGTCTGCCAGTGCTGTGGCCAGTGGCGGGCGTTGCTGCGCGGGTGGCTGTGTCTGGGGGGCCGGCTTTTGTGGTGTGGCTGTGGTGCCTTGCGGTGCAGAGGGGGCGGCAGGCTGCGCCTGGGCTGGGCGGGCTTGGCTGAAGGCGGGTTTTAATGGGGCTGACTCTTTAGGGCTACGCCCCCCCGGCAGTTCGTCTCCTGCCTCGGTAAGTTGGGCTATTTGTATGAGGGTCAGTTCCACCAGCAGCCGCTTGTTTTTGCTTGTGCGGTAGTTCAGGTCGCAGTCGTTGCTCAGTTTCATGGCCCGGTAGAGGAAAGGCAGTGGGCACTGCTGGGCTTGTGCCTGATAGCGCTGGCGGATGCTGGCGCCTACCTCGAGCAGAGGCAGGGTGACGGGGTCTTTGCTTACGAGCAGGTCGCGCAGGTGTGACGACAGTCCGGTGATGAAATGGCCTGCGTCGAAGCCTTTGTTCAGTATTTCGTTGAGCAGGAGTAAGGCGTCGGGTATTTTGTTCTCCAGGCAGAGGCTGGTCATCTTGAAGTAGTATTCATAGTCCAGCACATTGAGGTTTTCGATGACGCTTTGGTAGGTGATGTGCCCTCCGGTGAAGCTTACCACTTGGTCGAATATGGAGAGGGCGTCGCGCATGCCTCCGTCGGCTTTCAGTGCAATGACGTTCAAGGCTTCCGGTTCGGCGCTGATTCCTTCTTTCGACGCTACGTAGGCCAGGTGTGCCACGATGTCTTCCACTCCGATTCTATTGAAATCATATATCTGGCAGCGGGAGAGGATGGTGGGCAGAATCTTGTGTTTTTCTGTCGTGGCCAGGATGAAGATGGCGTGGTGGGGTGGCTCTTCCAGGGTTTTGAGGAAGGCGTTGAAGGCCGAGGTGGAGAGCATGTGCACCTCGTCGATGATGTAGACTTTGTATTTGCCTATTTGTGGCGGGATGCGTACTTGTTCTACCAATTGGCGGATGTCGTCGACGGAGTTGTTGGAGGCGGCATCCAGCTCGTGGATGTTGTACGAACGTTGCTCGTTGAAGGCTTTGCACGATTCGCATTCATTGCATGCTTCTCCATCGGAGGTGGGATGCAGGCAGTTGATGGTCTTGGCGAAGATGCGGGCGCACGTGGTTTTTCCCACGCCCCTGGGGCCACAAAAGAGGTAGGCATGGGCAAGTTTGCCGGTGTTGATGGCATTTTTCAACGTTGTGGTGAGTGCGCGTTGCCCTACCACGGAGTCGAAGGTGGAGGGGCGGTATTTGCGGGCAGATACAATATAGTTTTCCATATTTGGCAGTTCGTTTTTGCAAATGTACGCAAAAAAACAGAAACTCTCGGTTATTCCTCTTATCTTTGCAAGCGAAGGCATGGATACTGTTCCTCGCTTTTTATTCTATAACGTTTTTTATTATGGATGGAATGAAATCTTTTTGGGCTTTCCTTTGTCGGCACAAACGTTGGGCCAACAAATATGCCGTGACGTGCCTGCTGTTTGTTGTGATAGTGGGCTTCCTGGACGAGAACAGCCTGCTGCGCCGTTTGCAAAACGCCCGCGAGGAGAGCCGTCTGCAAAACGAAATAGAGCGCTATGCCAAAGAATACGAAGAAAACACGCGGCGCCTCCAAGAACTCTCGGTCGACTCAGGGGCTATTGAGCGCATCGCGCGCGAGAAGTATCTGATGAAAAAGCCCAATGAAGATATTTTTGTGTTTGACGAAGATTTGAAATAAGCTATGAAGTTTTTGATACCGGGTCTTTTTGCGGTTGGTGCCGTGATGGCTTTGGCCGGTGCAGCGTTGTACATCACCGGCTGGTTTCTGTCGCCTTATATTTATAGTGTAGGGGCTTTGTGTGTGGCATTTGCCCAAGTCTGTACCCCTCCTCGTGGCAATAGTCTTAACATCAGACGGCTGCACAGGCAGCAGTTGTTAGGCGCATTTTGCCTGCTACTTACGGGCGGACTGATGTTCTTCACGCAGGGCAATGAGTGGATTCTCTCGCTTTCTGTGGCGGCAGTCCTTGAACTGTACACCGCGTTCCGGCTTCCGCAAGAAGAGGCGAAAGGCGAGAAATAGTGCCCCTTTGTCTCTTTTGCCGACTGATTACCCGTCCCCCTTTCCCGCCCAAATGTCTTCCCGGCCTGTGCCGTCGTCATTCGGGCGGGCTTTTTATTTATAAAAATCTTTTACCTCACAATCTGCATCCTGTTTCTCCTAATAATATTTTACAATAGAACTCTCTGCTTTTTCTTTTTCCTTACAGATTTTCATCTTTTCAACCATCGTATATTCTTAAAACACAATTTTTTATGCTGACAAATGCTACCCATCTACCTACCTTCTTCGAACCCCCTTCGTACCTTCTTCGCTCCCTCTTCGTTCCTTCCGTCCCCCTATGGACCGAAGCGTGAAGGTAGGAAATGCGTACAGGGTGCGCCCCTATGGCGCGTGTTTGCGCGGGAAAACCGCCCCCGCCTGTCAGGATATCTCCCTTTTTTGCCCTTTTTCGGGCCTTCGGTGGGAAATTTTTCTCAGATGCAGGCACATCAATTTTTCTCCCTTATATATTATACAATGGTGTACATTCCTAATCCCCTTCCTTCCCTTTCCGGGAAATGTGCCTTTATAACTCCCTGTGTTTCAGCATTTGAATAAAAAACTTCATTATTTTGATGAAAAAACTTTCTGATATATTTTGCTGTTATGTGGGAACCCACTACTTTTGCACCCGCTTTCGGCGATGA
>CASELH010000058.1 GCA_949288715.1 uncultured Bacteroides sp. | reverse complement strand
TGGAAGCCCATAGGCGGGAGCACGGGGCCTTCGACTACATTGTGCATTGCGCAGGGGTGACGAAGTGTATCGACCCGGCAGAGTTCGACCGGGTGAACCGCGGGCAGACGGCGCTGTTTGCCGACACGTTGCGCGCGCTGGGCATGGTGCCCCACCGCTTTATCTTTGTCAGCACGCTCAGCGTGTTTGGCGCCATCCATGAGCGGGATTTCCGGCCCATCCGCGAGACGGACACGCCGCAGCCCAACACGGCTTACGGCCGCAGCAAGCTGGCGGCGGAACAGTACCTGCAGGGGCTGGAGGGATTTCCGTGGGTGTTTCTGCGCCCTACGGGGGTATACGGGCCACGCGAGCGCGACTACTTCCTCATGGTGCAGAGCATAGCCCGCCATGTGGACGTGGCCGCGGGCTGGAGCCGACAGGACCTGACGTTTGTGTATGTGAAGGACGTGGCGCAGGCCGTGTTCCGGGTGATTGAGCGCGACGTGGTGCACCGGGCGTACTTCTTGAGCGACGGGCGGGTGTACAGCAGCCGCACGTTTTCCGACCTGGTGCGGCGCGAGCTGGGCAATCCGGCGGTGGTGCGCATCAAGTTCCCGCTGTGGATGCTCAAGGCCGTGTCCATCGTGGCCGAGGCGTGGGCCAGGCGCCGGCATGCCGCCAGCACGCTGAACCGCGACAAGTATAACATTATGAAGCAACGCAACTGGCAGTGCGACATCGCCCCCGCGCAGCAGGAGCTGGGCTATGCCCCGGCCTACGACCTGGCGCGCGGCGTGCCCGAGACCATTGCCTGGTACAAGGCGAACGGGTGGTTGTGACAGGAGAATCTATGCGCGCGTTTATTTTTCATCCGCAGATGACACGGATAGCACGGATTTTTATAAGGGGATTCGCCCATGTACTTGCCATAAGCAGAGGAAAATATAACATCTGCGTCATCCGTGTCATCTGCGGATGAAGAATCAAGCCATGCAGTTTAGGCAGATAAATAATCATTGTAATCGTTCAAAAACAGCAGAATGGAGACTACAACTTCTATACGGAAACTATTCAAGCGGGTGGAAACGCACAAGGGGCTTTTCGCCGTGGAGAAGGCCACGCTGATTTACAGCGGGCTGACGTCGGTGCTGATTCTCATACTATACCCGCGCCTCGACCATCCCTTGCACATGCTGGCCGACCGCGCGCTCATTGTGGGCACTACCTTCCTGCTGATGTACCTGTACCGGCTGGCGCCCAGCCGCTTTGCGGCATTCGTGAGGGTGGTGGTGCAAATGTCGCTGCTGTCCTACTGGTATCCGGACACGTTCGAGTTCAACCGGGTGTTCCCTAACCTCGACCACGTGTTTGCCGCAGTCGAGCAGTGGCTGTTTGGCAGTCAGCCTGCCGTGAGCTTTGCGCGGCAGTGGCCCCACCTTTGGCTGAGCGAGGCGCTCAACATGGGCTACTTCTTCTACTACCCCATGATATTGCTGGTGGTGCTGTGGTACTTCTTGCGGCGGTTTGATCTGTTCGAGAAGGTGTCGTTTGTCATTGTAGCCTCGTTTTTCGTGTATTACCTGTTCTATATATTCGTGCCGGTGGCTGGGCCGCAGTTCTACTTTCCGGCCATTGGTTTCGACAGCGTGGAGGTGGGCGTGTTCCCCTCCATTGGCGACTACTTCAACCACAACCAGGAGCTGTTGCCCAAGCCCGACTTTGAAAAAGGATTCTTCTACAGCCTGGTGGAGGGCTCGCAGCAGGTGGGCGAGCGGCCTACGGCGGCCTTCCCCAGCTCGCACGTGGGCATGTCCACCATTCTGATGATTATGGCGTGGCGCGGCAGCCGGAAGCTGTTCTGGTGCCTCATGCCTTTCTACCTGCTGCTTTGCGCGGCCACGGTGTACATCCAGGCGCACTATGTGATTGATGTCATTGTGGGCTTTGCCTCGGCCTTCGGGGTGTATGTGCTGACGACGCGGGTGTTCAAGCGGTGGTTTGTGAAGCCCGGCATGTTGGGCTGAGTGGTTTTCATGCTTCTTTGAGTAACGTTTTCCGGACGGGGTGGTAACAGGACTGTAACTTCCCCGTAAATGCAATGTATCTTCCTTGCAATAGGGATGAAATGCCGCGGCGCTTCCTTTGCGGTTGTAATAAAACCATAACCAAGGATAAAATTATGAAAACGTTATCTATTTTAAGCGTGCTGCTGTGTGCGGCCTGTATGGAAGCCACTGCCCAAAGCACAACGTTAAAATTTGCAGGGAGAGTAACCGATGCGTCGGGCAAGGGAATACCGGGCGTGGTAGTGAACGACGGGCGGCATTTCGTGCAGACCGATCGGCAAGGCGCGTGGAGCCTGTCGACGGACACCGTGGTCAGCAAGTTTGTCAGCATCTCTACGCCGGCCAGTTACCAGTTGCCGCAAGCAGAGGGGCTGGCAGACGGCTTCTACGTATCGGTAGGCAAGCTGGCCGGCAGTAACGGGCAGCATGACTTTGTGCTTGAAAAGCGTAAAGCGGCGCAGGACAACTTCTATTACATAGCCGTTTCCGACCCCCAGGTGCGCAATGCGCGCGAGATGAAGCGCTGGCGGCAGGAAACCGTGCCCGACTTGAAAGAAACCATCGACTCGTTGCGGCAGCAGCGGGAGGTGGTAGGCATGACGCTGGGCGACCTGGTGTTTGACAACATGACACTTTACGCCGAATACAAGACGTCGGTGAAGAACACGGGAGCCACCTTCTTCCAGTGCATAGGCAACCACGACTTCGACCTGCGCTATCAGGACCTGCACAACATGGCTGCCGGCACGCCCGTGTATGGCGAGATGATGTACAACCGCTATTTCGGCCCTACGGATTATTCCTTCAACATAGGCAAGGCCCACATCGTCACGATGAAAAACCTGAACTACGTGGGCGGGAAGCAATACATAGAGTGCATGACAGGCGACCAGATAGCCTGGCTGAAAAAGGACCTCAGCTATGTGCCCAAAGGCAGCCTGGTGATACTGAACATGCACGCCGCCGCCTGGAACCGCGTGACTGCCGGCGGCAATGTGCGCAATGCAGCCGAGTTGAAAGAGGCGTTGAAGGACTATGATGTGCACGTATTCAGCGGGCATACCCACTTCTGCCAGAACAACGAGGTGGCCCCCAACCTGTATGAGCACAACATCGGTGCAGCCTGCGGCGCCTGGTGGGCCGGATGGGTCAACCAGTGCGGCGCTCCCAACGGGTATATGGTGGTAGAGGTGAACGGCAGCAAGCTGAAATGGCATTATAAAGCTACCCGCCGCGATTTCAGCTACCAGTTCCGCCTGTATGGCAAAGGCGAATTCCTCACCCAGAGCAGTTTTGTCGTGGCCAACGTTTGGGATTGGGACAGCGCCTGCCGGGTGGTGTGGTATCAGGACGGAAAGCTGATGGGCGACATGGAGCAGTTCACTGACGCAGACGAAGACATTGCCGCCCTGAAGAAAAAGCGTTCGGACGCCGTGAAGACGGCACACCTGTTCCGCGCCATGCCGTCGGACAAGGCTCGGGAAGTAAAGGTGGAATTTACCAACCGCTTTGGCGAAGTATACATGCAGACTATCCGGTTGAAGGATTAATGACCGGACCTTAATTATCAGAAGGGAAACGCTCTAACCTAATTTACTGTTATACATTATGGGACAAATGGCAAAAGCATGCCAACGCTTCGTCATGGCGTTGGGCATCTTGACATTTGCGCTACCGGTATGTGCCTATGCCGATGGGAAAACAGGGCAGCCGGATAAGCAAATCGTCAAACAACCGGCAAGTGCAATTCCGGTTAAGGGAAAAATCGTGGACGAGTCGGGCGAGCCGGTTATCGGCGCCACAATTCGGATAGAGGGGTCGTCGTTAGGAACCGTATCGGATGCCGATGGCAAGTTCTCGTTGTCGTCCGTGCGCAAGAACGCCAAGCTGATTATCTCTTATATCGGATATAAGACGCAGGAAATCGTTGCCGACAAGGGCTATATGGACATCGTGATGCGCGAAGACACGGAAACGCTGGACGAAGTGGTGGTAATGGGCTACGGCACCTTGAAAAAGACGCAGCTGGTAGGTGCGGTGGAGAATCTTTCCGGCGAGACGCTCGAAGGGCGCGTCACTCCCAACCTTACCCGCTCTTTGCAGGGACAGATTTCGGGATTGAACATCATCCAGGTCGACGGCAAGCCCAGCCACCAGGGCCAGATTTATGTGCGCGGCGGAAATACGTCGTACAACACGCGCAAGTCCATGACCAATGCCGACGGCCAGCGGCTGAGCATAGGCCAAGGCGGTTCGGCCTTGGTGCTGATTGATGGCGTGGAGGGCGACCTTTCGACGCTTAACCCCGAGGATATTGAAACGGTATCTGTGTTGAAAGATGCTTCGTCGGCCGCCGTGTATGGAGCCCGTGGAGCCTTCGGCGTTATCTTGGTTACGACCAAGAAGCCCGACAAAGGGAATCTGCAAATCAGTTACAACGGCTCTGTTTCGCTGAACCGGCGCACGGTGCAGTGGGAAGACCACTTAGTGACCGATGGCTTGCAATGGCTGGACAACTTTGTGACTTTTTTCCAGAACGACACCCGCACGCCTACTTCCAGCGGAAAGGTGCCGGGAAATGTAAACAACCGCAGCGACACGTACTCCGAGGCCTATCATGAAGAATTTCACCGCCGCCGTGCCGCAGGCGACACCAATCCTTACGGCATGACGGAAAATGGCAACTATGCCTACTACGGCAGCACCAACTGGATTGACTTGTTCTACAAGGACCTGACCGTAGCCCAAACGCATAACATAAGCATCAGCAATTCTTCCGAGAGGACGTCTTGGCTGTTGTCCGGGCGGTTCTACGACCAGGATGGCATCTACAAGATAGGCGATGAGACCTTCAAGACCTACAACCTGCGCGCCAAAGGGGAACTGAGGCTCAACAAGTGGCTTACTCTTGAGAACAACACTGCCCTGTTCAGCCAAAAGTACCACCAGCCCATGGTGGCCGGCGGAAGCCAGCCGTTGCTGCGCCAGTTCGAACACCGGGGGCAGCCCATTTATACGCCTTTCAATGAAGACGGCACGTTGTCCTTCTACGGGGCTGCCACCATGTACGGTGCTTTCATGGATGGCAGTTCTTACCAGGAAAACAATTCATTGGACCTCGTAACCACCACGGCGTTGAACTTCGAGCCGCTGAAGGACGTGCTGAAACTTCGCGCGGACTTTACCTACAAGGTTTCGCGCGACAACCAGGTACGTATATCGGACATACAAGAGGGATACTCCGCACCCAATACGACAGAGGCCTATAACACCACTTCCTACAAATCGGACTGGCGCTACAACACCGACTACCTCAGTTCCAACGTGGTGCTGACCTGGATACCCAAGCTGGGCGAGAACCATAACCTGAACGTAGTGGGCGGATGGAACATCGAGACGCAGAAGTATCGCCGCCTCTACCTACAGCGCCAAGGCTTGCTCGACTATCAGAGCCCCAGTTTTGAGCTGATGGACGGCGATGAATATGCGGTGGAAGATGACGGATACGACAAGTCGCTGGTGGGCGTGTTTACCCGCATCAACTACACGCTGCTGAACCGTTATATCCTGGAATTCTCTTCCCGCTACGATGGCTCTTCCCTCTTTCCTGCCAACGAGCGCTGGGGATTCTTCCCGTCGGGCTCCATTGGCTGGCGTGTGTCCGAGGAGCCGTGGATGGAGTGGTCGCGCCAGTATATGAACAACCTGAAGCTCAGAGGCAATGTCGGTTCGCTGGGCAACGCCTCCATCGACCCCTACTCGTTTATGGAGCTGATGGGCATCTACAAGTCTTCCGTCCTCTCCAACGGCGGCAAGTTCTCGTACACGCAGGCGCCCAGTGTCATACCTTCCGGCCTGACGTGGGAGAAGGTGACGACGTATGACATTGGTCTGGACATGGACTTCTTCAACAACCGCCTGTCGTTCTCGGGCGACTACTATTGGCGTTACATCGACGACCTGCTGGTTTACGGCCCCGACCTACCCCATGTGTTCGGCGAAAATACGCCGAAGGGCAACTACGGCGGGCTGAAGACGAAAGGCTGGGAACTGTCGCTGAACTGGCGGGACAACTTCACGCTGGCCAACAAGCCCTTCAGCTACAATGTAAAGGTAAGCGTGTGGGACAGCCGCACGTGGGTGAAAGACTTCTACAATGCCAATGGCGACATCTTGAACTACTATGAAGGGAAAGAGTTGGGTGAGATATGGGGCTTCCGCACCGATGGCTATTTCCTCAGCAACGAAGAAGCAAGCCAGTGGGTGCAGGATACGTTCCACAAGAATGGCTCCAACTTTGCCGCTTATGCCGGCGACTTGAAGTTTATCGACGTGAACCATGACAATGCCATCGGTACCGGTGATGGCACTTTGAAAGACCATGGCGACCTGGAGCGCATCGGGAACGAGACGCCGCGCTACCAATACGGCATCAACATCGGCGCCAGCTGGAACGGCATAGGCCTGAGCTTGTTCTTCCAAGGCGTGGGGCGGCGCGACTGGTATCCCAGCTGCGAGTCGGGCTTCTTCTGGGGCATGTACAACCGTCCGTACGGCTACCTGCCTACCATCCACACCACCGATGCCGTGCAGATAGACTACAGCACCGAGAACTGGGTGGTGACCAATGCTGCCGAAAAGCCTTACTATACCCGGCAAGTGGGCTATGCAGCCAACCGCAACGTGGGCCCGCTGACGTGGGAAAACGATTATTACCTGCAGAATGCGGCCTACTGCAGGTTGAAGAACCTGACCATTGACTACACGTTCCCCAAGCAGTGGACGCGCAAGCTCAACATCGAGAGCCTGAAGGTGTACTTCTCCGGCGAGAACCTCCTGACCTTCTCGCCCATCTTCAAGCACACCAAGATGTTCGACCCCGAGGTGATAGGTTTTGGCGACTCCGACTTCACGGCGAGCGACAACACCGGACTGGGCGGTGCCGGGCAGGGATACAGCTACCCCATGTTGCGCAGCTTCACCTTTGGCCTGAACATTAACTTCTAAAGGGCTAAGCCGATATTTATACGACAATTAATTACAGAGTAGAAATCATTATGAAACAGAATATATTCAAGCTGTTATTGGGAGTATCCGTAGCGTTTGCTACCGTGTCGTGCGAGGACTTTCTTTACAAAGAACCCATTGACAAGGTGGATGCCGACACCTGGTTCAGCACCGAGACCGACTTGGAGCTGTATGCCAACGGCATGATACAGAGCTACCTCCCCTCGGAAAGTACCATAGGCCTGGGCGATGCCAATTGCGACCTGGTGGCCACCAAAACGTCCGGCGATTACTACCGCCCCGGCATTTGGGACAGCTCCAAGCAAACGGGCTGGGACTATAGCGACTGGGGAAGCATCCGGCGTGCCAACTACATGATAGAGAACATGACGCGCAGCCAGGGGAAGGTGGACGACTTGGTCTACAACCACTATGCCGGCGTGGCACGATTCTGGCGCGCCTACTTCTACTACTCCAAGGTGCGCACGTTTGGCGACGTGCCTTGGATAGACCATGTGTTCACCGAAAGCGAAGAAGCCCTGTTTGCCGCCCGCGACGACCGTGAAATGGTGATGCACCACGTGCTGGAAGACCTGAACTTCGCTTGCGAGAACATGCAGGGCAGCGGCAAGTTTGCCGAAGGCCGCACGCAAATCAACAAGTGGGTGGCTTTGGCCTTCAAGTCGCGCGTATGCCTGTTCGAGGGCACTTACCGCAAATACCACGACGTCAACCCGTCCACCCACCAGCCGTGGAAAGGCGATTATGAGTCGGCCGACGACTTCTTGGCCGAGGCTGCCGCCGCTGCCGAAGAGCTGATGGCGGCCGGCGGCTTCGAGCTGTACAACACCGGCTCGCCTGCTACCGACTTCCGCACCGTGTTCACCTCCATGAGTCCCACGGCCACCAACGAGGTCATTTGGGCACGCGAATGTTCGGGCGAGCCGCTCAACGTGTACAACGAGCTGACGTGGAACTTCAATTCGTCGACCTACGGGCAGCAATACTCGCCCACGAAAGACTTGGTGGACATGTTCCTCACCTTGGACGGCACGCCCATCGCCACCGACGAGCTGTCGCTCAGCGACGAGTTCACAAACCGCGACTGGCGCCTGGCGCAGACCGTGCATGGCCCTGGCCACACGTACGAGACCAATGCCGGCGTGGTGAAGCTGAAGAGCATAAACTTCACGTACACCTTTACGGGCTACTCTTTCATCAAGTGGAGCATCGAGCGCGAGGAGAACTACTCGAAAGGCAAGGCCGAAAACTCGCTGCCCATCCTGCGCTACGCCGAGGTGCTGTTGAACTATGCCGAGGCCAAGGCCGAACTGGGCCAAATGGACCGCGACATCTGGAATGAGACTGTCGGTGCCCTGCGCGCTCGTGCCGGGGTGAAGAACATTTATCCGGGGGATGCCGGCTACGTGGCCGACGCCTGGCTGCGCGATTACTACGCCGACTCTCCCGGCCTGTCGGACGTGCTGCTCGAAATACGCCGCGAGCGTGCAACCGAGCTTATCATGGAGATGGGCTTGCGCGTGGACGACCTCTACCGCTGGCACTTGGGCAACCTCATCGTGAAGCGCTATAACAACAACCAGGGCTGGAGGGGCATCTACCTGTCGGCCGACGACTATGCCAACGGCTTCGAGTTTAACGGCACCCAGTATGGCGGCCGGACGGACAAGGACGCCATCTGGTCGAAAACCTCGGCCACGTCCTACAAGATAGGCACCTCCACCGCCGACGGCAACTTCACGCTGAGCGAGGGCGACCATGGCTACCTGATATACAACTATGAATTGGAGTGGCAAGACCGCATGTACGTGCACCCCATTCCCAACACCGCCTTCACCTTGAACCCCGAGCTGGGGCAAAACTACGGCTGGGAGGAGTAGGCGGCTTTGCCTCCGGGGCAGGCTTCTGCCACAGTCCGGGTAGCGATACTACGCTACCGTGCTGGTGATACTACGCTACCGTGCTGGTGATACTACGCTACCGTGGTGGCGATACTACGCTACCACCGTGGCGTAGTATGGCTATTAAGGAGGGTGATAATCGGGTGGAAATCAATGCTCAATGCCGAGCAGCGGCTCTATCTGCCGGAAGATGGCGGACAGCTCTTCCTGCGTTTCGGCACGGAGCATGGCTATGCGCGTGTCGCGGAAGTTGGGTATGCCCTTGAACAGCGGGCTGGCGGCCAGGTGGCGGCGCACGTGCAGGATGCCCCGGCGCTCGTCCAGCAGGCGCACGCTGTCGGCCACTTGCCGGCGCAGCACGTCCAGCTTCCAGGCGGGACCGGGGTCGGGCAGCTGTTCGCCGGTCTCCAGATAATGCTTTACTTCGCGGAATATCCAGGGGCGGCCGAAGCTGGCGCGGCCTATCATGATGGCATCCACGCCGTAGCGGTCGAAGCACTCGCGGGCGCGTTGCGGGGTGGTGACGTCGCCGTTGCCTATGATGGGGATGTGCATGCGGGGATTCTGCTTCACGGCACCTATCAGCGTCCAGTCGGCCTCGCCGGTGTACATCTGTGCGCGGGTGCGCCCGTGGATGGTGAGGGCCCGGATGCCGCAGTCTTGCAACTGTTCAGCTAGGTCTACTATAATCTTGTGCCCCTCGTCCCAGCCCAGGCGGGTCTTCACGGTGACGGGGATGGAGACGGCGCGGACCACGGCGCGGGTTATCTGCAGCATCAGCGGCACGTTTTGCAGCATGCCTGCCCCGGCGCCTTTGCCTGCCACACGCTTCACCGGGCAGCCGAAGTTCAGGTCGATGATGTCCGGGCGGGCTTGCTCTACGATGCGTGCGGCCTCCACCATGGTGTCCACGTCGCGGCCGTATATCTGGATGGCCACGGGGCGTTCGGCGTCGCTGATGGCCAGCTTCTGCTCCGTCTTGCTGACGGCGCGGATAAGGGCATCGGCCGATACGAACTCGGTGTACACCATGTCGGCGCCAAATTCTTTGCACATCAGGCGGAAAGCCGGGTCGGTCACGTCTTCCATCGGGGCGAGCAGCACGGGGCATTCGCCCAGGTCTATCGAGGCTATCTTCATATTGTTAAGGTTTTGGCTGCAAAAGTACGGAAAACTGGAGGATAATCGTTACCTTTGGGCAGAATTATAAAAAGACACTGCAATGAGACGACCCGAAATCCTTCAGCAAATTGCTGCCGCCGTGCGAAAGGCGGCACCCGGAGCACAGGCCATCGTCTATGGCTCGGAGGCCCGGGGCGATGCTCGTCCGGATTCTGATATAGACCTGCTTATCTTGCTGGACGGTAATCAAAAGCCTACACCTGAACAGGAACTGAGCCTGCGCCGCCCGCTGACCGAACTGGAGGCGCAGACCGGTGTGGCCATCAATGTGCTGGTGGTGTTGCGCCGCTTGTGGGAGCAGATAACCAGCCCGTTTACTATCAATGTCAACAGGGAAGGGGTGTTGTTATGAAACAGCAACTGGACAAGGAAACCCGTGCGGCGCTGATTGACTATCGACTGCAACGCGCCCACAGCACATTGGGAGAGGCCGACTTGCTTTATGGCGGCGGCTACTACAACGCAGCCGTCAACCGCCTGTACTATGCGTGCTATTATGCTGCCGTGGCATTGCTGTTGAGCCGGGAAATAGAAACTTTTACCCACAATGGGGTGAAGACGCAGCTCTCCATGCACTTTGTGCGTACCGGGCTGCTCAGCATTGAGCACAGCACGACGTTCGGGCTTCTTTTTGACAAGCGTCACAGTAGCGACTACAGCGATTTCGCTTACTGCGATGCCGGGCTGGTAGAACTCTTACGTCCCCGTGCAGAAGCATTCATTGATGCAGTAGAAAAACTGACAAAAGATACTGAAGATATTGGACAAGCATAACTCCAACATGAAGATACAAGATTTTGAAATCATGGCCCCCGTCGGCTCGCGCGAGTCGCTGGCGGCAGCCATACAGGCCGGGGCGGATGCCATCTACTTCGGCATAGAGAACTTGAACATGCGCGCCCGCTCGGCCAGCACGTTCAGCATAGACGACCTGCGGGAGATAGCCCGCACGTGCGACAGCCACGGCATGAAGAGTTACCTCACAGTCAACACCATCATCTACGACCAAGACCTCCCGCTGATGCGCACCATTGTGGACGCTGCCCACGAGGCCGGCATCAGCGCCATCATTGCCGCCGACGTGGCGGTGATGGACTACGCCCGCCGGATAGGCCAGGAGGTGCACCTCAGCACGCAGCTCAACATCAGCAACGTGGAGGCGCTGCGCTTCTACGCCCGCTTTGCCGACGTGGTGGTGCTGGCGCGCGAGCTCAACCTGGACCAGGTGGCCGCCATCCATCGTGCCATCGTGGAAGAGAATATCTGCGGTCCCTCGGGGCGGCCGGTGCGCATCGAGATGTTTTGCCACGGCGCCCTGTGCATGGCCGTCAGCGGCAAGTGCTACCTGTCCCTGCACCAGATGAACAGTTCGGCCAACCGCGGCGCATGCATGCAGGTGTGCCGCCGCTCGTATGTGGTGCGCGACAAGGAGACGGATGCCGAGCTGGAGGTGGACAACCAGTACATCATGTCGCCCAAAGACCTGAAGACCATCCACTTCATGAACAAGATGATGGATGCCGGCGTGCGCGTGTTCAAGATAGAAGGCCGGGCGCGCGGCCCCGAGTATGTGCGCACGGTGGTGGAGTGCTACAAGGAGGCTGTGCGCGCCTACGTGGAGGGCACGTTTACCGACGACAAGGTGGAGGACTGGAACCGGCGGCTGGCCACCGTGTTCAACCGGGGCTTCTGGGACGGCTACTATCTGGGCCAGCGGCTGGGCGAGTGGACAAAGAACTACGGCTCGGCAGCTACCGAGCGCAAGATATACGTGGGCCGCGGCATCCGCTACTTCTCGAAGATAGGCGTGGCGGAGTTCCTGGTGGAGGCGGCCGAAGTGAGTGTGGGCGACAAGCTGCTCATCACCGGCCCCACGACCGGCGCTGAGTACGTGACGCTGGAGGAAGCCCGCGTAGACTTGAAGCCCGTGCCCACCGTGCACAAGGGCGAGCACTTCTCCATGAAGTGCGTGAAGATACGCCCCAGCGACAAGCTCTACAAGCTGGTGTCGCTCGACGAGCTGAAGCGCTTCAAAGGCCTCGACGTGGAGCATCAACGCGGATAAATCAACTCCTATAGGATATGAAAACACGGAAACTGATAACCTGCAACGACGATTTCCAGGCACGCCTCATACAGGGCGCGCTGGAGAACGAAGGCATCCCCTCGGCCCTGCACAACGAGAATACGTCCAACGTGTTGCGTGGCTTTGTGTCCAACGTGTCGGGCGTGGACATCTTTGTCTATGAGGACGACTACGAGGCGGCGCTGGCCCTGCTGGAGCGCAACCAGATGGTGCCCGAGCAGCTGAAGTATTGCCCGCAGTGCGGCTCGGCCGACATCAGGCTGCGCCTGAAGCGCGGGAAGCGGTGGCGTGCGGCGCTGGCCACGGTGATGACCATGCTCACGGCGGCCCCTCCGGGCACGGAGCATTGGGAATACGTGTGCAGCCGGTGTGGCGCCCGTTTCAATACGCCGGTGGCGCGTACTGAAGAATCATGTACAACCCTTAATACGGATACCGACAATGACCGATAAATACATCTACGAGCTGCCCATGAAGGTGCGCGACTACGAGTGCGACCTGCAGGGCATTGTGAACAACGCCAATTACCAGCACTACCTGGAGCATACGCGGCATGAATTCCTGCTGTCCGTGGGCGTCAGCTTTGCCGAGCTGCATCGCCAGGGGGTAGACCCCGTGGTGGCGCGCATCAGCATGGCCTTCAAGACACCTTTGCGCAGCGGCGATGAATTCCTGTCCAAGCTTTACCTGAAGAAAGAGGGCATCAAGTACGTCTTTTATCAGGACATCTTCCGCAAGAGCGATGGCCGGGTGGCCGTGAAGTCGGTGGTGGAGACGGTGTGCGTGGTAGGCGGGCGGCTGAGCGGTAGCGAGCTGTTCGACAAGCTGTTCGAGCCTTACTTCAGCTGAGGGGCAGTATCCCAATGTTCTAATCTTTTTTTAACCGATGAATACTTCTACCGATGAACAACTTTACAGCCTGGCGTTGCCCCGCTGTGCGGGCGTAGGTGCCATATTGGCCCACCGGCTGGTGAAAGACCTGGGTAGCGCGACGGCTGTCTTCAACCGCCGGGAGGAGCTTCCCGCCTTGTTTCCCGGCTTGCCGAGGTCTGTAGTGTCTGCCTTGGGCGATGCGGAGGCCTTCCGCCGTGCCGAGCAGGAACTGGCTTTTGCCGAAAAGAACCGCATAGCCTGCATCACGCTGATGGATGAGGCTTACCCCTCCCGCCTGCGCAATTGCGAGGACGCCCCTGTGGCCTTGTTTTTCAAGGGAAATACCGACCTGAACCGCCTGCACGTGGTGAGCATCGTGGGCACCCGCCGTGCCACGGATTACGGGCGGCAGTTCTGTGCCAACCTGCTGCGCGAGTTGTCCGCCCAGTGTCCCGACGTGCTGGTGGTGAGCGGACTGGCCTATGGCATCGACATCGCCGCCCACCGTGAGGCGCTGGCCAACGGGCTCTCCACGGTGGCGGTGTTGGGGCATGGGTTGGACCGCATCTACCCGTCGTCGCACCGTCGCACAGCCATAGAGATGCTGGAAAACGGCGGCTTGCTGACGGAGTACTTCACGGGCACGCTGCCCGACCGCCATAACTTTGTGCAGCGCAACCGCATTGTGGCCGGCATGAGCGACGCCACCATTGTGGTGGAGTCGGCTGCCAAGGGCGGCTCGCTGATTACCGCCGAGCTGGCCAATGCCTACAATCGCGACTGCTTTGCCGTGCCGGGCCGCGTGGGCGATGCCTGCTCCGAGGGCTGCAACCGGCTGATACGCGACAACAAGGCGGCCTTGCTGCTCTCGGCCGACGACCTGATGAAGGCCATGCTGTGGGAGCCCCGCGCTGCCCACTCCGTGCCGGGCAATGTACAGCGAAGCCTCTTCCCCGAGTTGTCCGGAGAAGAGGCTTGCGTGGTGCGCATCCTTATGGAGCGGGGCGAGCTGCACATCAATACCTTGGTCGTGGCGTCCGACATCCCGGTGAACCGTATGAGCGCGCTGCTGTTCGAGCTCGAGATGAAGGGAGTGGTCAAGGCCTTGGCGGGCGGCATGTACCGCCTGGTTTAGTCGTCGCGCCTTTCGTCGAGTATGATGCCGTCCGGGTTGATGTACACCGTCCATTCGCGGCGGTCTTTGTAGGCTTCTATTTCATACCACACGCCGTCGGGAGTCTCCGTGTAGGTGGCCTCGTCGTCGTCCGGGCGGTAGCCGTTGTCGCTAAGGGCTTGCCTTACGGCCTCGGGGAGCTCGCCGATGCGTACATCCCATTCCGAGCCGAGCCACTCGTTGCGCCCGTTGAATCTGACTTCTTTTTCCCGGCCTTCGTGGCGTATTTCCACTTCCAGCATGCCGTGGTCGTAGTCCTTCTCCAGGATGACGGCTCCGGGATAGTTTGTTTCAATGAATGTCTTGATGTCATCCTCCACCGGAATGCCGCCCTGCCCGTCGTTGCCGTTGCCGGTGTCGGGGCGCTGGTCCAGCAGGTTGCCGTTCTCGTCCGCGTATATCTTCACGTCGTCGTCAAAGCGGTTTTCCAGCTCTATGCAGTAGAAGTTGCCCGACTGGCTGGTCTCGTAGAAGTCTATGCCCTCCAAGCGGTCGTATCCGTTCTGCCAAGCCTGGCTGGCCTGTGCGGCGCTTAGTATGGCCTCGGGCACAAGGTGCTGGTCGCGGCGCTTGTACTCGGTCTTGGTGTACACCCATTGCTGGCTGCGGCTGAATAATATTTCCACTTTCTGTCCGTTGTAGATGAGCTCTACCTCCGTGCCTCCGTCTTCCTGCTCGATGTCTACGATGCCGGCGTCCTTGTACTTGCTGTTTTCCAGCCAGCTGCTTATGCTGCCGGCGGGCTGCTGGGGCAGGTAGTCTTCGTAGCGGATGTGGTCGCCGCCGTCGGCCAGCTCCTTCACCAGGATGCCCGATGCCGTGAAGTACAGGTCTATCTCCGTTTCCCTGCCGTTTTCCCGTTTCTGCACTTCAATGACGTAGAGCGTTTCGTTGCCGTTTCGCTCCATCACCTCCACTTCATCGTCTACGTGCCAGCCCGAGCCGCTTTGGCCGTAGTCGCTGGCCTCGAAGGCCTCTTTCACCGCCTGCGGTATGGCTCGGAAAGGGATGTCGTAGTTGGTCATGTCCCAATGCCCGTATCCGCTGAACCAGGCCGTGTTGTCGCCTTGCGGATTGTCGTCGGTGGTGAAGTGGGCTGTGTAGTATCCGTCGGCCTGGCTTTCCCACGTCACGTTCTTTGCGTCGGGAAACTGGCTGTTGAACTGTTCTACTATGGTTTCCGGCACATTGCCGCCTTCCGGGTGGATGCCCGGCTGGTCGTCGTTGCTGCACGAGGCTAAGGTGCAACACATGCCGGTAAGCAGTGCGCATAGGGGTAGTAATTTTTTCATAAGGCTTTTCTTTTAGGGTTAATTACAACTATTTTCGTGGGCAAAGTACGGAAGGAAATCTGGAAAGAAGTAGGAATAATGCATGATTATGCAGCTTTCCCTTCAAAAAAATAAAGCAGCCTTGCCGGCTGCCATAAAATAAAAAAGGGCTCCGCCGAGCCCTACCTTTGTTAACCTTAAATCTAATACTATGAAAAAAATCACGTTGCGAAGATAGGCTTTCTTCCTATAATCTCCAACTATTTCCCTGTGTTTATTGAATCTTTTAAAACACTTTTACGAATTATAATCGTTTGCATGCACGGCTTGTCTTTTTGTTAGCAAATGTTAGCATTGCTACAGCAAAATGGTTATCCCTCCTTGCCGCGCTTTCTGCCATTGATAAAAATAAGACTCCCCTGCAAGCACAAGTCCTGCAGGGGAGTCCCGGATGTGATATTAATCAAATGTAGAAAGGCATAGTTAGTCTTTCAGCTTGGCGCGAATGAAGTCACGGTTCAGGCGGGCAATGTTGCTGATGGACACATTCTTCGGGCACTCAGCCTCGCAGGCGCGGGTGTTGGTGCAGTTGCCGAAGCCCAGTTCGTCCATCTTGGCAAGCATGGCCTTGGCGCGGCGCAGAGCTTCCGGCTTGCCTTGCGGCAGCAGGTTGAGCTGGCTCACCTTGGCGGATACGAACAGCATGGCCGACCCGTTCTTGCAGGCAGCCACGCAGGCGCCGCAACCGATGCAGCTGGCTGCATCCATGGCCTCGTCGGCAATGGGTTTCGGGATAAGGATGGCGTTGGCATCCTGCGGGGCACCCGTGGGAACGCTTACATAACCACCGGCCTGCATAATCTTGTCATAGGCCGTACGGTCTACCATCAAGTCCTTGATGACCGGGAAGCCGGCCGAACGCCAGGGCTCAACCGTGATGGTATCGCCATCGTGGAAGCGGCGCATGTAAATCTGGCAGGTAGTAGCCCCTGTTGCGGGTCCGTGCGGATGTCCGTTGATGTAGAGCGAGCACATGCCGCAAATACCTTCACGGCAGTCGTGGTCGAATACTACGGGCTCCTTGCCTTCACTGATAAGTTGCTCGTTCAAGATATCCAGCATTTCCAGGAAAGAAGTATCGCCGGGAATATCTTTCATCTGATAGGTCTCGAATGCGCCTTTGGCCTTCGGGCCTTTCTGACGCCATATTTTCAGAGTGAAACTTATATTTTTATCCATTGTCTTTAATTCTTTAATTGTTCAACTTCCCGATTAGCTCTTGTAGTTACGCGTCTGTACCTTGATGGCCTCATAAACCAGCGGCTCCTTCAGCAATACGGGTGCCTTGTCGTCGCTGCCCTGATATTCCCAGCAAGCTACGTAGAAGTAGTTCTCGTCGTCGCGCTTGGCTTCGCCTTCTTCCGTCTGGTATTCTTCGCGGAAGTGGCCGCCACACGATTCGTTGCGGTTCAGTGCATCGTAAGCGATAAGCTCGCCCATGGTGATGAAGTCGTTCAGGCGGATGGCCTTGTCCAGCTCAACGTTCATGCCTTCCTTCTCGCCCGGGATGAACAGCTCGGTCTCAAACTCCTTGCGGATTTCCTTCAAGCGCTTCAGGCCTTCCTTCAAGCCGGCTTCCGTGCGGCCCATGCCCACGTATTCCCACATCACGTGGCCCAGCTCCTTGTGGATGGAGTCAACGGACTTCTTGCCCTTGATGTTCATCAGGTGGTCAATCTTGTCCTGAACAGCCTTCTCGGCGGCTGCAAACTCAGGCAGGTCGGTGGAGAAGCGGGGAACAGTGATTTGGTCGGCCAGGTAGTTCTGGATGGTGTAGGGCAGCACGAAGTAACCGTCGGCCAAGCCCTGCATCAGTGCGGAAGCACCCAGACGGTTGGCGCCGTGGTCGGAGAAGTTGCACTCGCCGATGGCGAACAGACCCTTGATGCTGGTCATCAGTTCGTAGTCTACCCAGATGCCGCCCATGGTGTAGTGGATGGCGGGGTAAATCATCATCGGGTTCTCATAAGGAGATACGTCGGTGATTTCTTCGTACATGTCGAACAGGTTGCCGTAGCGTTGTGCCACCACGTCCTTGCCCAGGCGGTTGATAGCCTCAGAGAAGTCCAGGAACACAGCCAAACCAGTATTGTTCACACCATAACCCTTGTCGCAACGCTCCTTGGCGGCACGGCTGGCGTCGCGGTCTTCTTCGGGGATGTCCTTGCCTTGCAGCGTGCCTTCCTGCAGCTTCTTGGCGTCTTCCAGCTTCTTGGGCACCCAGATGCGGCCGTCGTTGCGCAGCGACTCGGACATCAGCGTCAGCTTGGACTGCTTGTCGCCGTGTACGGGGATACACGTCGGGTGGATTTGTACATAAGCGGGGTTGGCGAACCATGCACCCTTGCGGTAGCAAGCCATAGCAGCCGAGCAGTTGCAAGCCATGGCGTTGGTAGAGAGGAAGTAAGTGTTGCCGTAACCGCCCGTGGCGATAACCACGGCGTGTGCGGCAAAGCGCTCCAGCTTACCCGTCACCAGGTTCTTGGCGATGATACCGCGTGCGCGTCCGTCGATGATGACCACGTCCTGCATCTCATAGCGGGTGTACAGCTTCACAGTGCCGGCGGCCACCTGGCGGCTCAGTGCCGAGTAAGCGCCCAGCAACAGCTGCTGGCCCGTCTGGCCCTTGGCGTAGAATGTACGCGATACCTGTGCGCCACCGAAAGAGCGGTTGGCCAGCGTGCCGCCGTATTCGCGGGCGAAGGGCACGCCTTGTGCCACGCACTGGTCGATGATGTTGTTCGATACTTCGGCCAGGCGGTAAACGTTGGCCTCACGTGCGCGATAGTCACCGCCCTTCACGGTGTCGTAGAACAGGCGGTAAACCGAGTCACCATCGTTCTGGTAGTTCTTGGCAGCGTTGATACCTCCCTGTGCGGCGATGGAGTGCGCGCGGCGCGGAGAGTCCTGGATGCAGAAGTTGAACACCTTGAAACCCATTTCGCCCAGCGAGGCGGCTGCACTGGCTCCTGCCAGGCCCGTACCCACCACGATGATGTCGAGGCGGCGCTTATTGGCGGGGTTTACTAATTTTTGGTGGGCTTTATAGTTTGTCCACTTTTCGGCTACCGGTCCTTCCGGTATTCTTGAATCTATCTTGGTCATAGTTTTTTCTTTTTTAGTTGACGAGGGTTTCAGTTGACGAGGGTACAAGGACCTTGCTTTGCTTCCCTATTGTCTTGTCACCTTGTCACCTTGTTAACTTAAATGAGTGATTTGATATAGAACACTACTACTACCAGTGCGAAGCACAGCACCACGATGGTGGAATAGATGTTGGAGATGCACTGCCAGCGGTTGAGCCACACTTTGTTGTTCCAGCCCAACGTCTGCATGGCGCTCCAGAATCCGTGTGTCAGGTGGAACCACAGGGCACCCAGCCACACCAGGTAGAGCACTACGTTGACAATGTTGCCAAAGGTGTTCTCAATGTGATAGATACCGTTGGCGGCATACATCATGACGCCCATGTCGTCGCAGCCTGCCAGTTCGGGAAGCATCATTTTCGACCAGAAGTGCACCAGGTGCAAGCCCAGGCCTACGATGACGATGAGGCCCAGCACCAGCATGTTTTGCGAAGCCCACTCCACCGTCTTCGGCTTTTCCGTCACGGCGTAGCGCTCCGTGCCGCGTGCGCGGCGGTTCTGCATGGTGAGCCAGAAGGCATAGATGATGTGAATGATGAACAACGCAGCCAGTGCCAGCGTGCCGGCCACCGCATACCAGTTCGCTCCCAGGAACTCACAAACCATGTTGTACCCCTCTGCCGAGACGAGCGCAACCAGGTTCATCGCCATGTGAAACGTCAGAAACAGGATAAGGGCAATGCCGGTAACGCTCATCACCACTTTCCTTCCTACAGATGAATTACTTAACCACATAAATGATTGAATTAAAGTTATTTAATAGTTAGAAATTGTTTTTCCTGAACAGTTTGCCTCCATTTTCCTGCAAAGGTAGGGAAAAACCTTGAGAAACCAAGCGATTAAGGAAATAATTCCGTAATGCTTGCCACGGCTCTGAATGCTTTCTTTTAGGCGCGGATTACGCGGATTTCACGGATTAAGCTTATTAAATCCGCGTTATTCCGCGAAATCCGCGCCTAATATATAACATTTTGAAAGCGTTCAGAGGGTTTTGACACACCTCCATTGCGTTTATGCCGGGGGGAACAAGGAAAGTGAACTGCCAATGCCTTCCGGCCTGCCCGGAAACAGCGCCCTGCTTTGTCCGGTCTTTTTCCGCTCCATAGGGCCGAAGCCGGAGCGAAGGAGTACCGAATGGGGTACGAATGGGGTACGACTGAGGTCGGTGTCGGGTGGATGGCGGATGTGTAAGGATTTTGGAATGTTCGGGGGCCGGGCGGGCGGAGCATGTGACAAAAAATCCGGGCCGGGGAGAACAACCTATGCTTTTATTGCCTATTTTTGAGGATGAATAACCTTTTAAAATAATGACGTTATGAAAAAGTACATTGCAGAAATGGTGGGGACGATGGTGCTCGTCCTCATGGGATGCGGCAGCGCGGTCTTTGCCGGAAGCGTGGCAGGGACGGTGGGCGCAGGTGTCGGTACGCTGGGCGTGGCGTTGGCCTTCGGCTTGGCGGTGGTGGCCATGGCTTATACCATCGGGGGCATTTCGGGGTGCCACATTAACCCGGCCATTACGCTGGGCGTGTACCTGTCCGGCCGGATGAGCGGCAAGGATGCGGGCATGTACATGCTGTTCCAGGTGGTCGGGGCCATCATCGGGTCGGCCATCCTGTTCCTGCTGGTTTCGACGGGCGCGCATGGCGGGCCTACGGAGACGGGCAGCAACAGCTATCAGGATGGCATGATGGTGCAGGCTTTCATTGCCGAGGCTGTCTTTACGTTTATCTTCGTGCTGGTGGTGCTGGGCACTACGGATGAGAAGCGGGGGGCTGGCCAACTGGCCGGACTGGCCATCGGCTTGTCGCTGGTGCTGATTCACATCGTGTGCATCCCCATTACGGGTACGTCGGTCAACCCGGCGCGTAGCATAGGCCCGGCACTGTTCGACGGCGGCGTGGCCCTGTCGCAGTTGTGGCTGTTCATCGTTGCCCCGTTTGTGGGCGCTGCCCTGAGCGCGCTGGTGTGGAAGGGCATTGCTGGGGAAAAGTAAGGTAAATGAAGAACTAAAAATGAAGAATGAAGAATTCTCAGGGATGCGTGCATGACAATTCTTCATTTTGCGCGCAGCGCGATTCTTCATTCTTCATTTAAAAGGATTCTTCATTCTTCGTTCTTCATTCTTCATTTATTTGGGATTATTCTTTCATACATGCCCCCGCGCAGCACTTTTAGGGCTTGCTGTACGGTGTGGTCGGTGGCGTTCATCACCTGGAAGTACTCGCTCATGTCCCACAGGTCGCGGGCTATGAGGGCCTTCAGCTGTGTCTTGATGAGGGGCAGGGAGCGGGCGTATTGGGCTTCGTGGAACTCTACCTTTTCCTTGTCGGCCAGGGCGCGCATGTGGGCCAGGAAGGCATCGTCTATCCGGAAGTCCCGGTTGAAGGTGTCGAAGTCCGGGTAGCGTTGTTTCAACTCCTGGCGGTGTTGCTCTATGTAGCCCGTGGTGCTGCGGATGATGATGCCGCGCGCTGCCAGCTGGCGGTGGTAGTCGGTGTATTGGGCAGTGTCGATGGGCACGAAGATGTCGGGCATGATGCCCCCTCCGCCGTAGACTGTGCGGGCAAGGCGCAGGGTGTGATACTTCAGCGAGTCGGGGAAGTGTATGCTGTCGGCGTGCATCAGTTCGCCGTGGTTGAAGCGTTCCAGCAGGTCGCGGTGGTATTGCTCCAGCATATCCTGGCCTTCAGCGGCATCGTAGGGCTTCTGTATGCATCGTCCGGCGGGGGTGTAGTAGCGTGCCACGGTGAGGCGTATCATGGAGCCGTCGGGCAGGGGTATGGGGCGTTGCACCAGCCCTTTGCCAAAGGTGCGCCGGCCTACGACGACGCCGCGGTCGTGGTCTTGTATGGCTCCGGTGACGATTTCGCTGGCCGAGGCCGAGTATTCGTCGACCAGCACCACGAGGCGCCCTTGCTTAAAGCGTCCGGAGCCTTTGGCATGGAAGTTGTTCTGGCGTTCGGCACGGCCTTGGGTGTAGACTATCAGGTCTTTTTGCTCCAGAAATTCGTTGGCCAGGTCGATGGCGGCGTTGAGGTAGCCGCCTCCGTTGCCCTGCAGGTCGAGTATGAGGTCGCGCATGCCTTGCTGCTGCAGGCGTTTCAGAGCGTCGGCAAACTCGTCGGGGGTAGTGGCGCCGAAGCGGTTGATGCGTATGTAGCCCGTGCGGGGCTCAATGAGGTAAGCGGCGTCGAGGCTGTAGATGGGTATCTTGTCGCGCTTCACGGTGAAGGGCAGGGGCTGGCCTACGCCGCGGCGCACGATGGTGAGGTTCACCTCCGAGCCCTTGGGGCCGCGCAGGCGGCTCATGATGTCTTCCGTGCTCATCTTTACGCCGGCTATGGCGGTGTCGTTGACGGCGGTGATGCGGTCGCCGGCCAGTATGCCCGCCTTCTCCGACGGTCCCCCGCTGACTGGTTGGATGACGAGCAGCGTGTCTTCTATCATCTGGAACTGGATGCCGATGCCTTCAAAGTTGCCTTCCAGGGGCTGGCTCATGGCCCGGGTTTCCTCGGGGTCGGTGTAGGTGGAGTGGGGGTCCAGCTGTTCCAGCATGCCGGTGATGGCGTGTTCCACAAGTCGGTCTTCATTGACCGTGTCTACATACAGGCGGTTGATGGCATATTCGGCTATCTGCAGCTTGCGCAGGGGCAGATTGTTGCGCTGGGCCTGCGCGGTAAGGGCTGCAAGGCAGGCCAGCAGTAGGAGTGTTTTCCTCATGTTGTCAGTCGTTACGTTGCTTGTCATTCATACTCATACTTCATGCCTTCGGGCAGGAATTGCGCCACGTCTTTGCCAAAGCTCAGCAGCTCGCGCACGGTGGTGGAGCTGACGCACGTCAGCTCGGGCTCGGTGAAGAGCAGGATGGTTTCGATGCCCGTCAGCTTGCGGTTGATGTCGGCAATGGTTTCCTCATACTCAAAGTCCTTGACGGTGCGTATGCCGCGTATAATCAGGTTGGCGTTCACCCGGCGGGCAAAGTCTATGGTGAGGCAGTCGTAAGCCTCCACGCTGACGTGGGGGTTGGCGTGATAATAGTCGCTTATCATCTTCAGCCTTTTGTCCACGGGGAAGTGGGTGTTCTTGTTTTCGTTGATGCCGATGCCTATCACAATCTCGTCGATGAAGGTCAGGGCGCGGCGCACCACGGATGCGTGGCCCACCGTAAAGGGGTCGAAGGTGCCGGGGAAAATGGCTCGTGTCATAACTGTTTTGTTTAGGATTCTTCTTTCACCAGGTCTTGTTCTATCACCAGGTTGTCTATGATGAAGTTCTGCCGCTCCATGGTGTTTTTGCCCATGTAGAATTCCAGCAGCTCCTTCACGAGGTCGGTTTTGCGCAGGCTGACTTGCTCCAGGCGCATGTCCTTGCCTATGAAGTGGCGGAACTCGTCGGGGGAGATTTCGCCCAGGCCCTTGAAGCGGGTGATTTCCGGGTTGGGGCCCAGCTCCTGTATGGCGGCGAGGCGCTCCTCCTCGGTGTAGCAGTAGGCGGTCTTCTTCTTGTTGCGCACGCGGAAGAGGGGCGTCTGCAGGATGTAGACGTGCCCCTTCTTGATGAGGTCGGGGAAGAATTGCAGGAAGAAGGTAATCATGAGCAGGCGGATGTGCATGCCATCCACATCGGCATCGGTGGCCACGATGACCTTGTTGTAGCGCAGGCCCTCCATGCCGTCCTCTATGTTTAGGGCTGCCTGCAGGAGGTTGAACTCCTCATTTTCGTACACCACCTTCTTGGTGAGCCCGTAGCTGTTGAGCGGCTTGCCGCGCAGCGAGAAGACGGCTTGCGTATTGACATCGCGGCTCTTGGTGATGGAGCCGCTGGCCGAGTCGCCCTCGGTGATGAAGATGCACGATTCCGCCTCCTGCTCCTTGCCCTTGCCATCGCTCAGGTGATAGCGGCAATCGCGCAGCTTGCGGTTGTGCAGGTTGGCCTTCTTGGCGCGTTCTCGGGCCAGCTTGGTGACTCCGGCAATGGCTTTGCGCTCTTTCTCGGAGTCCTGTATCTTTTGCAGCATCACCTCGGCCATCAGCGGGTTCTTGTGCAGGTAGTTGTCTACCTCGGTCTTGATGAAGTCGCCCACGTACTTGTTGATGGTGGGGCCTGCCGCCTTGCCTTCCTGGGGCACGGCGGGCCACATGTTGTTGCTGCCCAGCTTGGTCTTGGTCTGGCTCTCGAACATGGGCTCCTCCACGTCGAGGGCGATGGCGGCCACCAGCCCGTTGCGTATGTCGGAGTACTCGAAGTTCTTGTTGTAGAACTCCTTGATGGTGCGGGCCAGGTGTTCCTTCAGTGCCGTCTGATGGGTGCCCCCTTGCGTGGTGTGCTGCCCGTTGACGAAGGAGTAGTACTCTTCGCCATACTGGTTGGTGTGGGTAAAGGCTATCTCGATGTCCTCGCCCTTGAGGTGCACGATGTCGTAGAGGCCCTCGCTGGTCATGTTGTCCTTCAGCAAGTCCTCCAGGCCGTGGCGCGAGAGGATGCGCTGCCCGTTGTAGACGAAGGTGAGCCCTGTGTTGAGGTAGGTGTAGTTGCGCAGCAAGGCCTCTACGAATTGGGGCTGGAAGCTGTAGTTCAGAAACAGCGTGTCGTCCGGCTCGAAGTAGATGTAGGTGCCCGTCTCCTCCGCGCTGTCCTCGGTGGTGTCGCTCAGCAGCACGCCGCGTGCAAAGGTTGCCGTGCGCACCTTGCCGTCGCGGTAGCTGCGCACCTCAAAGTGGCTGCTCAGGGCGTTTACCGCCTTAATGCCCACGCCGTTCAGGCCGACGCTTTTCTTGAAGGCCTTCGAGTCATACTTGCCGCCGGTGTTCAGCTTGCTCACCGCCTCGATGAGCTTGCCCTGGGGGATGCCCCGCCCGTAGTCGCGCACGCTGACGCGCAGGTTGTCTTCTATGTTCACCTCTATCCGCTTCCCGGCGCCCATCTTGAACTCGTCGATAGAGTTGTCCATCACTTCCTTCAGCAGCACGTAGATGCCATCGTCGCTTTGCGAGCCGTCGCCCAGGCGGCCTATGTACATGCCCGAGCGCAGACGGATGTGCTCCATGTCGTCCAAGTGGCGTATGTTCTCGTCGGTATAGTCCACGGCCGCGGCGGCCTCCTGTTGCGGGTCTGTTCCCTCGTCCAAGGGTAAGGTCATATTTTTGTAGCTGTCGTCCATAATATCTGTTGCCAGCCCGCCTGTTTTGGGGGCTTCGTTGGCAAAGTTACGCAAAAAAAGGCAAACTGCAATACTTTGCCCCCGCCTTGGCCAAACAATGGGGTTACTTGGGCAGGTCTATCTTCTCGATGCTCAAGTTTGAACCGTGATACAACTTCATGCCAACCGCCCTCCGTGCTTTCTGCATATGGCGGCCAGGTCGTCCACAGCGTCTTCTATGGAAAACAAATGTTCTACATCGTAGAATTCGTCCAAATAGCTGATGCCTTGGTATTGCTTCAGGTACTGATAGGCCTGCTGCAAGGTCAGCTTGAACTTGCGCGCGAATTCGGATATGCAGACCACCGTGTATTCTACCTTTTCTTTCATCTTCTTCCCCTTTTACGATATGCTTCTGCAAAGATAAGGATTTATTTGTACAAACCATGGCTTGCCCAAGCTTTTTCGTACCTTCTACCTACCCCAGTCGTACCCCATTCGGTACTGGTTCGGTCAAGATAGGTCGCTATAGACCGAAGCGGGAGCGGCGGAAATCCGGCTGGGGTAGGTAATAAAAGTTGAGGAGAGAGTAACCGGTTAGCTAATCTCCTTGACAAACGCCCGGCGGCGCTTGTGCTGCTCCGTCTTGAAGTATTCCCACTGGGCCTGCACTTTGCCGTTCAGCTCCAGTTCCACGTTGCTTTCGGCATACTCGAAGCCCAGCTTCTGGTACACGGGGATGAGGTCGGAGAAGAGCAGGGCGTTGACCCCCTTGTTCTGGTACTCGGGCTTCACGGCCACCAGTAGCAGGTCGAGGATGTGCGAGCGGCGCTTGAAGAACAGTGCCTTGAGCAGGTAGTACCACCCGAAGGGCAGCAGCCGTCCGTGGGACTTCTGCAAGGCGCGCGACAGCGAGGGCATGGAGATGCCCACGCCTACCAGCTGGTCGGCCTGGTCGGTGATGAGGGTGACCATGCGCAGGTCGAGGATGGGGATGTACATCTTGACGTATTGCTCTATTTGCCGTTGCGAGAGGGCGGAGTAGCCATACAGGGGGGCAAAGGCTTCGTTTATCAGGTTGAAGATGGCCTGGCCGTATTCGCGGGCGATTTTCTTGCCCGAGGTGTATTTCTTTATCTTCAGGTTGTACTTGCGCTGCACCAGTTGCGAGATGCGCAGGTGCTTTTCGGGGATGGCATCGGGCACGTATATCTTGTACTCCACCCAGTCGGCGTCTTTCGTGAAGCCCAGGCGCTCCATGTGCCGGGGGTAGTAGGGGTAGTTGTAGATGGTGGCCATGGTGCCCAGCTGGTCGAAACCCTCGATGAGCATGCCCTCGGCGTCCATGTCGGTAAAGCCCAGGGGGCCTTGTATGTGCGTCATGCCGCGCTCGCGCCCCCACTGCTCCACGGTGCGGATAAGGGCTTCGGACACCTCGGTGTCGTCCACAAAGTCTATCCAGCCGAAGCGCACTTCCTTCTTGCCCCACGTCTGGTTGGCCTTGTGGTTGATGATGGCCGCCACGCGCCCCACCAGGCGGCCGTCGCGGTAGGCCAGGAAGTAGTCGGCCTCGCAAAACTCAAAAGCGGCGTTCTTCTTGGGGTTGAGGGTGTTGAGCATGTCGTCGTAGAGGTCGGGCACGGAGTAGGGGTTGCCCTTGTACAATTCGTAGTTGAAGCGGATGAAGCGCTTCAGGTCGCGCTTCGAGTTGACTTTGCGGATGGTGATTGCCATAGCTGTATCTGTTGTTTAGCGGGGGCAAAGATAGTGCATTTATGTGAAGAATGAAGAATGAAGAATGAAGAATTGCGTTGAAATCATTCTGGGTCAAGCATAAAAGGAAAGGGAGGCGCCTTTATGAAGATGCCTCCCTTTCGGAATTCGGTTTGTGGGGAGCGCGGGGATTACTTGGTGCGCGTCACTGTGTGCAGCACCTGTCCGTGCTTGTCAATCATGCGCAGCTCCAGCGTCTTGGGCGTGGCGGAGATGATGGAGAATCCCGGCTCCGGGCTGCAGAACACGGTGCCCTCGGTGGGCTTCACCTTGCGGCTGAGCGAGCCGGACGAGTTGGTGATGTAGTCTATCGTGCTGCCCGGCATGCGGATATGCTGGAAGTTGTGGATGTGCCCGTTGAGGTACATGTCCACATGGTGGCGGCGCAGAATGGTGTCCACGCGGCGCTGCATGTCGAGGCGCTCCACATCGTCTTTCGAGGTCTCGGCGTAGATGGGGTGGTGGCCCACGACGATTACCCAGTCTTCCTTGGCAGCGGCCAGGGTGGCATCAAGCCACTGCAGCTGGGTGTCGATGTCCTGCTGGCAGGCGTCGGGATACTTGGTGAACTCCTGGCGGTACTTGTCGATGAGGGGCGTGGTGTCTATCCACACGATGCGCACGGTGGTGCCCTCCTCGCTGAAGGCCTTGGTGTAGTAGCGTGCGGGCATGTCCCAGCGGCGGCTCACGCGGCTGTAGTCTACGACGGCCTGCGTGTTGCCCCGGTACTCGTGGTTGCCGCAGATGGCGTTCCAGTCTATCATCAGCTCGGGGTGGGTGTAGATAAGCTCGAAGTTGGTCATCCACAGCGGGTCTTCCGTCGAGGCCACGCCCTCGAAGTGGTGCACGTCGCCCGCGGCGATGACGCACTCGGGGCCCACCTCTTCGGCCATCACGCCCATCAGCTCGGCTATGGGCTTCTGGTCGTAGTAGCCGTTGCGGCCCAGGTCGTTGGCCATGTAGAAGTTGCACTTGTCTTCGTAGACGCTGTAGTCGATGCTTTGTTGCGCTGCGGCCCAAGTGCCTGTCAGGGCGAGGGCGAGCAGTAGGATGGCTTTCCTGAGGTTCATTGTCTTCTTGAGTTTCATTGTCTTTATTGTTTTTTAAAAGGGTTAAGTTCGGTTTCCGGCCGCAAAAATGGGGGCCGATTTGGGAATGTTTTTGGAATGTGTGCTGACGTCCGCCCGGGGGCTCAGAACGTCACCTTCACGCCCGCATTCACCCGCACGCCGTAGTATTCGGCTTGCCTGGAGCGGTCGGGCGTGCCCTGGTAGTAGCGCAGGGGCTGGTTCAGCAGGTTGGTGGCCTCGGCGTAGACGGTGGCCTTGAAGTCGCGGCCGAAGGTGTAGCTGGCGTTCACGTCCATGTAGTTCACCTTGTCGTAGTACACGTCGTAGAAGGCTTCCTCGCCCACTTCGTCCATGAACTCGCTGGCAAAGTTGTAGCTCCAGCGCAGGTTGAAGCCGGCCTTCTCGAAGTAGAGCGAGAGGTTGGCCGTGTGCTCGGGCGAGCCGGGCAGGCGCAGGTCGTCGTTCTCGCGGCCCTCAAAGTTGAAGTTGTTCACCTTGCTGTACGTGTAGGTGTAGTTGCCGTAGAGGCCGATGCACTTCAGTGCCGGGTGGATGAAGCCGAAGTCGCGCTGGTAGGCCACCTCTACGCCCAGCAGGTTGGCGTCGCCGGCGTTGATGGGCTTCTTCATCTCGTCGTAGGTCACGCCGTTGTACTCGTAGTTCTGCTGGCGGTAGTCCACGATGAAGTCGTTAATCTTCTTGTAGAACACGCCCGCGCTGATGAGGCCGACGGACTTGAAGTAGTATTCGGCGCTGAGGTCGAGGTTGTAGGACAGGGTGGCGTTCAGGTCGGGGTTGCCGAAGGCGATGTCTTCCTTGTCGATGATGACGTTGGGCACCAGGTCGGCATACTTGGGGCGGGAGAGGGTGTTGGTGAAGGCGGCGCGCAGCTTCAGGTCGTCGTTGGCGTCCCACTTCAGCAGCACGCTGGGCAGCACGTTGAGGTACGTTTTGCTCTGCTCGCCGGTGGGCTTCAGGCTTTCGTCCTCGCCGGTCATGTCGCCGTCGTCGTAGATGTAGCCGCTGTAGGTGACGTGCGTGTTCTCCAAGCGCAGTCCGGCCATGAGGTTCCAGCGCTTGCCCAACTGCTGGTCGAAGCGCAGGTAGCCGGCGGTCACCGTCTCGTGTGCCTCGAAGTTCTCGGCCATCTCGTCGTACTTTATGTCGCCGGTCTTGCCGCCGTTGTTCTCGCCTATCTCAAAGATGCTCTCGTCGTTCACGTCGATGCGGCCCACGTACTTCTTGTCCACGTAGGTGCCTGCCTGGTAGCGGTCGCCGGCCATGTAGCCGTCGCGGTTCTGGTCTTTCAGGTGGGCGAAGGCGTCGGCTATGAAGGCATCCTCGTCTAGGGGCTTGTATTCGTAGAAGTCCACCCACTTCTTCTTGTCCTTGTCCACCACCTTGGCGCCGAACTTCAGCTTGTTGCCGAAGAGGCCTTGCTTGAGGGGCAGCTCGAAGTTGGCACTGAACTTCAGGTCTTTTTCGTCGATGTCCTCAAACTGCTCGGTAAACTCGTCCAGCTCGAAGCCCTCGCTGTTGGCGGCATCCAGATAAATGTTGCCGCCGGTGGCCTTGGTGCTCATGTAGGGGCGGCGTATGTCGCTCCAGTCGGTGTTCATGGCCACGTCTTCTTTCTTGAAGGAGAGGTAGCGCTCGTGGGGGCGGTTCTCGCCGGCCTGTGCATAAGAGGCGTTCCAGTCGAACTTCAACCGGCCGAACAGGTGCTCGCCGCCCAGGGTGAAGTCCATGGTGCGCTGGCGTTCCAGGCGGGCATAGCGCTGGTCGGGGCCGCCGGACTTGGTCTCGTAGATTACCTCGTAGCGGTCCGTTGCGCCGCCCACGTCTTCGGGGTCCATGAACTTGTTGGTGACGCGGTAGCGGTTCTCCCAGTCGTTGCGGTTGTTGAAGATGCCCTTGAAGTCGAGCTTATGGTTTTCGTTGATTTCCCAGTCCAGGGCCAGCGAGTAGCTCTGGCGTTGGCGGGTGACGTAGTATTGGCGTATTTCGTATTCGTCCAGATAGACGTTGCCGTCGTCGTCGCGCTCATAGGCCATCTCCACGTCGTCGCTGCCGGCGGGGTTGTTCTGGTAGGAGATGGAGGCCATCACGCCCAGCTTGTCGTTGAAGAAGCGGTCGCCGTAGGTAAAGCCCAGGTTCAGCGCTGCCTTGCCGCTCACCCAGTTGTAGCCTGTGCCGGCCGTGGCGCTGATGAAGCGCTTGTAGGGCGAGTTCTTGGTGACGAGGTTGATGCTGCCGCCAATGGCGTCGGCGTCCATGTCCGGCGTCACCACCTTGTTCACCTCTATGGTCTGAATCATGTCGGCGGGGATGAGGTCGAGCTGCACGTTGCGCGTTTCGCCTTCGGCGGAGGGCACGCGGTTGCCGTTGATGGTGACGGAGCTCATGTCGGCGCTCGTGCCGCGCACCTGGCCGAAGCGTGCTTCGCCCTGGTCATACTGCACGTTGATGCCGCTGATGCGCTTCAGCGCGTCGCCTATGTTGGAGTCGGGGAATTTGCCCACCTGGTCGGCGGACACTACATTGGTCACGCCCAGGTTGCTTTTCTGCGAAGACAGCGCGCGGCGTTGTCCGGTGAAGGCGCCGCCCACCACGACTTCCTGCAGCTCCAGGCCTTCGTTCAGCGTGAAGTCGCGCTCCACCGTCTTTCCTTCGGGAATGGTGATGGTCATCTCCACGGGCGAGTAGCCCACGTAGGTCACCTTTACTTTATACGTGCCCGGCGCCAGGTTGGCGAAGGTGTAGAAGCCGTTCACGTCGCTCGTCACGCCGGTGTGCAGTTTTTCGATGTAGATGGAGGCGCCCGGCAGTATCTGCTTGGCGTTGTCCACAATGCGTCCGCGGATGGCTCCCTGCTTGGACTCTTCGTTAATCTCGTCGGCCCACAGCGCGGGGCAGACGCTCAGGATGCTGATAAATAACAGTAATGCTTTTGCAATAATTTTTTTCATACATTATGAATGGTTGGTTTTGCGCTGCAAAAGTAGGGTGGCCATGTTATGCAAAGTTTGCAAACAGTTGAAGAAGGGGTAACAAATGGGTTACAAAAGAGTTACAAAACGGGGCTTCCAACGCCCGCCCGGTGGGCCTTAAAGGCCAGGTTGGCAGGGTTTCAACGCCAGCATGGTGGGGTTGAAACGCTACGAAAGGCTTGCAGCACGGCAGTCTATGAGCACTTTGCGCCCGTCGGCCAGGGTGGTGGCAAAGAGGTAGCGGTCGCCTCCGTCGGCCAGGTGGAGGCGTTTGCGCAGCTCGGCCACGGTGGCGGGAAAGTTGCGCACGGTGAGGTTGCCCCGCCTGTCCGCGCCCAGCAGCCGGGCCACCTCTTTTTTGGCAAAGCCGCAGCAGCCCTCCACGCGGAATGCGCGCCCGGGGAAGTGGGGCACCGGCTCGTCTGCCGTGTACAGGTGGCTGTTGGCATGCAGCTTCTTTACCTTATATATATGGGTAAGGCTGCGGAAAGCGCCCGCCTTCAGCAGGGATGCGTTGGGCTCGTACAGGTAGGCTCCCACGGCCGGGGCCAGGGGGCAGGGCGACTGCTGCTCTTGCCTGCGGGTGAAGCAGAAGTCCCCTTGGCCGCTCTGCAGGTTGGTGCAGTGCAGGGGCACGTCGTCGGCAGGCAGGGGCTCGCCCCGGCCCAGCATCAGCAGCAGCTCCTTGCACTCGCCGCCCACCGACACGATGTGTGCCGCCCGCACGTGCTTCAGCTCGCTCAGCGCCCGGGCAATGTCGAGCATGGGCGACAGCTTCACCAGCACCCGGGGCGCCTTCTGCAGCAGCAGCGGCTCCAGTGCGGCCACGTCGGGCTCGCAGTCGGCAATGGCCACCGTCTTGCCCCCGTGGCTGTCCCGCCGCGCCGGGTCGACGAATATCAGGCCGGCCTCCGGCATCTGCTCCAGGTAGGCTGTGCTGTCCGCGTGGCGCACCTCTATGCCCTCCAGCCCCAGCAGCGGGAAGTTGTGGCGCGCCGCCGCGCAAAGGGCTTCCTGCCGCTCCACGTACACCGTCCTGCGGAACAGCGGGCTGAGGAAGGCGCAGTCCACGCCGAAGCCGCCCGTAAGGTCCACCAGCGTTTCTCCTCCGCCGCCCGCCTGCCGCACGATGTCGGCCTTGTGGCGCGCCGCTGCCTCCGACGAGCACTGTTCCAGCGGCACCTGCGGCGGATACACCAGTCCCTCCCTGGCGGCCCACGAGGGCACCTTGGCGGCCAGGCGTTGCCGTCCGGCTATCTGTGCCAGGGCAGCGGGCATGTCCACGCCGGGGTATCGGCCTGCCTGCAAGGCCAGGCGGGACACATCGTCGCCGGCATGCCGGCGGATAAAATCGAGGGTAGCTTCGTTGAAATCCATAAGTCTGACATGATTTACACTTCGCTGGGCGGCACGCCGAACTGCCGCTTGAAGCTGCGCGAGAAGTTGGCCAGCGACGATGCCCCCACCTTGTAGCACACTTCGCTCACGGTGTACTTGCCCGTCTTCAGCAGTTGCATGGCCGTGTTCATGCGGTAGGTGATGAGGAAGTTCTGCGGCGTCTGTCCCGTCAGCGACTTGATGCGCGCATACAGGCTGCTGTAGCTCATGGCCATCTCCTTGGCCAGCGAGGCGATGCCGAAGTCTTCGTCGTCCAGATGACGGTCCAGCAGCGCGTGCAGGTTCTCCAGGAACTGGCGGTCCTGTTCGTTGAGCATGGCCTCGCGCGCCTTGCCTTTCGTCAGGCTTTCCGAGGTGAGGTTCTGCACCAGTTGCTGCATCCGCCTGCGGTTCTCCAGCAGGTTGGCTATGGCCGCCTTCAGGTAGAAGGGGTCGAAGGGCTTGCCCACGTAGGCATCGGCGCCGCAGTCCAGCCCCTTGATGCTGCTGTCCGTGTCGTTCTTGGCCGTGAGCAGGATGAAGGGGATGTGCCCCCAGTCTGCACTGGTCTTGACGGCCTTGCACAGCTCGTAGCCGTCTTTCAAGGGCATCACCACGTCGCTCACTATCAGGTCGGGCAGATTCATGCTCAGGCCGTCGATGGCCTCCTCACCATTCTCCACGGCAATGACGTTGTAGTCGGCCGACAGCAGCGCGCGCAGGTATTCGCGCACCTCTTGGTCGTCTTCGGCAATGAGCAGGGTGTGCTCCTTGGGGGCTTCCTTTTCGGCGGAGGCGGCCCCTTCTGCCGGCACGGGCATCTTGTACTCGCTGTCTTGCGCCCGCTCCTCGGGGCTGTAGGCCGTGAGCGACTGCGGTATGCTCAGCGTAAAGCAAGCTCCCTGCGGATGGTTGGGCGTGTAGCTTATGCTGCCCCTGTGCAGGTGGGCCAGGTATTGCGCATAGTTCAGCCCGATGCCTTTGCCGCTCACGTTGGGGTATTGCTTGTCGGCGCCCAGCCGCTCGAAGCGGCCGAACAGTTGCTTCCTCTTCTCCGGCGGGATGCCCTGTCCCGTGTCGGCCACGCGCAGGTGTGCGTTTTTTCCGTCGCTGTCCACGCTGATGTCGATGCTGCCTCCCTCCGGCGTGTACTTTATGGCGTTGCTCACCAGGTTGTAGAATATCTTTTCCACCTTTTCCCCGTCGAAGCAGGCCACTGTGTCGTGCTCGGCGTGCAGGTTCACCGTCAGCCCCTTTTCGTGGGCGATGAACAGAAAGTTGGCTGTCAGCGCGCGCACAAAGGCGGCCAGGTCGGCCAGCGCCACGCGCAGTTGCTTTTCGTCCTTCTCGCCCGTGCCCGTGTCCAGCAGCTGCTTCACCAGCTTCATCAGCCTTTCGGCGTTGCGCTGCATGGTGTCCACCAGGTTGCGCTCATGCTCGTTCAGGTTGTCTTCCTTGGCCAGCTCTTTCAGCGGGGCATATACCATGGCCAGCGGCGTGCGCACCTCGTGCGAGATGTTGGTCACAAAGTCAATGTGTGCCTGGTTTATCTCCTTCTGCCTCTCGGCCAGCGCCAGTCTTTCTTCCTGTGTGCGCCAGCGTATGATGAGCCGTATGGCCAGCACCGTCAGCCCGATGCCCGCCAACCAGTAGAGGGCAATGGCCCAGGGCGCGGCCCATGGCGCCGGGTGGATGATGATTTCCTTGGTCAGCTCCTTCGGGCACCACTCTCCGCTCAGCATGCGTGCCTTTACGCGGAGGGTGTACTTCCCCGCGGGCAAGTTGGAGTAGGCCACCCGCTTGTTGGCGCCGGCGTCTATCCAGTCCTTGTCGAAGCCCTCCAGCATGTAGGCGTAGTTCAGCAGCGAGCCTGCCTCAAACTTCAGGGCCGAGTAGTAGAAGGTGACCGTATTTTCCCGGTAGGACAGCGACAGCTTTTCCTCATCCTTGTTGCGGATGTTGCCGTTCACCACCACCATGTCCAAGTTCAGCGGAATGTTCTGGTTCTTTTCAATGGGCACATTGGGGTAGATGGCCGTGATGCCGCCCGAGCCGCCGAAAAACAACGTGCCGTCTGGCGCCACCGCCGCGCAGTTCAGGGCATACAGCTTGCCCTTGCTGAAGTGGTTGTCATACAGGTAAGAGAAGGTCTTCTCCCGCGCGTCATACTTCCCGATGTGTGTGGACGAGCTGAACCAGATGTTCCCCTCCTTGTCCTCGGCCACCGCTTTCAGGCTGTTGTCCACCAGCCCCGACGAGGTGTCGAAACGCTCCATGCGCTGCGTGTGCGGGTCGTAGTGCACCAGTCCGGTGTTGTAGGTGCCTATCCAGTACGTGTTGTTCCGGTCTATGATGAGCGAGTTGGGGTTGGGCAGATAGAGGGAGTCCAGCGGGATGAACTGCTGGTCTTGGCCAAACTTGTAGATGCCGTTGGCCACCGTGTAGAGTATCATGGTGCCCGACGGGCGCAGGGTCTGCAGCTGCGAGAAGGTGATGCCGCCCGGGGCATAGCGGTAGGTGAACTTCCCGTCGGCCGACAGCGTGGCAAACCTGTCCGCCAGCGTTACCCAGATGCGCCCCTCCTTGTCTTCGCTCACCGAGAATGCGTTGCCGGGAAACGTGTAGCGCCTCTCCTCCCTCACTATTTTCCCTTCGCGGATGGCATACTGCCGCAGCTCCATCCGGTTGCGGATGGCCCACAGCCTGTTTTTCGAGTCGATGAAGATGTACCCGTAAAGGCTGTCGTCCGTCTGGTGGAACACTATCCTGTCCGCCCGAGTGTCGTAGCTGGCAATGTCGTAGGAGGAGCGCATCCATAGGTAGCCCTCGTGGTCAAACGTGAGGTTCTTCAAAAACGGGTCTTTCAGGTGTTCAAAGATGGACGACAGGTTGTTGAACGCCGTCCGCTCGGGGTAGTACTGGAAGTCGTTCTCCTGGTCGGAAAGCCATATCCCGTTGTGCGAGTCTATGAAGCAGACGTATTTTCCCCCCCTCAGCCGCTGCTGGGCATGGATGCGTGTCAGCGTCTGCCTTGCCGCGTCGTAGCGGAACATCCCCTCGCCCGCAATGCCCAGCAGCAGGAAGTCTTGCCGGTAGGGCAGCACGAAGTGCAGCCGCCTGCCCCGCGTGGCCTCTGCCAGGGTGGCGGGCACGGGCAGCTCCTCCCACGTCTTGGCGTCGTAGCACAGCAGCCCCCCGGTGGTCACCACCCACATGCGGTGGCGGGCGTCTTCCACGAGGTTGACAATGTAGGCATCCTTGGGGCCGTGCAGCGTGCGCAGCAGGTTCAGGTCTTCGTCCAGTATGTAGATGCCGTTGGCATGGCGCGAAGCGTTGGCCGTCCAAATCTGCTTCTGGCCGGACACGGTGATGGCCGTCACGTTGCTCATGCCCTCTTTCGGGAAGTACTTCTCCTCCTTCAGCGTCTGCTTGTCCACCTTGGCAATGCCTATGCGGTCGGTGATGACGAGCCACCGGCTGTCCAGGTCCAGCACCCGCCCTATGGGGTTGAAGCCCACCCGCTGCAGGTGCCTGAAGCTGCCGCCCTCCCACACGCACAGCCCGCACTCGTTCGACATCCACAGGCGGCCCTCATCGTCCAACATCAGGTTGCTCACATAGTCGCTGTTGAGCGCCGTGGCCTCCTTCTGCGCGTAGTACACGGTGTAGTTCGAGCCGCTGAATCGGTTCAGCCCGTGGTTGGTGCCAATCCAGATGTATCCCTTGGGGTCTTCGGCAAACGAGGTGATGAAGTTGCTCGATATCTGCTCCACCAGCGGCTGCTGGGCGCCAAGGGCTGCTGGGCACAGCGCCAGTAGCACGGCGAGCAGGGCTTTCCAGTGCAATATGGGGTTTTCCATGCAGGTAGTGTGTCGTTTAAGGTACGCGTAAAGCATCAGTGTCTGTTTTTTCCAGCGCAAAGTTATACAAAACGGTCGATAAACAAAACTAAATGCTGAGAGAACCTATCTTTCTGCTGATGTCCTGCAAAGCGAAGCGCAATGTCTTCAGTTCATCTTCGTTGAACCGGCACACCTTGCCATGCACCACGTTGCCGTTCAGCCGCTGCGAGAACCATGCCTTCGATTTTTTGAAATACGTTTCGGCAATGTACTTGAACGAGATCATGTCCGAAATGCCCTTTATGGCCTGTATGGTATCCAGTTCCTTGTCGACTTCCTGCAACTCGCCGCCTATATTGTCCAGCATTTGCAGCACATAGTCGTCAATCAGCGCCTTGTCCTCATCCGATGTATAGCGTCCTTGCAGTTTGTCCAGTCGCTCGTCGAATGCAGGAGTACCCAATTCTTGCTTTAGCAATTCCAGTTCTTGTTTCAATTCCTTTTTCATATTCTATTTAGGTGTTAGTGATGAAAAGCGAAAATGTTCTTTGCCTTTTCACTTTTTCTTTAGTTCTTCAATTCTTTTCTTGGCCTCTAAAATGCCGTCCAGGTATTCATCGATTTTCCTATCGATTTTTTCATTGTCCAGCCCCATCTGCCTCAGTCGTTGCACCTGCCTGATGGCTTGCTCCAGCCGCACGACGTGCAGCTCCAGCTTTTCAATCTCTTTGTCCATATTCATTTTGCTTATCAGTAAGGCAAAGATAGGTAAACTTTCGTTTATCTGCAAATATTTTCGTTTTTCTTACACCCGAAATCCGTAATTTTAACACCCCGAATCCCCGCCTTTCCTCCTTTTGACTACTTATGCGTGTTTTTATAGTTTTGACTATCAACCTGCTACCCTATCTTCTTATAGGAAATTTTTACCCTCTTCCTTTCTCCTTCGTACCCCATTCGTACCTCATTCGGTACCGGTTCGCTCCCGGCTCGGCTCTATGGAGCGAAGGTGGAGCGTAGGAAATGTATACAGGGTGGGTAATGGAACTTGACATTAACGCCATGGTTGATAGAAACAGGCTGAAACATTCTCGATATCATACGCAGCTTGATAGCCGAAAAGGAAGGCGGCAAGGTGGAGTTCAAGCTGACTACCGGGCAGCTGGAGCGCGGCATGGAGACGCTGTGCGCCTTTCTTAACGGAGAGGGCGGCACGGTGCTGTTCGGCGTGGCGGACAGCGGAAAAATCACCGGACAGGAAGTGGGCGACAGGACGAAGCGGGAGATAGCGGAAGCCATCCGCCTTATCGAGCCGTTTGCCACCATAACGGTGTCCTACGTAGGCATCCCCGATACGGACAAGCAGGTCATTGCCTTGTATGCGGAGGAGCAACGCTATATGCGTCCGTTCACATACAAGGGAAGGGCTTACCAGCGGATAGAGAGCGTCACGTCCATTATGTCGCAGGACAAGTACAACCACCTGCTGATGCAGCGGGGCGGAAAATACAGTTGGGAGGCGATGGTCAATCCCGACCTGCATATCGGCGACCTTGATGAGAATGCCATCATCGGCGCGGTGCGTGCCGGCATCAATTGCGGGCGCCTGCCCGAAATCACCATACGCGAGGAAATACCTGCCATCCTTGAGAAATTCGACTTGCTGCACGACGGGAAGCTGAACAATGCTGCCGCCGTGCTGTTCGGGCGCAACCTCTATGACTATCCTCAATGCCTGCTGCGCCTGGCAAGATTCAGGGGCACGACTAAAGAGGCGTTCATGGACAACCAGCGCCTGCAAGGCAACATCTACGTGCTGCTGGACGCTGCCATGTCGTTCTGCTTCAAGCACCTGTCCTTGTCGGGGAAAATAGAGGGGTTGTATCGTGAGGAAGAACTGAGTGTGCCTTATAAGGCACTGAGGGAAAGCTTTATCAATGCCTTCTGTCACAGGGCCTATCACCGTCCGGGCAGTTCGGTGGGCATAGCCATTTATGACGACCGTGTGGAGATAGAGAGCAGCGGCGCATTGCCTCCCGACATGACGATGGAGAAACTGCTGGGCGGGCACAGTTCCGAGCCACCTAACCTTATTATTGCCAACGTGCTGTACAAAAGCGAGTTGCTGGAAAGCTGGGGGCGTGGCATCAGTCTGATGATTGATGAGTGCCGCCGTGTCGGTATACCCGACCCGGAATTTCACACGGACGGAAGTGCCGTGTGGGTGATATTCCGCTACAATAGGGAAATGGCAGGGCAAGTTGTCTTCTACTGACATACCTAGACACATTTAGAAACAAATAAATGTGTAATAACTATGTCGAAAGAACGAAAAGTATTCAGTGAAGAATTCAAGTTG
>CASELH010000057.1 GCA_949288715.1 uncultured Bacteroides sp. | reverse complement strand
GATAAAAGGAGCCAATCGGCTGAGGTCATTCTCGATAATGCCGTAATATTTCAAGGCGTGCTGCACCGAGCGGGTAATCCCGATGAAAGGGTCGGTCAGTGTGCCGTCCAAATCGAATAGCAGATAGGTTTTATCTTTCATAAGTGATTTTCTGTTTTAGCCTTGCGAAGATATAGAAAATCGGGATGCGAGAAAAGGAAAACGCTTTCAGATTCCGAACGCCGCATCATATTCCACCCTGCCTTGCACGCCTTTCAGTCCGCCGGGCAACAGTTCGACAGCCATGCAGCAATCGGCGGGAGCCTCAAAGGGTATGTACCCGTTTCACTGATGATTTAACAAGCTTGTGTGGAAGAATTCCGTCTGCCCATATTCTTTCTTTTTGGAGTGCAAAAGTAGCAGTATATGCTGCAAAAGAGCGTAACAAATTCACGGAGGATTGTGACGGTTTTACTGATTATGACAACAACTGCGCATGATGCGGCTCTTCAATGAATAACTAAAAGCCCTTAGTTAAGCAATATTTTTTTCCTAACTAAGGAAGAATATTTTCCTAACTGGGAGAAAATACCGCCATTTAGGAAAAAAGAAAATGGTTATGGCAGCGTTCCAACGCCGGCCACCAAGCGTAGTATCGCCCGCAAGCTGGCGTTGAAACGCTACCGGGCTGGCGATACTACGCTACGAATGGAGCAGTGCAACAGCTAATTATCAACGCCTTACAAACCGGTAAGGAGAGAAGAAAGGGCTTCGCACACCCGTTCTTTGCCATCTTGCGGAGGAATGCTGGTTAGGATTATTTAACCATAAAAGCCTGCAAACTTTTGATTGCCTCAACGATTTGTCCCATCTTTGCAGCGCGAAATGAGTTTTGTAATCCTCATCAAGAGGGCAAGATAAGACACTGCCGGATAAGATGACTGGGTAAAACCAATCAGGCTTGTCCGGCCTTTTTTATTGGATAAGCGACATGAAACAAGAACTCGATTTAACCCAAGGCAGCGTGCCGAAGGTGCTGCTGCAGTTTGCCGTGCCCTACTTGCTGGCCAACGTGCTGCAGGCATTGTATGGCGGAGCCGACCTTTTTGTGGTGGGGTGGTTCGACGACGCGGCCAGCGTGGCTGGCGTGGCCATAGGCAGCCAGGTGATGCAGACGGTGACGGGCATCATACTGGGGCTGACCACGGGCATCACGGTGCTCATTGGCATTGCCTCGGGCGCCAAGGACGGCAAGGAGTTGGCTACGATTGTCGGCTCGTCGGTGTGGCTGTTTGCCATTGTGGGCGGGGTGCTGACGCTGCTGATGACCGTGCTGTACAACCCCATAGCCATGGCCATGCACACGCCGGCCGAGGCCATGGCCGACACGGAGCACTATCTGCTCATCTGCTCGCTGGGCATTCCGTTCATCATAGGCTACAACGTGGTGTGCGGCATCCTGCGCGGGCTGGGCGACTCGCGCACGCCGCTCTATTTTGTGGCCCTGGCCTGCGCCATCAACATCGTGCTGGACTTCGTGCTGGTGGGCGGACTGCACATGCGGGCAGCCGGGGCGGCCACGGCCACCATTGCCTCGCAGGGCATAAGCTTCGCCACCGCATTGTGGTACCTGCACCGACGGGGCTTTGCGTTCGAATTCACCCGAAAGGATATCCGGCTTAACGGGCGCCTGTCGCGCCGGGTGCTTACGCTGGGCGCGCCCATAGCCTTGCAGGATGCGCTAATAAACGTGTCGTTCCTGCTCATTACGGTCATCGTCAACCAAATGGGGGTGGTGGCCTCGGCGGCGCTGGGGGTGGTGGAGAAGATTATCGTCTTTGCCATGCTGCCGCCTGCCGCCATCTCGTCGGCCATAGCTGCCATGACGGCGCAAAACTACGGCGCAGGGCTGACGGAGCGCATGAACCTCTGCCTGAAGTCGGGCATCGGCATGGCGCTGGTATTCGGCGTAGGCGTGTGCCTCTACTCGCAGTTCCTGCCCGAAACGCTGACGGGCATCTTCACCAGCGACCCGGCCGTCATCAGCATGGGGGCACAATACCTGCACGGGTACAGCATAGACTGCATCATGGTGAGCTTCGTGTTCTGCATCAACGCCTACTTCAGCGGGCAGGGCAACTCGTGGTTTCCCATGGTGCACAGCCTCATCGCCACGTTTCTGTTCCGCATACCGCTGTCGTGGGCGTTCAGCCACATCGACCCCACGTCGTTGTTCTGGATGGGATTTGCCCCACCGCTGGCCACAATGGTGTCGCTGCTCATCTGCTTCTGGTATCTGCACCGGCAAAGGGAAAAAATGCGTACCTTTGCCCGCAAAACATAAGCCAATGAACTACCGTTGTTATAGAAAACCGATGACCCTGCTCCTGATAGGGCTGGCAACCGCCTGTGCCTTTGGCGGCTGCAAGAAGAAAGACATGTCGATGAAGATGAACGAGCCGCGCAACATACGCGGCGTGCAAGGCTTTCAGCGCACCTTCAACGACCAGAACCCCAAGCACCTCAAGGTGGCCCGGGCACTGGGCGTGCCTCCCGTGGCTTCGCAAGAAGAGGCCGCGGAGATGACGAGCACGCTGCACCTCATTGCCGGCAACGAACGCTATGCCGTAGACTCGCTGACGCACTCCATCCCCTACCTCACCCCCGGCGCCGCCAACCTGCTGGACACCATCGGAGCCAACTTTCTCGACTCGCTGCGCTGCAAGGGACTAAACCCCAACAAGGTGGTGGTGACCTCGGTGCTGCGCACGGTGAAGGATGTGAAGAAGCTGCGCCGGCGCAATGTCAATGCATCGGCCAACTCGGCCCACTGCTACGGCACTACGTTCGACGTCAGCTGGAAACGTTTTGAGAAGGTGGAAGACCCGGATGGCCGCCCCATGCAGGACGTCAGCGCCGACACCCTGAAACTCGTGCTGGCCGAAGTGCTGCGCGACCTGCAAAAGGCCGACCGCTGCTACGTGAAGTATGAAGTGCGGCAAGGCTGCTTCCACATCACGACACGAAAAGAGTGATTAGTGGTTAGTGATTAGCGGTTAATAGGAAGCGCTCCCCCCCTCACTTATCACTAATCACTAATCACTAACCACTAATCACCAATCCCTGTCAACGCTTGATGCGGAGCGCGTAGACAGACCGCGTGGTTGTGGCAAACAGCAGTTCGCCCTGCTTGCCGCCAATGGCCAGCGAGATGGGCCGCTCCTCCAGGCGGATGCGCCGCAGCTCCTTGCCGTCGGGGCTGTAGACGTGTATCTCGCCGTCGGCCACGTAGATGTTGCCCTCGCTGTCCGTCACGTTGCTGTATTGGCCGTAGGGGCACAGCTCTTGAGGTTGGGACAAGCTGCCGTCGGCATCTACGGCGAAGGCAAGGGTAGTCTTGTTGTTCTCGTTGGTGATGTAGGCCTTCGCCGACTGGCCGGGAGTGACGGCAGTCAGGGCGCACGAACGGCCCAGGTCGTAGGTCTCGGGTATCAGCGTCACGCCGTCGGGAGCCAGGAAGCTGTATTCGGGCATGCTCTCCACCACCTTGTCGAAGTCGCCGCGCCAGCGGCTGGACGGATGGATGACGCGGGCCACCCCTTCAGCCTCCGCCGTCTTCACACGGGGCATGGGCTTCATGGTAGCGTCGGCATTGTCCGGGTCAAAGGAGTATCCCCAGGCCGCCCAGCCGCCGTTGCCCCAACCGCTGTACATGGGGTTGTCGTCCGGCAAGACGGGCACCGTCTCCTGCCGCCCGTCCACCAGGTAGCCCGGCTGCGGGTCGTAGCGGAAGATGACGAGCAGGTTGTCCTGCGTGTCCACGGCCAGGGTGAAGGGCTTCCACGGGTAATCGGCCAGGAGGGTCACTTCGCCGGTCTGAGCCGACCACTTGTATATCTTCTTCAGGCGGTTCTCGCAGAAGTACACATTGCCTTCGCTATCCACAGCAGCGCCGGAGGCCAGCTCGAAGCCGGTGGCCAGGCGCACGGGGGTGCCCACAGCGTCGAGCGAGGGGCGGAGTCCCTGCTCCTGCCCGGTGATGGTGAGCCGGGCAAAGTCCCACGAATAGACGGGCAGGCGCTTGTTCATGTCGTAGACGGGAAACTCTATGACGGGCAACACCTGCGTGTAGTTGTGCATGTTGCGGAAGGTGATGTTCTCGCAGTCCCACACGCGGAAGCCTATCTCCTTGGGCAGGTAGGCGCGGATGACGCGGTACATCCATACGTTGACAAACTCCAGGTCCCGGCAGCCGGACAGCTCGGCCATGTGGCAGTCCGGCCCCTCCTTGCCCTCTTCCTCGAACTGAAAGGCGTAGACCTTCCAATTGGCTACGTTGCTGAAGCGGGCCTCGGTGCGCACGTGGTGCTCGAGCGACATGGCGTAGATGCGCCCCGGGGTGTCGGTGTCGCTCACGTAGAGGCCTGCGGCGGCATAGGTGTCGGCTGTCCAGATGTCCTTGAAGGTGCCCCCGCCGCCGTCGGCCACCCAGAGGCTCCAGTACTGGTTGTCCCAAGCCAGGTCTTTGCCGGTCTCCATGACGGGTGCCGAGGGACTGCTGATGCGGCGTTCCGCCCGGCGGCGCGGACGGGCTTCTCCCTCCTTAGCGGGCTTGGCCAGCGTGCCGTGGCCGCCTACAAACTTCACATCGTTCATATACGAGCCCTCGCCCGCCATCCACTTCACGCCCACGGCGCGGTAGTTGTAGGCGCCGGTGTTGATGCCGATGCCGTTCAGCACATCGTCCCCCCCCTGCGATGATTGCAGCAGGGGCACGGGCGTGCCAAAGCCGCTGAAGGCGGGCTCGCTCTCCTTCAGCACGAGCTGCGTGCCGAAGGGGTGCAGGCCGATGAGCCGGGTGCCCTCGCGCAGTTGCAGCGTGCGGGTCAGGCGGTACCAGCCTTGGGGCACGTAGACGGGCTTTCCGGTGGCAATGGCCTGCTCGAAGGCGGGGGTGTCGTCCGTCTCCCCATCGCCCTTGGCGCCGAAGGAGCGCACGCTGACCCACGTGTCCATGCCGGGCAACTGCGGGACGGCGGCATCCAGCCGCTTGGGCAGGGAACTGACGGGACGGAGGTCGCACGTCTGGCGGAAGGCAGGCTCAGCCTCCATGCTGTCGTAGGTGTAGCCATAGGTCAGGTCGTTTACCACATAGAGTTTGGCGGGAGCCTCCACCGGCGCCTGGCCCGAGGCATACTGCACCAGCACGGGCACGTTTCGGCAAGAGACGTTCGTCATGTTCAGCTGCGAGAAGGTGTTGCCCGTGACACCGACGCGGACGCCGGTCTGCACGTTCTCCCACAGCGCGTCCTCCACATGCAGGCGGTCGGCCAGTCCCTCGGCCATCTCGAAGGCCACGGGGCAGTTCTTGACGTGCATGCCTACGATGGCAAAGCCCACCTCCTTGGAGAGGACGGCCGCCCGGCTCTGTCCCTCGAAGTAGGTGTCCACCATCATCATAGGCCAGCCGGGGGAGGTGCGGCCGGAGATGATGCCATACTGCCCGCCGCGGAAGCTGACGTTCTCCATCTCGTTGCCCACATCCCAGATGCCGGCCAGGCCGCTGCCTATCTCAATGTGGCAGTGGCTGATGAAGCTGTGCTGCGCAAAGTGCGAGCGGATGGCGATGGCTGCCGGGTTGCCCCGGCCGATGCGGAAATCGACGTTGGACAGCGCACTGTAGAATGTGCCCGCCCCGGCATCCTGCGGCTCGCGCCCCTCGGGAGCGATGCCGCCGGTGAACCACACCATGTACTGCCGCCCCTCCTGGAAGCCCGGCGTGTCCACCGCCAGGTAGATGACGGGGCGCCGCTTGCCATAGCCTATCAGGCGCACCGACGAGGGTATCTGGATGGTGCGGCTGATGCGGTATTCGCCCTCGGGCAGAAAGAGGATGCCGAAGTTCTTCTCCCGCTTCACCTGGAAGATGGCGCGCTGCAGGGCATCGGTCACATCCTGCCGCCCATCGGCCCGGAAGCCATAGTTCTCGGGGGTGAAGTAATAGGCCTCGGGGTCGTCGGGCCGCTGGGTGTAGACCGAGCCGTCTCCCATGCCGAAGGCCGAAAGCGCGGCGATACAAAGGCACGCCGCCAGCCATAACCGTAGAGTTTTCATGACTAATGTGTTGTTTAAGGGTTAATATTGCTGTCTGAAAAACGTCCGCCTTGGCGGAGGAAGCATCGAGACCAAAGCCTCGCTACCGCAGACCCTCAAGGGTCGATGCCAATGACCCTTGAGGGTTAGCCACGTTGACCCTTAAGGGTCGTTTCAGTCTTCGCCAAGGCGGAAGAGGAAGGCACTTACTTTACGTTGACACTGAACAGGTTAGCCCTGCCGGTGATGTAGAGTGTTGTCCCCTCCTTGCCGCCGAAGCGCAGGGTGGACGGGCGTTCCGGTATCCGGATGACGGACTTCCGCTTGCCGTCGGGGCCGAAGACATAGACTTCGCCGTCGGCCACATAGAGGTTTCCGTCAGCATCCACCGCCGAGCCGAACTCGCCCTGCTCCACGAAGTAGCGCAGGTTGGTCAGCGAGCCATCGGGCTGCACATCGAGGCGCACCATGCGGCGGTCGTACTCGTCGCTGGTGTAGAAGGGTCGTCCCGGCCAGGCCTCGAGCAGCTGCGAGCAGCGCGCCAGGTCGAAGTAGTGGGGAATGACGGTCTTGCCGTCCGGCGCCAGGAAGCACATCTCGGGCCTGTACACCGTCACCTCGTTGAAGTCGTGGAAGTCGCGCCAGCGGTTGGACGGGTGCAGGGCCTTGCTGACCTGGGCCACCTGCCCCATGGGCACGCGGGGCAGCAGGCTCACTGTTTCCTCCGGCCGGTCGGGGTCGATGGCATACATGCGCATGGTGTAGGCCGAGTTGCCGTATCCGCTGAACGAGGTGCCGCGCGTGTCCGGCATCTTGGGCATCACCTCCTCCGTGCGGTCGGGGGCATAGCCCGGCTGCGGGTCGTAGCGGAAGAGCACGAGCAGGCGGTCCTGGCTGTCGAAGGCCAGGCACGAGGGCTTCCAAGGCAAGTCGGCCACCAGGGTGAGGGCTTGGCGGGCATCATCCCACTTCCAGATGCGGCGCATGCGGTGGTCGCAGAAGTAAGCGTTGCCCTTGCTGTCGGTGGCCAGGCCTTCGGCAAACTCAAAGTCGCCTGCCAGGTGGTTCACCACGCCCGGCTCCTGGCTGACGGGCTCGCAGCGCGGCTCGTCGCCCGTCACTATGAGGCGCGACAGTTCCCAAGGGCGTATCTCGATGCCCTTGCTCTGGTCGTAGACGGCGATGTTATTGGTGTACTTTATCTGCGAGTAGTTGTGCAGATTCAGGCAGGCGATGTCCCGGCAGTTGCGGATGCGCACCGAGCTGTGGTAGGGCGTGTTGATGCGGATGACGCGGAACATGTACAGGTTGGCGAAGGTGATGTTGCGGCAGTCGTCCATCTCGATGGGCTGGCACTGAGAGCTTTCGCGGCTCTCCTCCTCGGTCTGCATGCAGTACACTTTCCAGTTCTCCACCCGGTTGAAGCGCACCTCGTTGCGCACATGGTGCTCGATGGACATGGCGTAGATGCGCCCCGGCGTAGCGGTGCGGTCCACGTAGACGCCGCTCGTGGCATAGGTGCTGGCTGTCCAGATGTCCTTGAAGGTACCGCCGCCCCCGTTCGTTATCCAGAGGCTCCAGTGCTGGTTGTCCCAGGCCAGGTCCATGCCCTGTGCGGCCACGGGGTGCTCCGGCGAGCTGATGCGCTCCTTGGCAGGGCGCCACCCACGCACGGGCTGCCCGGGGCGAGGCTTCTCCAGTCCGCCATGCCCGCCCACAAACTTCACGTCGTTCATGTACGAGCCTTCGCCCGCCATCCACTTCACGCCCACGGCGCGATAGTTATAGCCTCCGGTGTTGATGCCTATACCATATAATATATTGTCTCCTCCCTCCGACGACTCGAGCAAGGCCTTCGGCCCGCCGAAGCCGCTGAAGGCCGGGGTGCTCTCGTCCAGGCGCAGCTGCGTGCCGAAGGGATGCAGCCCGATGAGCCGCGTGCCGGGGCGCATCTTCAGCGTCTCCGTCACCCGGTACCAGCCTTGGGGCACGTAGATGTTGTCGTATTGGTCGATGGCGGCTTGGATAGCCTTGGTGTCGTCGGTCGTGCCGTCGCCCTTGGCGCCCAGTTCGCGCAGGTTCACCCACGTCTCCATGCCGGGCAGGGCGGGGATGTCGGTCAGTAAGGGCTTGGGCATCTTGGCCAGGGGGACGATGTCTGCCAGCGTCTCATACTCCGGCTCGTCCAGCAGATTGTCCATCTGTAGGCCGTGATCGTAAGCCTTCACCTGGTACACTTTGTGCTCCACGCGCGTCTCAGTGTTGCTGCGGGTGTACTTGGCCAGCACGGGCACGTTACGGCAATAGACGTTGCGGAAGGTAATCTGGTTGTTGCTGTTGTTCTCGTTGGTGATGACCACGGCTGCCTGCTTCACATTCTCCAGGTAGCTGTTCTCCAGGAAGAGCTTGTCGCAATAGTTGGGGTCGATGTCGAACACCACGGGCACATTCTTGGCCTGCAGGTTCACCATGGCCAGGCCGGACTCCTGCACGCGCAAGGCAGCCACTCGCTGGCCCTCGAAGTACGAGTCCACCATCATCACCGGCCAGCCGGGAGAGGCCTTGGTGGTGTAGATGCCATAGTCGCCGCCATAGAAGGCCACGTTCTCCAGCTCGTTGCCCACGTCGAACAATCCGGCCTTTCCCTTGCCTATGTGCACGGACACATAACTGATGAAACTATGTTGGGCAAAGTGCGTCCGCAGAGCCACGGCGTGCGGGTTTCCATCTTCAATGCGCAGGTCTATGTTGCTCATGGCGCTGTAGAAGGTGCTGGCGCCGGCATCGCGGGGCTGCTGTCCCTCCTCCACCATGCTACCGGTGAACCAGAACATGTAGCGTGCCTTCCCCTTGTCGTCCGGCACTTCCTCCTGAAAGCCGGGGGAGTTCTTGGCCAGGATGATTTCCGGCCTTTTCTTGCCGTAGCCTATCAGGCGGATGGCCGTGGGGATATAAATGGTCTTACTGATGAGATACTTACCCTCGGGGATGAAGAGAATACCAAAGTTCTTCTCCCGCTTCACCTGGTTGATGGCCGCCTGCAGAGCGTCGGACACGTCCATTCGTCCATCGGCCCGGATACCGTAGTTCTCGGGGGTGAAGTAGTAGGCCTCAGGGTCGTCCGGCCGCTGCTGATAGATGGAATTCAACTGCACGGCATGCAGCCCGCAGCACACTGCACAGAGTAGCAGTAGTAGAAGTAAGCTTCTTTTTTTCATGGTCTTTTTTATATTTGTGTTTGAGTTAAAGCCCTTGCCCATCCCTCCCCTATGGAGAGGGGGGGCAGAGCGGGTTATACATTAAAACCTCTCCTTATCCCTCCACCGTGGGGAGGGAGTTCAGAGCGTATGCCTCCTTTCTTCGCCCATTCTCCTTCCCCACGGGGGAAGGTTGGAAGTAGGCTTGGATACCAAAATAGCCTGCCAGCACGCCGGCAGGCTATTTGTTTATCGCTTAACCTTGGGGTTATTAGTTAATCTCAATGACTGTCAGCGGTTCTGCATAGTTGTACCGAATTGTACCTACCCCCGACACGTCTGCCAAGGCACCGATGCGGAAGTAGTAATTCCTGTCGTACTTGAAGGTTTCGGCTTCTTCCGTCAGGTCGATGGTCAGCGTGTAAACCGTTGCTGAGTTGATGTCGATAGAGGGGTCGAACGTCTGTTTGTAGCCGGTTCCTTCCAAGGATGCCTTCACGTTGTTGCCCACCCATTTGTCCGTGAAGACGAACAACTGGATTTCCTTCAACTTCTCCGTGCCCTTGCCGCCTTCCAACGAGAAGGTGGCGGTGACAGTGTTACCGTTCAGGGTGATACTCGGGTTTAGCACGCGAATATACGGAGTTACTTCGAAATTGTACGAATTGCTACCTTTTTTAACAACAAAATCGTTGAAAGTAGCAGGGTAGAAGTTGCAGTTTTCAAAGCGCACGTCGTAGGTAGCGGCGAAAACCATCTCATTGCGGTATTCGCCGGTGTTCATGATTTTCCATTTTTGGTCTTGCGGATTCGCCCAGCCCTGCTCCACTACCGTGATTTCAGAGCCATTCTCAATGTCCGTGCCTACCGGATCGCCGGTCTTCTCGTCAAGGATGTAGCCGTGGATAGAAGCATCGGGGCCTTCGTAATTGTCTATTTCGCACGAAGCCAGTGCGAAAAGGCAACAGGAAATAGCTAAGAATATTTTTCTCATAATGTTTTTCTTGTTTTGTAATGTTTCGTTAAATTGTTTATCGGTCGTTTTGCCGATGCCATGGCGCCGCTTGCGTAGCACGGATACGCTTGCGTGGTAGTGATGTGTTGTTTGCGTGGTAGCGCTTCCACGCTACGAAGCGACGCAGCAGGCTTTCTCGGCGTTAACGTCCCGGATTCTGAACCAAGCCGTTGGAATCGGTGTTCGGAATCGGTCTGTAGTAGTCCACGTTCTGGAACGTGTTACCGCCACCGTTTTCATCCGGCAAGAAGTTGACGCGTGCGAAAACGTATTTCGGGTCGGCATCGCGCAAATCCAACATCGGCACCAAGGCGTGACGCATGCGGTCGTTGGCGAATTCGGTGTGGAATTCGCGGCGGCGTATGAGGTCCCAGTAACGGTTGCCCTCGAAAGCCAATTCCACGCGACGTTCCTTCAGCACGTTGTCTAACGTCAGCGGGATGTTGTCCGTGTGGCCGGCACGGTGGCGCAGATCGTTGATGTATTGCGCGGCAAGGGTCTGGTCGCCGTAGCCGCTGGTGTTCTCCAAAGTAGCTTCGGCGTAGTTCAGGTACACTTCTGCCAGGCGCATGTCGATGAACGTGTTGGTAGAGGCGTTGTCCGAACCCAGGCTGACGCTTTCGTCCATGTACTTACGTACGAAGAAGCCCGTGGCCGTCCAATTGGAGTTTTCACCGTTACCTACGTACAGGTAGCCGGAGAACATCGTTGATCCTTCAGCACCTAGTCCGTAGTAAGTTTTGCCGTCCTTCTCTACGGGGTCGTTGGCGTAAGAAATGTAGCTGCCGTCCGGCTTGATAAGGCCGCCCTGAATGATAATGTCGATACCGTCATATACCGACCCCGGCACGATGACGCTTGCCAGCAGGCGGGCGTCCTTGCCTGCGAAGGGTTCATACAGGCTGTTGTATTTCCGGAACGGGATGGAAGCCAGGTCTTGCCTATTGCCGGAGAAGCTGCGGATGACGTAGTCCTCGTTGCCGTCAGTGCGAGTTGCAATCGGCGAACTGGCGCCTTGGCCATTGTCGGTGTAGTCTTCAAATAGGTCTATCATGTCCAGCGTGGGGTTGAAGCGGCCGTACTTCAAGGCACCGAAGGCATTGGCCTGCGGAGCTACGTTCCACTGTGTCCAGCTGTGTCCCTGGTTGGTGTTGGTGGTACCGTCCAAATAGCCCTTGCCAAAGATGTACTCGTCGGTATTTTCCCCTTGCATGAACAGCTCCTGGAAGTTAGTGGCAGCCTCTTCCGCATTGGCGGGCGCAGGCATGTAGAGTGCTCTGTCCGAATTCTTAATGAGATAATAGGACGCATCGATGCAAGCCTTGTAGTAAGCGTCGGCATCGGCAGCCGTCATGCCGCCCACTAAGTTCTGGTCTACGGCAGGGCCGGCCAGCGGGGCACGGTTCCAATACTTGGCCACGGAAGCGGCGTGCAATGCTACACGCGACTTCAGGGCGTAGGCTGCCCACTTGGTGGCGCGGAACTTGTCAGTATCTGCCGTTTCGGGCAGGTACTGGGCGGCTAAGTCGCATTCAGCCAGAATGAAGTCCCAGGTAGCCTTTTCTGTGCTACGGGGCACGGCCACGGAAGAGGGATCGCCAGGCACGTATTCATCGTCCTGTGCATGGTCGATAATGGGCACGCCGCCCAGCCGCTTGGCCATACCAAAATATATGTAGGCGCGGATGAAGTGAGCCTCGCTGGTCATTCGGTTGGCTTCGTCTTCCGTAATGGTGCCTTTTTCCTTGGCAGTCGCCACGTTCTCCATGAAAAGGTTCACTTGGCGGATGTCTTCGTAGGGCCAGTAGTTGAATCCTTCCTGACCGAAAAGACCGGCATCGCTGCGGGTGGACTCATCGGTGTAGAATGAAAGACGGGTGGTGGCGTTCACGCCGTCATAGCTGTGCTGGTTGAAGCCGTTGTTGGGCCGGTAGTCGAAATCCTCCATCGGCATCTTCGTGTAAATGTTGGCAAGCAGTGCCTTGACGCCTCCTTGCGTGCTTGTCAGCTGGTCGGGCGAAACCTTGTCGAGCGGCTCCAGTTCTAGAAAAGCATTACAGCCAGACAGACTCATCAAGGCGCACAAGGCTGCTACTGAAAATATGTTTCTTTTCATAATACTTCGGGATTAAAAGTTAATATTCAAACCAATATTATACGTCCTCATCAACGGATAAGCCAGGTTGGCGCCCCAGTCTCTTTCCTCACGTTCGGGGTCGGCGTTCTTCAGCAAATCGTTACAGATGGTGAACAAGTTAGAACCGTTGATGAAGAATCGGCAACTGTTGATGCCCAGTTTTTGCATAAACGGCTTCGGCAGCGAATAGCCGATTTCCAAACTCTTCAGGCGGACGTAGGTTGCCAGCGGTTTCCAGAACGAGGTGTCGTAGCTGTTACCGTTGTCCGTGGTGTTGTCAAAACTTTGACGCAGGGCGGGATACTTGCCGGAAACCCACTGGGTGGCGGGGTCGTAGGGGTCGTCGCCCGTGTTGGCCACGTGCCAGCGGTCCAGGTATTTCTCCAGCAGGTAGGTCGGATTAGTCTTGCCACCGTATCCCCAAACGTCATCGTTGGGATAGGAGATGGAGTAACCTGATGCACCCTGGAACAGGATGTTGATGTCAAAGTTCTTGTAGCTGGCGGCAATGGTCAGACCGTATTGGATGGGTGGGTTGGCACCGGTAGCCCAGAAGTCGGGCACTTCGTCGTTCGAGTTGATGATGCCGTCGCCGTTAAGGTCGAGCAGGCGGAAACTGCCCGGCAACATCATAGAGTTTCCTTGGCTGCCGCCCAGCAAAGGAGCATTTTCGTATTGCTCGAGCGAAGTGTACTGGCCGTCGTACTTGTACATCCACATAATGTTCTGGTTACGGTCGGACGTGCCGTTCTTCCAGCGGTCCATGGAGCTTTGGAATTGTCTTTCTTCCTGATGCAATCTGCGCTCGCGGGCATAGGTAAAGTTGGCCGATACGGAGTACTGGAAATCCTTGCCTATCTGTCCACGTGTGCCAATGTTGAATTCAAAACCACGGTTGCGGGTAGAGTTCAGATTCTCTTCCGGGAAGCTGGCACCGAAAGTGTCGGGTGCAGCCTGTTGGCGGTCGGCCAGGATGCCGGTGTTCTTGCGGTTGAACCACTCGAAGCTACCGTTCAGCTTGCCGTTCCACAAGTCGAAGTCGATACCGATGTTGGCGATGTCGGAAGTTACCCAAGAGAGTTGGTCGGTTACCACGCCCGGAGCCACAAAGCCTATCACTTGGCTGCTACCGTCGAATACATAACCCAAAGGATTGTTATTCAAAGAAGCCATGGTGTAAGCCGAAACGTATTGGAACGGATCGCCGGCATCGTAACCGCTCTTACCGTAAGAACCTCTCAGCTTCAAATTGGTAATGAAAGGCAGGTTGTCCTTAATGAACTTTTCTTCCGAAATACGCCAGCCGGCGCTGAACGACGGGAAGAACGTCCAACGGTGGGACGGAGCATAACGGTAAGAACCATCGTAGCGGGCTACCACTTCGAAGAGGTATTTGCCTGCGTAGTCATAGTTGGCACGTGCCAGGTAGGCTGCCAGGCGGCCGAAGCTGCGGTAACCGCCGTTGGTGGCCGTACCAGCACTAGCCTGGTCGAGGATGTCGTTGGTGTACAGTTCGCTGTACTGGCGGGCGCCAGTCAGGTAGTCCTTGCGGGTGCTGCTCAACTCGGCGATAGCGGTCACGTTGATGTTGTGCTGCCCAAAGGAGTTCTGATATTGTGCCTGTAAGCGACCGTAGATTTTCTGATACTGGTTGATGGTGCTGGTGTATTTGTCAGCACCGGCACCGCCTGTGCCAAAGTAGGCATCCGTGTAGTAGTCGTACAGGTCATACTTCCTTTCCAACTGCGATTCGTTGCGGTTGTTGCCGTCGAAGGAGCCCAAAGCACTGACCGAAAGGCCCTTTACCCAGGGAAGTTCCCAACGCAGTTCCACGTCAGCAGCGTAGTTGATGCCCTTGTTCTGGCGGTAGCCGTCAATGTCCTTGTTCACCAAGGCGTAAGGATTCTTGTTCTCAGGTCCTATCTGCGACAAGTGGTTAGGATTCTCCATGGTGTAGCCACCGATACCGCGGTCGTTTACAATCAGGGTCTTGTAGGTCCACTGGAAGTCTTCGCGGGCACGCTGCGTCTGGGTGTAGCGGCCGGACATGTTGACGTTCAGTGTGAGACCCTTGGCGAGTTCGGCGGTCAGGTTGCTGCGCAGGTTGTAACGTTTGTAGTACTGAATGTCACTCTTCAACAGACCGTTATCGTCAGTATAGCCGAAGCTGACGTAGTATTTCACCTTTTCGGAACCGCCACGCACCGAGATGTTATGGTTCTGCTGGAAGGCCATGTTCTTCAGGAACAGGTCGAGCCAGTCGTTATCCTGATAACCGGGTTCGTTGTTGCGGTATTTTTCCAGAATGTCATCTCCGTAAGGCAAGTTTACCTTACCGTTGGCAGCACGTTCGTTGGCGAGTACGCGGAAAGTGTAAGCATCCATGGTGGACTCCATGCCCGTGGGGTTCTTCATACCGAACATGGCGGAGTAGGACACGCGGGTCTTCTCGGCCACGCCCTTCTTGGTGGTGACAATGATAACGCCGTTGGCAGCATTCATACCGTAGATGGCTGCGGAGGCATCCTTCAGGATGGAGATACTCTCAATGTCTTCGGAAGCCAGCTGGGCCAATTCTTCAGCACCACCGTCGCGAGTCACACCGTCAATAACAATCAACGGGTCACCGTAACCACGAATGCTAATCATGTTATCGAAAGTACCCGGCTCACCCGTTTTCTGACGGATTAACAGGCCCGGCATCTTACCTTGGATGTTAGTAATCAAGTTATCGGTCTTGGTTGTGGCGATTTCGTCGGCCTTAATAGCGGTAACGGCGCCGGTCAGTGTCTCCTTCTTCTGCACACCGTAGCCCACTACTACCACTTCGTCCAGCATTTCATTGTCTTCTTCCAGCACAATGTTCAGCAATGTTCTGCCATTCAACTTGACATTCTGTGTCTTATAGCCCACGTAGCTGATGACCAATGTAGCATTGGAGTTTACGCCGGTCAGTGTAAAGTTTCCATCAAGGTCGGTCACAATACCGTTTGTAGTGCCCTGCTCCAAGATGCTGGCACCGATGATGGGCTCGCCGGCAGCGTCTACAATGTTTCCCGTCACCGTAATGGTCTGCTGCACGCCATTTACACTGGCCAGGCCTTTAGCCTTATTGTAAAGAACGATGTTGCGGTCCATCACCTTATAGGCTACTTCGGTGCCTTTGAACATGGCATCCAGCACATTAAAAATGTTCTTGTCTCCAGCAGGAAGCGACACGCGGCGGTTCACGTCGACCTGCTTGTTGTTGTAGAAAAATACGAACTCAGTGGATTTCTCCAACTCCGTCAATATTTCATTGACTGTCTTGTCTTCAAAAGCTGCGCTAATGACGGTGTTTTGCGCATAGCTTTCATTTGCCAGCATCGGGCCGGTCATGCAAAACAGCATGGCAAGGGCGCAACTCATGGCAAGGGGGATTTTCTTCATGCACCACGCCAGGAAATTCCCGTTCCCGGACGATTGGTTAGAATGGTGTTTTTCCATAAATTCAGCATTGTTTTAAGTTAATAGATAAAGTTTGTTTGGCATAGCGCTTGCCTCAGCCAAAGAAAGGCAAGCCCTTTCCTTGGCATTGCTACAGGGTTTACGTACTGTCCTGTTTCATGGTTCTACTTTGTTTTCATGGTTAATAAACTTCAATAACTGGTCTCTCGGTATCTGTTCCGCCGGCATCATCCACATACTTGAACCGTATGCCGGATGCCACTTGGAAATATTCCATAAGACGCTCCAGGCGTTGCCTTCCGAAGTTGGCAGTAAAGGAGTGATGCTCCAAAGAAGGATTTTTCAGCACAAACTTCACATCATACCGTTTACCCAACTTCTCCAATACCTCCTCAAAAGGAGTATCCTTAAAAATCAGCCGGCCATCTTTCCAGCATGTCTCCACCTCCACATCGGCCGGAGCCAGTGACACCGACTGCCCGGCTTTGTCGTAAACCAACTTTTCGCCCGGATGCATCACCCACTCTTTGCGCTTTCCGTTAAGCAGGTATGAAAAGCCGACCTTGCCCTTTACCAGGGTAGTGCTTACACGGCTTCCGCCCTCCTCGGCCACGACATTGAACTCCGTGCCATACACCCGTATGCTGGATTCTCCGGCCACATTTACCACAAAAGGCCTTTTACCCTTTACTACGGAAAAGAAGGCCTCCCCTTCCAATTCTACCTTACGCTCATCGCTACCAAAACCCGCAGGATAGCGCAACACCGAAGAAGAGTTCAGGACGACCCTGCTGCCATCCGGCAACTTGGCCGAAGCGGTCATGCCCGGATCCGTTCTGAACTCCAGCATCCTGTCTTCTACCCTGTTCCTATTGAAAAACTGCAAGGATGCTATTATTACAATGGGAATGAACAGAACGGCAGCCACCCTCTGTAAAGTATACCCCCAGCGACGAAGCCCTGTCCTGCCACGCTCGCCCATCCTCCGGTGCACCAGCTTCAATGCCCGCTCCACATCCATATCCGAAATCTGACTGGAAACGTCCGCCGCCATCAGCAACGCACGTAGCCTTGCGGCCTTCCTGCGGTTTTCGCCCGATGCTGCCATCCACCGCTCCACGCGCCGGGTTTCCTGCCCTTCTGTCTCGCCGTCGCAATAGCGCAGCAACAAGTCGGTTATGTATTTTTCTCCTTTCATTTTTACGGTCTTAACGGATGATAATACGGTGTCACACAAGGCTGACATTCTACACATGACTCAACCCGCCGGCACTCTCGTTTCTGTTATAAAAGAGACTTGAGAATCCACAGACATTAAATTCTAAATAAAATTTTATACTTTATTAAGATATTAACGAGAAAAAACGCTATTTTTGCCCAACAAAAGGTAAATGGAAAAACACAGCAACATGAATATGCCTGCCCAAGACGACCTATACCTACTGCAATCCATCCAAAAAGGCAATAGGAAAGCATTCGACCACTTGTTCCGGATGTACTACCCCGTGCTATGCACTTATTGCCAGCACTACGTTGAGCCGGAAGAAGCCAAAGAAATCGTGCAAGACACCATGCTGTGGCTATGGGAAAAGCGGGAAACATTGGCCGGAATACAGTCGCCCAAGCACTATCTGTTTACCACCGTCTATCACCGGGCCATCAGGCATCTGGAGCAAAACGAAATGAGACGCCAAGCCCACGCAACTTACCACGAGAGAACCATGACCTTGCTGGAAGATATCGACATCTGCCTGCTAAACGACCTGAGCCACCACATCCGGACTGCCCTTGCCCAGCTTCCTCCGGCACAACGCGAAGTTTTCCTGATGAACCGTTTCCGCGACATGACCTACGAAGAAATAAGCAAGCAGCTCAACATATCGCCGCAAACCGTGGCCTACCGCATCAGGCAAGCCTTAGCTTTCCTAAAAGAAGAGTTGAAAGACTATTTTCCACTCGCCTTGCTCATGCTGGACATGAAATTAATCTTCTAAAAAAACGGGAAATAGCAATAAATATTTTTAGAGCCTGTTCAAATTTTGCTCAGCCTTATTTTGAGGGCTGTTTCCGAGGATATTTTTCTGTTGTTAAGAGGAGCAGAAGATAAACCTACCAACCCGCCAAGCGCACCTTATATGTCGGGGCAGGAAAAGCCTTGTCTATGTTTTTCAAATCCTCATCTGTCAGTGTAAGGTCAAGGCTGCGGGCATTCTCCTCCACATGGGTCATGCTGCTTGCCTTCGGAATGGCGATGACGTTGCCCGTACGCATAATCCACGATAGCATGACCTGTGTGGGAGTCGCACCATGCCTGCGGGCTATATCCAATAACGCCTTATTGTTTCTCAATCGCCCCTCGCCCAGTGGCGTATAAGCCATGACAGGAATCTTATGTTGCTCGCTCCACGGGATAAGGTCGTATTCTATGCCCCTATCCTTCAGGTTGTAAAGCACCTGGTTGGCGGCACAATCCTTGCCGTGAGGCAGGTAAAGGATGCGTTCCATGTCCGCCACATCAAGGTTGCTCATCCCCCAAGAGAGTATTTTCCCTTCCTGTTGCAGTTCCACCAAGGCGCGGACAGTCTCTGAAAACGGATAACGCCCTATCCAGTGCAGCAGATAAAGGTCGATATAATCTGTGCCGAGCCTCCGCAAGCTGCGCTCGCAGGCACGTTTTGTTCCCTCGTAGCTGGCATTGCCGGACAATACTTTGCTCACAATGTACGCTCTGTCCCTACAGCCGCGCACGGCTTCCCCTACGAGGTCTTCCGTGCCGTACATCTCGGCAGTGTCTATCAGCGTCAGCCCAAGGTCAATGCCCCGGCGCAGGGCCTGTATCTCCTCCGCGCGCCGCCGTCCCATCTGGTAAGTACCTTGCCCGAGCGGGCAGACTTGCCGCCCGTCCCGGAAGGTAATCATCCCTCTACCCATACTCTCTATTTCAGATATTCGCGATAGAAAGCCTCTATCTTGTCAAAGGGAATCTTCTCGAAGTTGTCGTAAAGGTCTGTATGCACGGCGCCAGGTATGATGAGCAGCTCCTTGTTGTCGCCCTTCAGCTTCTTGTAAGTATCCTCGCTGAAGTAACGCGAGTGCGCCTTCTCGCCATGGATGAGCAGCACGGCACTGCGGATTTCACCGGCATAAGAGAGGATGGGCATGTTCAGGAACGACACAGATGAAGTCTTGTTCCATCCCCCGTTGGAGCCAAGCGAGCGTTTGTGGTAGCCGCGCGGCGTCTTGTAATAGGCGTTGTAGTCTTTCATGAACTGCGGCGCATCTTCCGGCAATGTTTCCGGAACGCCACCAGCCAGGACATACGTGCCGTTGCGGTAATCCTCCGTGCGCTGCGCATTGAGCTGCCGGCGCATTTCGTAGCGCGCATCGGCATTGTCTGCCTGGTCGAAATATCCGTTGGCCGTCACGCGGCACATGTCGTACATCGTGGATGCCACGGTAGCCTTGATGCGGGTGTCAATAGCTGCGGCGTTCACCGCCATGCCGCCCCAACCGCAGATGCCGAGAATGCCTATTTGCTCCGGGTTCACGTCCTCACGGGTCGACAGATAATCTACTGCCGCGCAAAAATCCTCGGTATTAATGTCGGGCGACGCCACGTAACGGGGCTGGCCGCCGCTCTCGCCCGTGAATGAAGGGTCGAACGCAATGGCGAGGAAACCTCTTTCCGCAAGTTGCTGCGCATACAGCCCGGACACCTGCTCCTTCACTGCCCCGAACGGGCCGCATACGGCTATGGCAGCCAGTTTGCCTTCAGCGCCTTTCGGCATGTAGAGGTCTGCCGCCAACGTGATGCCGTAACGGTTGTGGAACGTCACTTTACTGTGATTCACTTTGTCGCTCAGCGGGAACACCTTGTCCCACTCCTGAGTCAGATTCAACTTTTCTTCCATGATTCCTTTATGCATTAATGGGTTGTTTTCTTGCGCGGCAAGGTTTCCCGCACCGCAAATGCAGGAAAGCAATGCCACGACTGCCGTCTTGATTGTCATCTTTTGCATCTTATTATTCTGTTTAAAGTTTCCTTTACCCTATGAAGCACGTCGCCCACGGCTGCTTTCAGGCCATGCCGCGCCGTCTTCCTTATCACGATGCAAAGATAAGCCGCATTTCATTGCCGGTCATTGTTGACAGGCTCATAAATCATTGGTGAAAAGTTCATTTTTCACGGACGCACAGCCACCTCCGTAGGTGCGACGCCATACTGCCTCTTGAACGCCGCCGAGAAGTGCGACTGGTTTCTGAAACCCACTTGGGCATAGACATCCGCAACCTTGTTCCCGCCCTCCTGCATCAAGGCATACGCCACTGTATATACTCATTGAAAAATAGTCCCCCATACTCATTGAAAAGTGATCCACTCAAACAATAAACTAGGATCTTTGCTTCAAAAAAGCAGAGGTCAAA